>NZ_KB906856.1:147354-470577 GCF_000381685.1 Nocardiopsis sp. CNS-639
GACCACCCGATCACCGGTCGTCCCTGGTCGGGAAGGGACAGGAGACGGATCAGCCGAACCGACCACCCCATCACCGGTCGTCCCTGGTCGGGAAGGGTTCGGGTGACGGATCAGCCGAACCGGCCGGTGATGTAGTTCTCGGTCTCCTTCTTCTCCGGCCGGGTGAACATCTGGTTCGTCTCGCCCATCTCGATGAGCTTGCCCGGCTTGCCCGGAGCCGACAGGTTGAAGAACGCCGTCCGGTCGGACACACGCGCGGCCTGCTGCATGTTGTGCGTCACGATGACGATCGTGTAGTTCTCCTTGAGCTGGTGGATGAGGTCCTCGATCGCCAGGGTCGAGATCGGGTCCAGCGCCGAGCACGGCTCGTCCATCAGCAGCACCGACGGCTTGACCGCGGTGGCGCGGGCGATGCACAGCCGCTGCTGCTGGCCGCCGGAGAGGCCCGAACCGGGCTTGTTCAGCCGGTCCTTGACCTCCTCCCACAGGTTCGCGCCGCGCAGCGAACCCTCCACCAGCTCGTCCGCCTCGGACTTGCTCATCCGCCGGTTGTTGAGGCGGGCACCGGCGATGACGTTGTCGTAGATCGACATCGTCGGGAACGGGTTGGCCTTCTGGAAGACCATCCCGACCTCGCTGCGCACCATGACCGGGTCCACGTCGGGCCCGTAGATGTCCAGGTCGTCCAGGAGCACCTTGCCCTGGACGCGGGCTCCCGGGGTCACCTCGTGCATCCGGTTGAGGGTCCGCAGGAAGGTGGACTTGCCGCAGCCCGACGATCCGATGAACGCCGTCACCGACCGCGGCTCGATGGTCATCGACACGTCCTCCACGGCCTTGAAGTCGCCGTAGTAGACGTGGAGACCGGAGACGTCGATACGTTTCGCCACTGGAAGTTCCTCGTGAATCTGCTCCGCGCGCGGGGCGTGGGCGGTGTGTGTAGGGGTCAACGGGCCTTCGGCGCGAACAGGCGGCCGATCATGCGGGCCAGGAAGAACAGCAGCATCACCACCAGGATCAGGGTCAGCGCCGCCGCCCAGGCCCTCTCGTAGTTGACGGCGCCGCCCATGCGGACCTGCGAGTAGATGAACACCGGGAGGTTCATCATCTGCCCGTCGAACAGGTTCCAGTTGATCGACACCGCGGACGACCCCGTGGTGAGGATCAGGGGAGCCGTCTCCCCGATAACGCGGGCGATGGCGAGCATGATTCCTGTGGTCAGGCCGGCCGCGGAGGTGGGCAGCACCACCTTGGTGATCGTGCGCCACTTGGGCACCCCCAGGGCGTAGGAGGCCTCGCGCAGGTCCTGCGGCACCAGCCGCAGCATCTCCTCGCTGGAGCGCACCACGACCGGGATCATCAGCACCGCCAGCGAGATCGCGCCCGCCGCGCCGTTGGTCCGGCCCGGGCCGAACAGGATCATCCACAGCGCCACCACGAACAGACCGGCGACGATCGACGGGATGCCCGTCATGACGTCGACGAAGAACACGATGATCCGCTTCATGCGGCCCTCGGCGTACTCCACGAGGTACACGGCGGTCATCACGCCGATGGGCACCGAGATGAGCGTGGCCATGCCGGTGATCGCCAGGGTGCCCACGATCGCGTGGTACACGCCGCCCGCGTCCATGCTCGGCAGGACGCCGTTCATGGACACCGTGAGGAAGTAGGCGTCGAACCGGACGATGCCGTTGCTCAGCACCGTCCACAGCACCGACACCAGCGGCAGCATCGCCAGCAGGAAGCACAGGTAGACCAGCGAGGTGACCAGCCGGTCCTTGGCCTTGCGGCCGCCCTCGACGCGGGCGGAGGCCGTCACGACGATCACCACGTACGCGGCGGCGGTGAGCAGGCCCCACAGCAGGAACCCGAAGGACGAGAAGGCCAGCAGGACCCCGGCCACCACGGCGGCGGAGGAGGCCAGCAGGGCGGCGGGGAAGTGCTGCGGCAGGGAGCCGCGGCGCAGGTCGGTCGCGGTGGAGCCGGCCTCGGGTCCGGGAGGCTGCGTGGTCGTCGTGTCCATCAAGACTCCTTGCTCCCCCGGGTCACGACGTAGCGCGCGCCCATGTTGACGACGAGGGTGATCGCGAACAGGACCAGCCCGGCGGCGATCAGCGCGGAGACGCCGTACCCGGTGGCCTCGGGGTACTGGAGGGCGATGTGCGCGGCGATGGTCTGGTTGCCGCTCTGCAACAGGTTCCAGGAGACGATGAGGGAGGGGGACAGGATCATCGCGACGGCCATGGTCTCGCCCAGGGCGCGGCCCAGGCCGAGCATGGCGCCGCCCACCACGCCGGACCTGCCGAAGGGCAGCACGGCCAGGCGGATCATCTCCCAGCGGGTGGCGCCCATGGCCAGGGCGGCCTCGCGGTGCCCCTGCGGGGTCTGGTGGAAAACGTCGCGCGCCATAGCGGTGATGATCGGCAGGATCATGACGGCCAGCACCACGCCCGCGGTGAGGATGGTGCGGGCTGAGGTGGAGGCGGGGCCCTGGAACAGCGGGATCCAGCCCAGGTAGCGCGTCAGCGCCTGGTACACGGGAACCAGTTCCGGCGCGAGGAAGCCGATGCCCCACAGGCCGTAGACGACGCTGGGGATGGCGGCCAGCAGGTCCACCAGGTAGCCGAGTACCGAGGCGAGCCTGCGCGGCGCGTAGAAGACGATGAACAGCGCGATCCCGATCGCCACCGGGGTGGCCAGCAGCAGCGCGATGGCCGCGGCCAGGACGGTGCCGAACGCCAGGGCGGCGACACCGAACGCGGGTTCCTCGCGGACGTTGGGGTCCCACTCCGTGCTGGTGAGGAAGTTCACCGTGTTCGCGGTCAGGGACGGCCAGGCCTGCACGAGCAGGAAGGCGGCGACACCGGCGAGGATCAGCAGGATCAGGATGCCCGAGCCTCGGGCGAGCCCGGCGAAGGCGACGTCGCCGATCCGGCGCTTGCCCGTGGGCGGCGGTGCCGCCTCGGGGGCGTCCGTGGTCGTCATGGGTTGGCTCCGGTTCGGAAGGTTTCGGGGCGGGTCGCCCGGATGGTGCGGTGCGTTCCGTGCACCTTCTGCGTGCCTGGTGTGTTCCCTGCGACGCGTGGTTCTCCCACCGGTCGGGGGGTGTCTCCCCGCCGGGGTCCCCTTCGCGTCCCGTACTGGGGCGATCGCCGGTCACCGCGCCACGGTCCGTGGTGGAGGGTGGCCGTGCTGCGCCGAATGTGAAGGTAGGTGCAACAGGTGACCAGTTGTCCCAAGCAAGATGAACGGAAGATGAACGAGATGTCGCACTCCCGTGGCGGTCCGGGGATTGGCCGGTGAATGTGACAGGTCACACGTTCGGGCGGGGGGCGTCGTCCCTCGGCGGCGCGTACATCACGTCGGTGTCCCACATGGCGAATCCGAGCGACTCGTACAGCCGCACCGCCGCCTCGTTGTCGCCGTCCACGTACAGGTGGACCCACGGCAGACCGGCGTCGCGCAGGTGCCGCAGACCCGCCAGGGTCAGGGCACGGCCGAGTCCGCTGCCCTGCCACTCGGGGTCCACGCCCACCACGTAGACCTCGCCCACCGGCTCGCCGTCGGTGAGCCCGGCGCCGTCGGCGTGGGTCTTGGTCCAGTGGAACGCGGCCACCCCGCCGTCCTTGGCGGTGGCCAGGAAGAAGCCGTCCGGGTCGAACCAGTCCTCCACCTCGCGCTGGAGCAGGTCGTCCAGGGTGAGCTGGCCCTGCTCGGGGTGGTCGGCGAAAGCCCGTGCGTTGGCGGCCAGCCACGCCTGCTCGTCCTGGCCGACGACGAAGGGGCGCAGCCGGACCCGTTCGGCCACCTCGGGCCGCAGCTCGGGCTCGGGCAGCTCGGGCGCCTCCCAGGGGCCGCCCGGCTCGTCCCCGGCGATGTCGCGCAGCGGCATCCGCATCTTGTGGAGTTCGCGGACGGCGGTCCAGCCGTCCTCCCGCGCCACCGACACCGCCTGCGGGGTGCGCCCGTGCGCCCACACGCGGACCCCGTCCGGCCCGGCGTCCCGGTCCACCGAGTGCAGCAGGGCGGTTCCGTGCCCGCGGCCGCGGTGGTCGGGGTGGACGACGACCTCTCCGGAGTCGGGCTCGCCCGCGACGCGCTCCACGAAGGCGAAGCCGACCGCGCGCCCGTCCTCCAGGGCCAGGTGGAAGCGGCTGCTCCCCGAGGGGGCGCCGTGTCTGACGCGGAGCAGGGTGTGCTCCGACAGCGGTGCGACGCCGTCGGCCGCGCGCGCGGCCTCGGCGAGCGTCAGCACCTGTTCGGCCAGGGTCCGGTCCAGGTCATCGGTGACTAGCGGGGTGTCCATGGACCGAAAGCCTACGACGGGGCGACGGCAAGACTTCTGCCAGCCACGGCAGGTGGGGTGTTTGTCCTGGTAGCTGCCCTGAACCGCGCGTCGCCGGTGCCGTTCCCCGGTGGCGAGGCCGCCGGGGAACGGCACCGGGACGTCCTACTTCCTGCGGCGCCTGCCCTGGTAGCCGCCGCCGACGCGGACGCGCCGCACCGGTGCGAGCGGGGCCGCGAGCAGCAGAGCGAGGAGGAACGCGGCGAGCAGCACCGCCGGGGCCATGTTCGGCCCCAGGTCGCTGTGGTCGGCGGCCACCTCGGTCTCGTCGAGGTCGTCGTCCTGCGCGCCGGGGGTCACCGTCGGCAGCTCGGCGAGGTTCTCCGCGCCGGGCACGACCCCGGGCAGGGCCGCCTCGTCGCTGGGCAGGTCCGGGAAGCCGTCGCGGGTGGTGGGCACGTCGCTGGTGGGCACGTCGTCCACACGGCCGGAGGAGCGGGGCGCGTCACCGGAGCCGCCGGACCTGCCGCCGCCCGAACCGCCGGAGCCGCCGCCGGAGTTCCCCCCGCGGTCGTCGTCACGGGTGGGGTCGGGGCGGGGCGTGTCGGAGGGGCTCGTGGTGTCGTCCGGCTCCTCGGTCTCGGTGGGCTCGTCCGTGGGTTCCCCGGTCTGCTCCGGGGGAGTGGTGGGCTCGGGCCTGGCGATCGAGACCGTCCACGTGCCGGTGGCGACGGTGCGCGTGCTCGCGGGCTCCAGGACCGCGCACGCGACGCCCTCCTGCGCGAGCGCGTAGGTGAGGGTGGCCGTGACCTCGGCCCGCTCGCGGGTCGCGCCGGTGACCTCTCCGGCGGACGCCTCCTCGCCGGGGGCGACCTCCTGGGGCGTGAATCCCCTGACGCCGAACCCGCCGGTGTCCACGCTCATCGCCAGCAGGCAGACGCTGGCGTCGCCGGTGTTGGTCGCGGTGAGGGGGTTGACCGCGGAGTCGCCCAACTTCACCTCGTCGGAGTCCCGTTCGAAGGAGACGACAGCCGACGGGACCGGCTCCGGGGAGGACGGCGGTGCGGAGGGCGACGGGGAGGCCGACGCGGAGGCCGACGCGGAGGGGCTCGGCTCGGCGTGGGCCGGGGACATGACGGCGACCAGGCTGGAACCGACGAAGACGGCCCCCAGGGCGATGGCCGTGCGACGGCGTCCGGGGGTGAGCGGGGGTCTCGCGGCGTTCGTGGGCATCGGGGCGTTCTCCTCCTCGCGGATGGCGCGCCAAGGCAGCTTCTGCGCACCCGCCCGCGGGGAGTTTCGCCGCGCCTGACGTCCCGGCGTGGGGGTGCCCACACGATCTTAGGACCTGGGGCCGTCGAACACGAGTGTTCGGACGCCCGTTCTCACACCGTTCGCCCGCGGGACGGTCGGCCCCCGGGACGCGGCGGGTGGGGCCCGCGGCGGTGGACGCGGAAGCGCCGGGTTCCCGGGTGTCCGGAAACGACTCCGGGGCGCCCGCAGGGGCGCCCCGGGGTGGTCCTCGGGCGGAGGGAGGCGGCTCCCCGCGTGCCGCCCTAGGTCGCGCTGGGCTCGGCGGAGCGCGCGGCGGGCGGTGCGTCGACCCCCTCCGGCACGGCCGAGGGCGCCTTGGCGACCGGGTCGGGCACGAAGCGGTAGCCCACGTTGCGCACCGTGCCGATCAGCGACTCGTACTCCGAGCCCAGCTTGGCGCGCAGGCGCCGCACGTGGACGTCGATGGTGCGGGTGCCGCCGAAGTAGTCGTAGCCCCACACCTCCTGGAGCAGCTGCGCCCGGGTGAACACCCGGCCGGGGTGCTGCGCCAGGAACTTGAGCAGTTCGAACTCCTTGAAGGTGAGGTCGAGGATGCGGCCGCGCAGCCGCGCGATGTAGGTGGCCTCGTCGATGACGAGATCGCCCCTGCGGATCTCGTCGGGGTCGTCCGTCCCGGCCTCGGCCGACCCCACGGCCAGCCGCAGGCGCGCCTCGACCTCCGCGGGACCGGCGGTGGACAGGATGAAGTCGTTCACCTGCCAGTCGGGGGTCAGCGCCGCGACGCCTCCCTCGGTCAGGATCACCATCAGCGGGCAGTCCAGGCCCGTGGTGTCGAGCAGGCGGCAGAAGTTGCGGGCCGCGGCGAGGTCGGTCCGCGCGTCCACCAGGATGGCGTCGACCGGCGCGCCGGAGCCGCCGCCCGCGTTCGACGCCAGTAGGGCCCCCGCCTCCGCCGGCGCCACCCGCACCGAGTGCAGAAGGAGACCGAGGGCGGGAAGTACGTGGTCGGACGGTTCGTTCGAGTTCGTCAACAGCAGCAGATGGCTCATGCGTCTCTTCTCGTCACCCCGCTCTGTGCGGGCGATCGAAGGCGCCATTGCCCCCGGTGAAGATGTCCAATTCGTCGCCTCCGAGCAACACCAAGGATAATCAACGGATGGCGAAGTGCACTATCAGGTACTGGGCGGCGGCCAAGGAGGCCGCCGGAACGGCCGAGGAAACGGTCGGGGCCGCCACGCTCGCGGAGGCTCTGGAGGCGGCGTGTCGGCTGCACCCGGACGACCGCTTCCAGCGCGTACTCGGATCCTCCTCGCTGCTGGTCGACGAGCGGCCGGTCGGGCGCAGAGCGCACGGTGACGTGCCGGTCGCGGACGGCACTGTGATCGAGGTCCTACCGCCCTTCGCGGGCGGCTGAGGGGCCGTACGGCTCCGGAAACAGGAGGGGAACATGGCGGAAACACCCCAGTGGGCGGGCCAGGCGCGCGTGGTGATGCTCGGCAAGCCGGGATGCCACCTGTGCGAGGACGCCTGGGGGGTCATCGAGCGGGTCGCGGACGAACTCGGCGCCAGCCGGGCGGTGCGCCAGCTCGACGAGGTCGGCGCGGACGAGCGCGAGGAGTACTGGGACAAGATCCCGGTGACGTTCGTGGACGGGCGGCGCCACGACTTCTGGAGGGTGGGCGAGGACCGCCTGCGCTCCGCCCTGGGCGGCTGAAGGGGTTTTCGCCGGTTCTCCGGGGGATGTGCCGTCAGCGGGCCGGGCGATGGGCGAAAACGTTTCCGGCCGCTCTCACGGGACGGCTCCTCCGGAGAGCTGAGTAAGCCCGAAAACTACGACTGTGCCCACAAATATGCACATATGACGGTCTTTGGTTGTCCCGAATTGCCGACGTACGCACCGGAGGTTTCCGCGGGGGCGCCAAGGCCCTTACCGGTGGGAACTTATGAGCCCGCCGTCACAGCGGGCCCCACTTTGTGCGTGCTTTCACAAGCGCGTAATCTAGGTACTCCAAGACACGCCCGAGGAGCGCGGCGGCAGCAGCCCGTCCGCTCCCCGCGCCGGTCCCGGCGGCCCGCCTCCCGCCCGGACCGCCCCCGCGCCCGCCCGCCGACCAGGAGCGCCCGCCTGTGACCAGTCGTCCACCACGGCCCCGGGAGAGGGGCATCCCGGAGGCCACCGTGGCCCGGCTCCCCGTCTACCTGCGGGCCCTCCAGACCCTCCAGGACCGCGGCACCCTCACCGTCTCCTCCGAGGACCTCGCCTCCGCCGCCGGTGTGAACTCCGCCAAGCTGCGCAAGGATCTGTCCCACCTCGGGTCCTACGGGACGCGTGGCGTGGGTTACGAGGTGGAGTACCTCGTCTACCAGATCTCGCGTGAGCTTGGTCTCACCCAGGACTGGGCCGTGGCCATCGCCGGGATAGGCAACCTGGGCCGCGCACTGGCCAACTACGGGGGGTTCGGGACCCGCGGGTTCCGTATCGCGGCGCTGCTCGACGCGGACCCGGCGATGGTGGGGCAGAGTGTCGCCTCCCTGGACGTGAGGCATATTGACAACCTGGAGGAGGTTGTCCGTTCAGAGAGGGTTTCCATCGGTGTCATCACGACACCGGCGGTCTCCGCGCAGGGCGTGGCGACGCGCTTCGTCGAGGCGGGGGTGGCCAGCATCCTCAACTTCGCGCCGGTCGTACTCAATGTGCCGGACGGAGTCGATGTGCGTAAGGTCGACTTGTCCATCGAACTCCAGATCCTCGCCTTCCACGCGCAGCGCAGGGCCGATGGCGACGGCCGCGGCGCGGAACGCGCGGGACTGGAGCTGACGTGACCTGAGGGATGGGCGATCCGGGCCGTGAGGCCCGCATGAGCGGTGGGCGATGAGCGAGCGTGCGCCGCGCCTCCGGCGGTCTGGCCGCCGCCGGGGCATACGAAGACGCTGTGTGGTGCCTGCATAGGAGTAGTGCGGATGAGTGTCCTGGCCGTGGGGTTGAGCCATCGGAGTTCGCCGGTGGCGCTCCTCGAACGTGTCGCGCTGAACGGGGAGACCCGCGCCAACGCGGTCGCCGAGATGGTCGGCTCCGAGCCCGTCAACGAGGTCATGGTGGTCTCCACCTGCAACCGCACCGAGGTCTACGCCGACGTCTCGGCCTTCCACGGCGGCGTCTCGGCCATCACCGAACTCCTCTCCTGGCACACCGGGGTCCCCCTCGGAGAGCTCTCCGAGCACCTCTACGTCCACTACGAGGACCGCGCGGTCCAGCACCTGTTCTCCGTCACCTGCGGGCTCGACTCCATGGTCCTCGGCGAGGGGCAGATCCTCGGCCAGGTGCGCGACGCCCTCAAGGAGGGCCAGGAGACCGGTTCCGTCGGCCGCGTCCTCAACGACCTCGGCCAGCGCGCCCTGCGCGTGGGCAAGCGCGCCCACACCGAGACCCACCTCGACCACGCGGGCGCCGACATGGTCAGCTTCGGCCTCACCGTCGCCTCCGGCGGCCTCGGGCTCGGCCCGACCGGCGCCCCCCAGACCACCGCCCTCCAGACCGCCCAGACCGTGGGTTCGCTGCCCCCCGCGGGCTGCCCCATGTCCGCGGTCCCGGGCGACACCGCCGACGCGCCCGGGCTCGCCCGGCCCGCGCACGGCCCCCTCACGGGCGTGCGCGTCCTCGTCCTCGGCGCCGGGTCCATGAGCGCGCTGTCCGCCAACACGGTCTCCCGCCAGGGCGCCGAGGCGGTCGTCGTGGCCAACCGCACCTTCGACCGGGCCGCGCGCCTGGCCGAGTGCCTCACCGAGGCCTACGACACCGTCGAGGCCCGCGCCGTCCCCTTCGCCGACGCCGTCGGGGTCCTGGCCGAGGTGGACCTCGTCATCTCCTGTACCGGAGCCCAGGGCCTGGTCCTGACGTCCGAGGCCGTGGCCGCCGCCACCGCCGGGCGCACGCGGCCCCTGGTCTTCCTCGACCTCGCGCTGCCCCGCGACATCGACCCGGCCGTGCGCGAGCTGCCCGGCGTGCGCCTGGTCGACATCGAGGACCTGCGCCAGGCCGCCGCCACCGCGCCCGGAGCCGACACCGGCCGCGACAGCGCCCTCACCCTCGTGCGCGGCATCGTCGACGAGGAGGTCACCGAGTTCCGCGCGGTCCGCCGCGCCCACCAGGTGACCCCCACCGTCGTCGCCCTGCGCGCCCAGGCCAGGGACGTGGTGGACGCCGAGCTGTCGCGCCTGCACGGCCGCCTGCCCGCCGACCTCGACGACCGCACGCGCGAGGAGATCAGCCGCGCCATGCGCCGCGTCGCCGACAAGCTCCTGCACAGACCGACCGTGCGCGTCAAGGAACTGGCCGCCGCGCCGGACGGGGAGTCCTACGAGGCGGCACTGAGAGAACTCTTCGCACTCGACCCCGGAAGCCCCGAGGCGCTCACCGCCCCCGAGGGCACCGCCACCGCGGCACGGACCGCACAGGAGAAGTCATGACCGGCACGCCCTCCCACGGCACGACCGCCGACGGAGCACCCGACCACGTTGCCCCGGCCAGGCTTGGCACCCGCCGCAGCACCATGGCCACCAGCCAGTCGCGCATGGTCGCCGACGCCATCACCGAACGCACCGGCAGGGTGATCGAGCTGGAGCTGATCACCAGCTTCGGCGACGTCACCAAGGCGCACCTGACCCAGCTCGGCGGCACCGGCGTGTTCGTCAACGCCCTGCGCGACGAGCTCCACGCGGGCACCGTCGACTTCGCCGTCCACTCGCTCAAGGACCTGCCCACCACGCCCGCCGAGGGGCTCGTGCTGGCCGCGATCCCCGAGCGCGACGACCCGCGCGACGCCCTGTGCGCGCGCGACGGGCTGAAGTTCTCCGACCTGCCCGCGGGGGCCAGGGTCGGCACCGGCTCCCCGCGCCGGGTCGCCCAGCTCGCCGCGCTGCGCCCGGACCTGGTCTACGTCCCCATCCGCGGCAACGCCGAGACCCGTCTGGGCAAGGTCGCCTCCGGAGAGCTGGACGCCGTCGTCCTGGCCTACGCCGGACTCGGCCGCGTGGGACGCACCGAGGACGTCACCGAGGTCTTCGAGCCCGAGCAGATGCTGCCCGCGCCCGGCCAGGGCGCCCTCGCCGTCGAGTGCTCCGTCGAGCGCCTCGACGGCGACCTCGCCTACCTGGCCTCGGTCGACCACCCCGCCACCCGCGCCGAGGTCGTCGCCGAGCGCACCGTGCTCTCCGAGCTGGAGGCCGGTTGCGCCGCCCCGGTCGGCGCCTACGCCCAGTACGACGCGGCGACGGGCCGCCTGCGCCTGCGCGCCGCCGTGGTCGCCACCGACGGGGCCGAGGCCGTGCGCCGCGAGCGCGCCGCCGACCTCGCCTCGCCCGGGGACCTGGCCGCCGCCACCGCGCTCGGCCGGGACCTGGCCCGCCAGATGATCGCCGAGGGAGCCGACCGCATCGTGGCCGAGGCCTTCGCCGAGAGGGACACGCCCTAAGCAGGAGCAGTCGGCGGGCCTCCTCGGCCTGGGCCCGCCGTACCGCCGCCCCCGGCGCCGCACACCGGGGCGCGGCGACCCACACAGAGGAGCCAGTACGTGAACGCCAACGCCAACCCCCAGCCGGAGGAGCCGCGCGCCGCAGCGCGGGCCGGGCACGTCGCCCTGGTCGGTTCCGGTCCGGGCGGCGCCGACCTGCTCACCCTGCGCGGCGCCGAGCTGCTGAGCCACGCCGACGTGGTCATCACCCTGCGCGAGCCCGCCGCCGAGGAGCTCGCGGGCTTTCGCGCCGAACTCCTCTCCCACTGCTCCGAGGACGTCTCCGTGATCGAGGCGGGCGAGTGCGGCGGCGACGTCAACGCCCTGGCGGTGGCGCGCGCCCGCGACGGGCAGCGGGTGGTCCGCCTCTACTCCGGCGACCCGTTCTTCGGCTGCCGCGGCGCCGAACTGGTCTCCGCCTGCCACGAGGCCGGGGTCGAGGTCGAGGTCGCCCCCGGCGTCTCCGCGATCACCTCCGTGCCGACCTTCGCGGGCGTGCCGCTGCTGGACGCGGACAGCCCCGAGGTGCGCGTGCTCAACGCCCGCGCGCACGGCGGGGGAGGGGTCGACTGGCACGAGGCCGCCGCCAGCGGCGCCACCCTGGTCGTCATGGGCGGCGACGCGCCCGCCGGTGAGCCGGTCGAGCACCAGGGACCCGGCTTCGACGTGCTGTGCAAGACCCTCATCGCCGGAGGGCGGCCCGCCTCGACCCCGGTCGCGGTCGTGCGCGCGGGCGGCACCACCCGTCAGACCACGGTCTCCTCGACCCTGGGGCGGCTCGTCGCCGACCTCAAGTCCAAGGACGCCAAGGGCCACCACGTCACCGCGCCCGCGCTGATGATCGTCGGCCCCGCCGCGGGCCGCCACCCCGAGCTGTCCTGGTACGAGAGCCGTCCGCTGTTCGGCTGGCGCGTCCTGGTGCCCCGCACCAAGGAGCAGGCCGCGGCCCTGTCCGACCAGCTGCGCGGCTACGGCGCGGTGCCCGAGGAGGTGCCCACCATCTCCGTGGAGCCGCCGCGCACCCCGCAGCAGATGGAGCGCGCCGTCCGCGGCCTGGTCACCGGCCGCTACCAGTGGGTGGCCTTCACCTCCGTCAACGCGGTCCGCGCCATCCGGGAGCGCCTGGAGTCCTACGGCCTGGACGCGCGCGCGTTCGCCGGGGTCAAGGTCGCCGTCGTCGGCGAGGCCACCGCGCGCGCCGTGCGCGAGTTCGGCATCCAGCCCGACCTGGCCCCGCCCGAGGAGGAGCAGTCCAGCTCGGGCCTGGTCTCGGTGTGGCCGCCCTACGACGCCGAGATCGACCCGATCGAGCGGGTCCTGCTGCCGCGCGCCGACATCGCCACCGAGACCCTGTCCGCCGGGCTGGACAAGCTCGGCTGGGAGGTCGACGACGTCACCGCCTACCGCACCGTGCGCGCCGCGCCCCCGCCCGCGCCCGTCCGGGAGGCGATCAAGGGCGGCGGCTTCGACGCGGTGCTGTTCACGTCCTCCTCCACGGTGCGCAACCTGGTGGGGATCGCGGGCAAGCCGCACAACACCACCGTCATCGCCGTCATCGGTCCCGAGACGGAGAGGACCGCGATCGAGTTCGGCCTGCGCGTCGACGTCGTGGCGCCCAAAGCCTCGGTTTCCGCCCTCGCGCAGGCCCTTTCGGAGTACGGTGCCGAGAAGAGGCGCGAGGCGGTCGAGGCGGGCAAGCCCGTCCTCAAGCCCAGTCAGAAGAGACGCGGTCGCCGCCGCAAGCTCTGAGAGACCACACCGCCACCGACGCACGAACCTTTCCCGGGAGCCCCGTGATGAACGCCTCCAGCAACGACGCCGCCTTCCCCGTGGTCCGGCCGCGCCGCCTGCGCCGCGGTCCGGCGCTGCGCCGCCTGGTCGCCGAGACCCGGGTCCGCCCCGAGAACCTCGTCCTGCCGATGTTCGTCAAGGAGGGCATCACCGAGCCGGTGGCCGTCTCCTCGATGCCCGGCCAGGTGCAGCACACGCGTGACAGCCTGCGCAAGGCGGCCCACGAGGCGGCCGCCGCCGGGGTCGGCGGGCTGATGCTGTTCGGCATCCCCGCGCACAAGGACGCGCACGGCTCGGCCGCCGACGACCCCGAGGGGATCGTCCAGGCCGCCCTGCGCGACCTGTCCGCCGAGGTCGGCGACGACCTCGTGGTGATGGCCGACCTGTGCCTGTGCGAGTACACCGACCACGGTCACTGCGGCCCGCTGGAGGTGGACGGGCACGTCGACAACGACCTCACCCTGGAGCGGTACGCGTCCGTGGCCGCAGCCCAGGCCGAGGCGGGCGCCGCCGTGGTGGCGCCCAGCGGCATGATGGACGGCCAGGTCGCGGCGATCCGCGCCGGGCTCGACCGCGCCGGGCACCAGCAGGTGCCCATCCTGGCCTACGCCGCCAAGTACGCGTCGGCGTTCTACGGCCCCTTCCGCGAGGCCGCGGAGGGCGCGCCGCAGTTCGGCGACCGCTCCGGCTACCAGCAGGACCCCGCCAACGCGCGCGAGGCGCTGCGCGAGGTGGCACTGGACGTCGCCGAGGGCGCGGACATGGTGATGGTCAAACCCGGCCTGGCCTACCTCGACATCGTGGCCAAGGTGGCCGAGGCCTCCCCGGTACCCGTGTCGGCCTACCAGGTCAGCGGCGAGTACGCGATGATCGAGGCGGCCGCGGAGCGGGGCTGGATCGACCGCGAGCGGGCCATCGTGGAGACACTGACCTCCTACCGCAGGGCCGGGGCCGAGCAGATCCTCACCTACTGGGCGACCGAGGCCGCCCGCCTGCTGCGGTAGCGCGACCAGGCCCCTCGCCCCGGTCGCGGTCCCCGGGTGCAGGGCCTCCCACGACGGCGAGGCCGCGCCTGGAACACGAGCGAAGACCGGGGAGGCTCCATGGCCGAGGTTCTGTACCGACGTAAGCGCCGCCATGCGGCGGCCAGCATGCTGGACGCCGCTCTGGGCTACGCCGAGCTGGGCTGGCCGGTGGCGCGCGGCACCTCACCGGGGCAGGACCGCGCGTGCAGCTGCGACCGGATGGGCTGTCCGGACCCGGCGGCGCACCCGGTGACGATGGCCTGGGGCGTGGAGGCCAGCACCGACACCGACACCATCCGGCGGTGGTGGACGGCCACCCCCGACGCGAACATCATCCTGCCCACGGGGCGGGTCTTCGACGTGTTCGACGTCCCCCGTGAGGCGGGTGTGATGGCGCTGGCGCGCATGGGCCGCTCGGGCGTTCCCGCGGGCCCGGTCGCGGCGGTGGAGTCCTCGCGCTACCTGTTCTTCGTGGCCACCCGTTCGCCGGTGGACGAGGACGAGTGGTGGTCCTGCCACCTGGACTGCGTGCCCGAGGCCGTGGAGGAGATGCCGGGACTGCGCTGGCACTGCCGGGACAGCTTCGTGCTCGGCGCCCCCTCGCTGCTGCCCTCCGGCGACCGGGTCACCTGGATCCGCCCGCCGCGCGCCGAGGACGGGGCCGTGGTGCTGCCCGACCCGATCGTGGTGCTCGACATCCTCGCCGACGCGAGCGAGGAGTTCCCCGCCTGACCCCGGGGCGCGCGCCGGGCGTACCGGTGGCGGTACCGCTCGGGCGCGCGAGCGGCGGTCGGACTCCTACCTGGGCAGGGTGAGGATCTCGGCCCCCTCGTGGGTGATGGCGATCGTGTGCTCGCTGTGCGCCGTCCGGCAGCCCGTCGCGCTGCGCAGCGTCCACCCGTCGGCGTCGGTGACCAGCTCGTCGGTGTCCGCCATGACCCACGGCTCCAGGGCGAGCATCAGGCCGGGGCGCAGCTTGTAGCCCCGGCCGGGTTGCCCGGTGTTGGCCACGTGCGGGTCCTGGTGCATCGTCGACCCGATGCCGTGACCGCCGAACTCGGTGTTGATCGGGTACCCCGCCGCGCTGAGGACCGAGCCGATGGCGTGGGAGATGTCGCCGACGCGGGCCCCGGGCCGGGCGGCGGCGATCCCCGCCTCCAGCGCGCGTTCGGTCGCACGGATCATCGCGACGCTCTCGGCGGGCCTCGACTCGCCCACGACGAAGCTGATGGCGGAGTCCGCGGCGACCCCGCCCAGGGAGACGGCGAGGTCGAGTGTGAGCAGGTCGCCGTCGGCGAGCGCGTAGTCGTGGGGCAGTCCGTGGAGCACGGCGTCGTTGACGGCCGTGCAGATGTAGTGGCCGAACGGCCCGCGCCCGAAGGACGGCGCGTAGTCGACGTAGCAGGACTGCGCTCCGGCCTCGGCGATCATCTCCCGGGCCCACCGGTCGATGTCCAGGAGGTTGGTGCCGACCGTGGCGCGGCTCCGTGCCGTCCGGAGGATGTGGGCGACCAGGGAGCCCGCGTCCTTGGCTCGGGCGAGTTCGGCGGGTTTCAGGATCTCGATCATGCGGCGGCCTCTCACGCAACCAATAACTATACCGGCCATACTATACCGGTTCTGGGGGTGGGGTCACGGCCGGATCGCCGGCCACTTCGTCGGAGGACGAGCACGGACAGCGTTCCGGCGGTCTTCCGCGCCCGCGAGGGGCGCCCAACGTCCGGACCGCGCCCGGCGCACGCGTCGGAGGGCCTTCAAGGGACCGGGTCCGTTCGGCGTTCGGGAACGGGCCCTAGCCGCCCCGGCGCTCCCGTACCCACAGGGCGAGCCGGGTGCGGTCGCGCAGCCCCAGCTTGCGCAGGATGCTCGTGACGTGGTTCTTGGCGGTGCCCTCGGTGATGAACAGGGCCCGCGCGACCTCCCGGTTGGTGGCGCCCGTGCCGACGAGGCGGGCCACCTCCTCCTCGCGCTCCGACAACCGGGGGGCCTCCCCGTGCCCTGACGGGCGGGGCGGGTCCGCCGCGGGGACGGTGGAGGGGCCTTCGCCGAGCGCGGCGACCAGGAGCTCGGCCGCCGGACCGCCGAGAACGGTCTCACCCCGGGCGACGCGGCGGATCGCCGCCACCAGTTCCTCCGGCGGCACGTCCTTGAGCAGGTAGCCGCGCGCTCCGGCCCGCAGACCGCCGAAGACCAGTTCGTCGTCGTCGAACGTGGTCAGCACCAGGGCGGGCACGTCCGGGTACTCCGCGCGCATCCGCCCGATGAGGGCCACCCCGTCCATGCGCGGCATGCGGGCGTCCACCAGGGCCACGTCCGGGAGCGGGTCGGCGGCCGACAGGAACTCCAGGGCCTCGACGCCGTCCGCGGCGTCGCCGACGACGTCGACGCCCTCCTCGATCTCCAGCAGTTTGCGCAGGCCCTGCCGCATCAGGATCTGGTCGTCGACGATCAGGACCGAAACAGTGGTCATGTGGTGCCCCCAGCCGTGCCGGGAACAGTCTCCCGCGTACCGGCGTCCGCGGGAACCTCCGCGCGGAGCCGGAAGCCGAGAGGGCCCGCCGGGGGCGTGCTCCCCGGCGTCGTGGCCTGCCACGCGCGCTCCCGACAGGTCGGGCTCCCGTGTGCTCCGCCCTCCAGCGCCGTGCCCTCCAGCGCTCGGCCCCCTGGTGTCGTGTCCTCCCGCGTCCGGTCGGCCGCGCACACGTTGCCGCTGAGTATCGTCCCGCCTACGGCCGCGACCCGTTCGGACAGACCCCGCAGCCCGAACCCCGCGCGCACCGCCTCCTTCCCCGCGCCGCCGCCGTTGTCGGTCACCGTGACCGCGACCCCCTCGGCGCGGGTCAGCACCTCCACCTCGATCAGGTCGGCGCCCGAGTGGCGCATGGCGTTGGTCAGGCCCTCCTGGAGCGCCCGGTAGCAGACCAGCTCGGCCTCCTCCGACAGGTCGGGCCAGACCCCGTCGCCGGTGACGGCGAACCTGATCCGGACGCCCCCGCCGTCGAAGGAGGCCGCCATCGCCCGCATCGCGGCCAGCCCCGCGCGTCCCTCCAATCCCAGGGGGCGCAGCGCGCGCACCCAGCGCCGGGTGTCGGTGAGCGCCTCCCGGGCGAGTTCGCGGGCCTGTCGCACCTCCTCCCACGCCGAGTCGGGCCGTGCGGTGCGAAAGCGCAGCGCGTTCGACAGCGACATGGTGAGCGCGGTCAGGTAGTGGCCGGTGCTGTCGTGCATCTCCCGGGACATGCGGGCGCGCTCCTCCGCCACGGTGAGCTCGCGGATGCGATCGGAGCGGCGGCGCAGCTCCCCGTGGGCCTCCTCCAGCGCGGCCAGGAGCTCCCGTGTGTGCTCGGCCCGCCGCGCGGCCACGGTCAGGCCGAGGAACACCGTTCCCGACGCCGCCACGATGAACAGCAGGATCATCCCGGCGAACAGCCCCACCGCGAACGGCAGGTCGGGGACCACCAGGGTCAGACCGACGCTGAACACGAGCACGGCGGAGCCGTAGCCGACGCCGCCCGGCAGCCCGAACACGGCCACCGCGTTCATGGTGCCCACGCACAACAGCAGGAAGGTCGTGTGGTTGCTGCTGAGCATGCAGAGCACGGTGAGGGCGAGGAAGGCGGCGCTGACGGCCCTGCGCGGCCACGGGGACGCCGGGGACCAGGCCAGGAACGGCCACAGCGCGCAGCAGAGCAGCAGGACGCCGACGCTGACGAGCACGGCGGTGTTGGCGACCGGGTCGCCGCCGTGGAAACGCATCTGACCGCTCAGGAACAGCAGCGCGTAAAGGCCGAGGGTGAGTGCCACCGCGCCCCAGAACAACAGTTCCAGAACGCGGGGCGGACGGTTCTCGTGCAGCGTGACCCACGAGGACGGGTCGGTCGGGGAGCCGGGGGTGCGCATTCTTCCGAGCGTAGTCGGAACGATCCCGCGCGGACCGCCGGAGGAGGTCATGGTCAGGGGCATGTTCGCGCCATGACCTCCGGCATGGCCGGTGTCCGCGGACCGCGTGACCGCACCGTGCCTCGCGGTCGATGCGGTTCCGAAACTCCTTTTCCTACTGTTGTGCCACGAGAACGGCGAGGGAGAGGGAGAAACAGAATGAACGGCACGGACAACCCGGCGGAGGCGAATGTGGAAAGGCCCCGGATTCCCCTCGCGGGAATTCTCGTCACGGCGGTCTCGGTCGCCCTCATGGCCCTCGTCTCCTGGACGGCCTGGCCCGACCTGCCGGGGACGGTGCTCAGCGGACGGACCAACCTGGACGGCACCCCCGACACGGTTCCCCGGGCGGTGCTCGCGCTGGCCCTGCCCCTGACGACGGGCCTCCTGGCGGTCGTGCTGTCGGCCGCGGTGGTCTTCGGAACCCGTCTCCAGAACGGCCTCCAGGACGCGCTGGGGCTACCGGCGGCGCCGAAGGCACGGAGCGCCGCGCGGGGCATGAGCGCCCTCCTGGGCCTGCTGTCCCTGTTCCTGCTCGTGACGCACGGAGTGCTCGTCCTGGGCCAGGCCGGGTGGGACCTCCCGATCAGCCGGGTGCTGGGCGTGGCGACCGGTCTGTTCCTGGTCGGTGTCGGCGTCGTCCTGCCCGCGCCGGAGCCCGGGGCGGACCACGACAGGCCCCTCGCCGGCTGGTGGTCGGCCGCGCACCGCCTCATGAGAACCGGGTTCGTGCTGGTCGGTTCGGCGCAGGCGGCGGTCGTCCTGTTCGTCGACCACACGCTGGCGTGGCTCCTCGTCCCGCTGCTGCTGCTCCCCGCGATGTGCGCGGCCGTGGTGCTTCCGCTCCTGCGCGGGCGGGCCTGAGGCGCAGAGCGGGCAGGGGCGGGTGTGGCCGGGCGCGCGGAAGCCCCGGAGCCCGCTGGGGGTGCCCGAGGGCTCGGCAGGAGGCGCCGGAGAGGCACGGGGGAGGCTCCAGGGAGGCCGCCGGGGAGGTCATCACCGCGACCTCCTCCGTTCTCCTCGGCTTGGCC
The DNA here is from genome assembly GCF_000381685.1 of Nocardiopsis sp. CNS-639. Classification (NCBI taxonomy): domain Bacteria; kingdom Bacillati; phylum Actinomycetota; class Actinomycetes; order Streptosporangiales; family Nocardiopsidaceae; genus Nocardiopsis; species Nocardiopsis sp. CNS-639. Next base: position 166,214 of record NZ_KB906856.1, read on the forward strand.
CCGCGTCAGATCCTGATCTCCTCGGCGTTCACCACCACGCCGTCCTCGTCGCTGTAGAGCCACTCGCCCGGCACGAACGTGACGTCGCCGAAGGTCACGGGCACGTCCAGGCGACCGGCGGCGTCCTTGAGGGACTTGCGGGGGTTGGAGCCCAGCGCCTTCACGCCCAGGTCCAGCCCGCCCAGGGCGCGGGTGTCGCGGACCGCGCCGAAGATCACGGTTCCGGCCCAGCCGTTGGCCACGGCCGCCTCCGCGATCATGTCGCCCATCAGGGCGGACCGCAGCGAGCCGCCGCCGTCCACCACCAGGACCGCGCCGTCGCCCGGGGTGTTGAGGACCTGCTTGACCAGGCCGTTGTCCTCGTGGCAGTGGACGGTGCGGATCCGGCCGCAGAACACCGCGCGTCCCCCGAACTGGCGGAACTGCGTGGAGCAGCTGCGCAGGGTGTCGCCGTGGTCGTCGATGAGGTCCGCGGTGGTGAAGTGCGATGTCATCGGGGCTCCGTCTCGGGAGGGCGGATGGGTACCGCCGGGAGGGTGGACACCCCCAAGCTACTCATCGGTACACCAGGCCTCTCGGGTGGCACGGCGTCTCCTTCGTCGGTGCCCTCCGTCTCTTTCGTCGATACGGCCGTTTCGCGGGCCCGGAAAGCCCCGGTTGATGACAGGATGAAGCCTTTCCTGTCACCTAATCATGGGATCCCCGTCACCTTCGGACGGGGCGTCGCCCAGTCCCTCCCCCCTGCGCGCGACCCTCCCCCCTGAACGACCCAATGGAGAGAGATGGTCTCTGAGATCCTCGCCGTCAGCGCTGCCTGGTCCCGGGCCCTGATCGAGTTCACGGCGGACCTGGACCCCTGGGTGCAGAGCGTCGCCTACGTGGGCACCGACCTCTTCCTCGGAGTGTTCGCCGTCCTCTTCCTCGCCGCCTGGTGGCGCGCCCGCTCCGTGGACTCCCGTCTGGTCGGCCTGGCCCTGTTCGCTCCCGTCGCCACCGTCGTCGCCTACATGGTCAGCCGCACGGTGAAGACGTTCTTCGAGCAGATGCGCCCCTGCCAGGCCATGACCGACCTGACCACGATCGCCACCTGCGACCCGCTCGGCGACTGGTCCTTCCCGAGCAACCACGCCGCGATCGCGGGCGCCGCCGCCGCGGCGCTCATCCTGGCCTGGCGCCGCATCGCCGTCCTCGCCGTGCTGCTCGCCGTCCTGGAGGCCTTCTCCCGGGTCTTCGTCGGCGCCCACTACCCGCACGACGTCACCGTCGGCCTCCTCGTCGGCGCCACCGTCGCGGCCCTGGTCTCCCTGGCCGCCTCCCGCCCGATGACCGCCCTCGTGGAGCTGCTCGCCCGCAACGACCGCCTGCGCCCGCTGGTGCGCGCCGAGCGGCCGGACACCCCGGCCGACTCGGACGCGGGCGCGCCGCCCCCGCCCGACGCCCCCGCCCGGGACGGCTACGCCGCCCGGCACTGAGTCGGCTTCCGTGTGCCCCGTCCCTGTCCCCGGGGGCGGGGCACACGCGTGTGTGGCCACGGCCACATGGCATGCTTGTCGCGTGTGGTTTTTCCGCGCGAAACGCGGTGAAGCCGCTCAACTTCCGGGGAGAGTGCCGCGATGCTGCTGAGTTTCCGCGTCGAGAACCACAAGTCCATCCGGGAGGAGCAACAGCTCCTGCTCACTCCCGTCTACGACGACGCCCGCCCGCAGGAGGCCGGCTGGGAGGCCACCACGGTCGCGGGGGTCTTCGGGGCCAACGCCTCGGGCAAGTCGAACCTGCTGGACGCGCTCTCCTTCATGCGGGACACCGTCCGGTGGTCGATGAGCCACAACGAGCCGGGGAGCGGAATCCAGCGCCACCCCTTCAAGTTGAGCGCGGACGCCCGGGAGGAGCCCTCCACGTTCGTGGTCGACCTCGTGATCGACCGGGTCCGCCACACCTACGGCTTCGGGGTCGACGACGAGCGGGTCGTGGAGGAGTGGCTGTACAGCTACCCCAGGCAGCGCAAGCGCGTCGTGTTCGAACGCGACGGGCAGGAGTTCTCCTTCGGTGACCAGACCTCGGGGAAACTGCGCCAGGTCAAGGAGATCACCGGTCAGAACGTCCTCTTTCTCACCGTCGCCGCCCGCGCCTCGAACGCGGAGGTGGAACCGGTCTACCGCTGGTTCTCCGAGAGTCTGGTGTCCGCCACCGAGCGGGGGCCGGGCCACCCAGCGTGGTTGCGTGAGGGAAGCGCCTCCGAGGCACACATGGCGGATCTCAGCCGTCTTCTGAAGTCCGCTGACACGGGTATCGAAACGGTGGAACTCAGCCACGACCATCTCGACTCCATGGGACGGACCGCCTCCGCTAGGGACTCCTCCTCCGATGAGGAAAGGTTCCGCGACTCATATACGAGAGCGTTGGCCCGGAGGCTGCTCAAAGGAGATCAGGACGGGGACAGATTTCAGACCAAGCCCGGCCCTAGTGGAACGTCGGCCTTCGAGGCGAGTCTGCGAACCCTTCTCAGGCACGGCCGATCCACCCTCCTCTTCCGCCATCAGGGCACAGAAAACGCTACGCCCCTTCTCTGGGAGGAGGAATCCCTGGGAACCAGGGCGTTCGCCACGATCGGCTTCGACGCCCAGCGTGTACTGGAAACGGGCGGAGCCCTCGTGGTCGACGAGATCGACGCCAGTCTCCACCCCTACCTCTCCGCCAAGGTCATCTCCCTCTTCCAGGACGAGGAGCACAATCCCAAGGGCGCCCAACTGATCTTCACCAGCCACGACGCGGCCCTGCTCGGACGCGTACGCGGTGAGGAGGTCCTCAAGCGCGACCACATCTGGTTCGTGGACAAGGACGACCGTGGACGGACCTCGCTCTACCCGCTCAGCGACTTCAGGCCCCGGGGAGACGACAACCGAGCCCGGCGCTACCTCACGGGCCGCTACGGCGCGGTTCCGGACGTGGACGACGAACTGTTCCGGGACGCCCTGCACCGGCGCGAGCAGTCACGGGAGTCGGAGGAAGCCGCCCCGTGAGCAAGCGGCGCAGGAGGGAGCAGCGGGAGACGAGCCTTGACCGTCGCAGGCCGCACCGCGAGGAGAGGCGCGTCTACCTCGTCGTCTGCGAGGGCGAGACCGAGAAGCGCTACTTCGACACGATGAAGAAGCACCCGGACGTGCGCCTGCACACCGTCCACGCCCGCAAGGCCAAACACCCCCAGCGCGAGATCGTGGTCAGAAGCGCGGCTGAGGCGGAGCGGGACGACTACACCGAGCGCTGGGCGGTGTTCGACACCGACGGAGAGGACGTCGCCGCGCTCGTGGCGTCCGCCGCGCGGGAGGGGATCGAGGCCGCTCCCTCCACCCCCACCTTCGAGACCTGGCTCATCCTCCACCTCAGGGACCACCGGTCCGCACTCGTCACCGGGGCCAGGGCCGAGAAGGAGCTCAGGGCGCTCCTGCCGAGGTGGAACAAGGGCGGGACCCGCTTCGAGGACTTCGCCCACGGCCTCCAGGAGGCCTGCGAGCGCGCCGAGCGCCTGCCGCCGACGGGCGACCCCAGCACACGGATCCACCAGCTGGTCCGTGCTCTGATCCGCCCCTGACCCCGACACCGGTCCAGGCGCCGACGCCGGGTCCTCGGCCGACGCGGGGCGGGTCATGGTCCTGGTACCGGACACAGCTGACACACTGGTGAGGTGGGTACTCAACAGACTTCAGCAGAGCTTTTCCAGCGTGCCTCCGCCGTCGTGCCGGGTGGCGTGAACTCCCCCGTCCGCGCCTTCGGCGCCGTCGGCGGCACCCCGCCCTTCTTCGTCAGGGGCGAGGGCCCCTACCTCACCGACGCCGACGGCCGCCAGTACGTCGACCTGGTGTGCTCGTGGGGGCCGCTGATCCTCGGCCACGCGGCCCCCGCCGTCGTCGAGGCCCTCCACGGCGCGGTCGACGCCGGGACCTCCTACGGCGCGCCGACCCCCGGCGAGGTCGAGCTGGCCGAGCTGATCGTCGAGCGCACCCCGGTGGAGAAGGTCCGCCTCGTTAACTCCGGCACCGAGGCCACCATGTCCGCGATCCGCCTCGCGCGCGGCTTCACCGGGCGCAGCAAGATCGTCAAGTTCGCGGGCAACTACCACGGCCACGTCGACGCCCTCCTGGCCTCCGCCGGTTCGGGCCTGGCCACCTTCGCCCTGCCCGACTCCCCGGGCGTGACCGGGGCCAGCGCCGCCGACACCCTCGTGCTGCCCTACAACGACCCCGAGGCCGTCGAGCGCGCCTTCGCCGAGCACGGCGACGAGATCGCCTGCGTGATCGCCGAGGCCTGCCCCGCCAACATGGGCGTCGTCGCACCCCGGGACGGGTTCAACGCCCGGATCAAGGAGATCGCGCACGCCAACGGCGCCCTCCTCATCCTCGACGAGGTCCTCACCGGCTTCCGCGTCAGCGCCTCGGGCTGGTTCGGTCTGGAGGGCGTCGCCCCCGACCTCATGACCTTCGGCAAGGTCATGGGCGGCGGCCTGCCCGCCGCCGCGTTCGGCGGGCGCGTCGAGATCATGGACCGCCTCGCGCCCGGCGGCCCCGTCTACCAGGCGGGCACCCTGTCCGGGAACCCGCTGGCCACCGCCGCCGGCCTGGCCACCCTGCGGGGGGCCACCCCCGAGGTCTACGCCCGCATCGACGAGGTCTCCGCCCAGGTGGCGGCCGAGGTCTCCAAGGCGCTCGGCGAGGCCGGGGTCGTCCACCGGCTCCAAAGCGGCGGCAACCTCTTCACGGTGTTCTTCACCGACCAGGAGGCCGTCGACTTCGACACCGCGCGCACCACCGACACCGCGGTCTTCTCCGCGTTCTTCCACGCCATGCTCGACCAGGGCGTGTACCTGCCGCCCGCCGCCTTCGAGGCCTGGTTCTTCTCCGCCGCGCACGACGACGCCGCCGTGGACCGGGTGGTCTCGGCGCTGCCCAGGGCGGCCCGCGCCGCGGCCGAGGCCCAGGGCTGACGCCCAGGGCCGGTACAGCCCCGACGCCCACGACCCCGAAGGAAAGACACTCACGATGACGACGACCACCGTCGTGCACCTGCTGCGACACGGAGAGGTGTACAACCCCGGCAAGGTGCTCTACGGAAGGCTCCCCGGCTTCCACCTCAGCGACCGGGGCCAGCGGATGGCGGAGATGACCGCGGAGTGGTTCGAGGGCCACGACATCGCGGCGCTGTTCTCCTCGCCGCTGGACCGCACCCAGGAGACCGCCGTGCCCCTCCAGAAGGCGACGGACCTGCCCGTCACCCTGGACGACCGGCTCATCGAGGCGGCCAACAAGTTCGAGGGGATGAGCCTGTCGCGGCGGTCGGTGCGCGATCCCCGCGTGTTCAGCCGGGTGTACAACCCGTTCCTGCCGTCCTGGGGCGAGCCCTACTCCGAGATCGTCACGCGCATGGTGGAGGCCGTCAAGATCGCCCGCCGGGCGGCGTGGGGCCGCGAGGCCGTGTGCGTCAGCCACCAGCTGCCGATCTGGATGACCCGCCGCGCGGCCGAGGGCAAACGCCTCTGGCACCGTCCCGACCTGCGCGAGTGCAACCTGGCGAGCGTGACGTCGCTGACCTTCAGCGACCAGCGGCTGACCAGCGTCAGCTACGCGGAACCCGCCGCCGTCCTGTACAAGGACGAGCCCGCACTTCCCGGGGCGTGACCCGGAGCGCACACCCGTAACGGTAAGCTGGGCCTTCGGGTGCGGTAGGTGCGCGCTCTCCAGCGCCGGACCCGGGGGACACCACCCCGGTCGCACCGGCCGATCCGGGCCAGGGCACGCCGGTGTCCGAACGGCTCCGGTGACCGCATCCGAGCCCCTTGCCGGTTTCCACCGCCCAGCGGTGCGGCATGTCCGTAACCTCCGTCAGCGAGAAGGTGATCCCATGGGTTCCGTCATCAAGAAGCGCCGCAAGCGGATGGCGAAGAAGAAGCACCGCAAGCTGCTCAAGCGCACGCGTGTCGCGCGTCGCAACAAGAAGTAGGACCGGTAGCGGCGAACGTCGTCTCTCCGCGGGCGCGGGCGCGCTCCAGGCACGCCCCGGACGCGGAGACACCGCCGTCCTTGCCCGGCCTTTGCCGGAGCAATGGAATTTTCTGGGTGAGGCGCTGTTGTGTCTCACGGGTCGCGGTCGCCGGTTCACCCCCGGGGGTGAACGGTCCGCGGGCCTGCCGGAACAGCTCCCGTCTCCTCCCAAGGAACGTGTCGCCATGGTTCGTGTCGTACTCGTCACCGGGGTTTCCACACCCCTGGCCGCCAGGGTCGCGCAGACCCTGAGCGAGGAGCCCGGGGTCCGCCGGGTGATCGGCGCCGACTCCTCGCCGCCGCCCACGGACGCGCCGGGGGTCGAGTACGCCCATGTCGACCTGCACGACGGGAGCCTGGACAGGATCGTCGCCGACTCCGGCGCCGAACTCGTCCTGCACCTGGGCCTGGACACCGCGGGCCGTCCCAACCGCGAGGACAACGTCCTGGGCACCATGCGGGTGCTCGGCGCGGCCCAGCGCTCCACCACCGTCCGGCGCCTGGTGGTGCGGTCCAGCGCCACCCTGGACGCCGACGACGCGGCCGAGGTCGAGCGGCACACCCGCGGCCTCCAGCGCCGCCGCCCCGACCTGTCGGTGGCCGTTCTGCGGTTCGCCAACCTCATCGGCCCCTCCGTGAGCACCCCGCTCACGCGTTACCTGGACTCGCGGTTCGTGCCCACCGTGCTCGGCAGCGACCCCGACGTGCAGTTCCTGCACGAGGACGACGGCGCCGAGGCGCTGGTGCGCATGGCGCTCAGCGACGGCACCGGGTTCTTCGACGTGGCGGGCGAGGACTCGGTCCGCCTCTCGCACTGCCTGCGCCGCGTCGGCGGCCAGCGGCTCCCCGTTCCGGCGCGCGGCCTGCGGGTGCTGCGCGGCCTGGCCAAGCACGGCCGGATCGACTACGCGAGCTCCAGCACCTCCCGCGCCGTGCGCGCGGGCCTCAACACCTCGGGTATGCGCACCGACTCCCTGGAGCGGGTGCTGGACTGGTCGCCCGCCTACAGCTCGGTTGAGGCCTTCGAGACCTACGCGGGCAGCCGCCGCGGTACGTCCTCGCGCGGAGGCGGTCTGCGGCCTGTCCACGTGCTCGCCCTCGCCAGGGCCACGCTGGGACGCTGAGGGGTCTCCGGTCGGCCCTGGGTGCGGCCCACGGTGCAAAACGCCCGGAAAGCGCATCTGAGGGCTTTGCGGGCAGCATGAGGCGTTCCGGGCCCCTGGGCCCCCTTGATCCATTCCACCAGGCGGTCGCCCGTCAGCGCCACGCCCGCGCGTGGCCTGTGGACAACCCCGGTCCCCGGGCCCGCCCCCGTGCGGCGGTCCCTCGACGGCGCGGGTACCCTGCCCGTCCGGCTCTTCCGGGTTCCCGGCTTCTCCGACCGCGCGGCTCTTCCGGCCTCCCGGCCTCTCCGCCCGTCCGGTTCCACCGGTCTACGGCCACCGGGTCGCCCGGCTCCTCAGCCCGCCTCCGGCCTCCGGGCCGCTCGGCCCAGTCTGTCCGGTCCCGGTGTCCAGACCTTCCGGCCCGGCTCAGCCGGTCCGTCTCTGTCTGACCGCGCGCAGCGCCACGGCACCGGCGACCGCGCCCACGGCGGCCGGGACGGCCACCCGCAGCGCGTTCCGGTGCCGCCGGAAGTCGTGCACCGGCCACCCGTGCGTGCGGGCGTACCTGCGCAGGTCGGTGTCCGGGTTGACCGCGTGCGGACGCCCCACCAGGGACAGCAGCGGCAGGTCGTTGGAGGAGTCGCTGTAGGCGGAGCAGGACGCCAGGTCCCACCCCTCCCTGTGGGCGAGGGCGCGCACCGCCACGGCCTTGGCCGGACCGTGCAGCAGGTCCCCGTTCAACCGCCCCGTGTACACCCCGTCGACGCACTCGGCCTCGGTGCCCAGAGCACCGGTCAGGCCCAGCCGCCGCCGGATGATCTGGGCCAGCTCCACCGGCGTCGCGGTCACCAGCCACACCGGCCGCCCCGCGTCCAGGTGCCCCTGGACGAGCGCCCGGGTGCCCTCCCAGATCCTGTCGGCCATGGTGTCGTCGTAGATCTCCTCGCAGAGCGCCACCAGATCGTTCACGTCGTGTCCGGCCACGAACGCCAGCGCGGCCTCACGCGCGGCGTTGATGTGCTCGGGCTGCTCGCTGCCGGTCACCCGGAACACCGTCTGCCCCCACGCGAACCGCATCAGGTCGCGGGTGGTGAACAGGTCCCGGGAGGCCAGGCCCCGGGCGAAGTGGTAGATCGACGCACCCCGCATCAGGGTGTTGTCCACGTCGAAGAAGGCGGCCCCGCGCGCGTTCGGGGACACGGCGTCGTGTGACACGGTTCTCTCCTGGCTTGGGTGGGGGAAGCGGCCCTTCGGTGTCGGGGCGGCGCTCCCCGCGTAGTGCGAGCCTACGGCCACCCGCGGGCAGGGTGGGGCCCCTGGGATGCGGCGGCAAACCCGGTGATGAAGATCACAGTGTAAATCCCCGTTGTGGCCTCCACTCTGCGGGATCGCCGCCCACACTGGCCCCCCGAATCTGCATCTAGTGCACATCCACCCGCTAACGTGCAGCATCATTGTCGGGATGGTGACGGTAGGACTGGCATTCATAAGCGCGTTGGTGGGCTGGAGCGCCACCGCCGCGCTCGCCGCGTACGCCCAGCGCCGTCCCAGTGTGGCCACGGTCGGATGGCTCGTCGCCGCACTGGGTACGACGGTCGGCCTCAGCGCGGCCGTGATCGGCGCGATGTTCGACTTCGGCGGGATCACCTTCCGGCTGCTGCATATCGGCATCAGCCTCCTGGGCCCGCTCTACATGGCCTGGGGCGCGCTGGAGTACGGCGTCCGCTCGCCCCGCGGCCGGTTCACCTCGCGGCTGTTCCTCAGCGCGTTCACCATCGTCCCCCTGGTGGTGCTGTCCGTCGACCGGGTGGGCACCCGTTTCGACGCCTCCTACCCCGCCATGGGCGACCACTACGACCTCATCCCGCGCTCGCTCGTCAACCTCGCGCAGGTCCTCGTCGCGGTCTTCCTCGTCACGGCGCTCGTCGCGGTCGCCAGGCGCGCCTCCGACCACCGCCGCACCGACCTGACGGTACTGGGGCTGGTCGGACTGGCCGCGCTGCTCTCCGTCGTGGTCGGCCGCTTCGGCCTCGGCTTCGGGGGGCCGCTGCTGATGCTCGGCTCCGTCGCCGCGCTGTGGGGGGCCGTCGCCATGGCCGCGCGCCCGCGCCGCGACCCCTACGACGACGATGACGACTACTACGACGACTACGACGACGGGGGCGCGGACCCCGACGACGAACTCCCGGAGGAGCCCGTGCGCCGCAAGCGTCGCCAAGCCGACCCCTACGACGACTACTACGACGGTCCGCCGGTCCGCCAGGCGCCGCCCAGCAAACTGCGCGGCGTCATCACCATCTACACGCTCGCCGACGGCCAGGGCCCGGGTTTCGACCGCATCGCCGACGCCCTCGTCGCCCAGGTCTCCCACAGCGAGCCGGACACCCTGCTGTTCGCCTGCCACACGGTGCCCAGCGCGCCGCTCCAGCGCATCGTCTACGCGATGTACCGCGACGAGCTGGCGCAGGAGGAGCACGAGCAGCAGCCGCACGTCCTGGAGTTCGCCCGTCTCAGCCCCCAGCACGTGGTCGCCACCAACGTGATTGAACTCTCCCTCGCGGGCGCGGCGGCCAGCGACGGCCTCGCCGCCATGCTGATGCCCCGCTGAGCAGGGCCCGCAAGGCCCGCGGGCGGGGCCGTGACGCCCCTTTTCGCCCCGCGAGAGGTCTCGAACCGGTCTAGTTGTCCAGTCGGGACAAACCGGTGGAAGGCCCCGGGCGTCCAACCTGTGGTGAAGTAGCCTTTCCGACAGGTTTCCATGACCGGCGCCCGTCGGGCGCCGATGGCGTGTGACCACGACCGGCGGGATGACCCAGCCGAGAGCGCGCCGGAACGAAAGAAAGTGTGCTGGGATCTCCGATGCGTAAGTTTCTCGTCGTTCTCCTGATCCTCCTGGCGGTCGCGGTGGTTGCGGCCGACATCGGGGCACGCAGCTTCGCGCAGAACATGGTCGCGAGCCAGCTGGCCCAGCGGCTCCAGATGGCCGAGGAGCCGGAGGTGTCCATCGAGGGCTGGGCCTTCCTGCCGCAGGCCGTCGGCGGCACCTACTCCGAGGTCAACATCACCGCCGCCTCGGCCACCATGGACAGCATCACCGTCGAGCAGATCGACGTCACCGCCACCGAGGTCGACGCGCCCCCCGCGGACCTGCTCAACCAGCCGACCGTGGTGGCGGGGCAGCTGGACGGCTCCTTCACCGTCCCCTACTCCTTCTTCAACGCCTACCTCCCCGAGGGCATCACCATCACGACCGAGGGCGGCCAGCCCCGTATCACCGGTGAGCTGGCGTTCCCCGAGTTCGGCATCAGCACCTCCGTCAACGCGGGCGGCGAGTTCTCCGTCGAGGGCGACACCGTGACCGTCACCCCCGTCGACGTCCAGGTGGGCGACGCCCCCGTCGACCTCAGCGGCATGGCCGCGACCATGCTCACCTTCAGCGCCCAGGCCCCGCAGCTGCCGTTCGGCCTGACCGTCACCGAGATGGAGGCCACCTCCAGCGGCCTGCGGGTCACCGGTACCGGCTCGGACGTTCCGCTCATGGGCGCCGACGCGGTCTGAGGCCGGCCCCGGCCGCCCGCGGCGGCGCCGCCGCGGTTCTCGCCGGACGGTACGGCCGCGGGGCCGGAGCGCACGCCCGCCACCGGGGCGCGGACCGCGCCGGGCAGACGGTCGGCCCGCGCACCGGGAGCGGCAGCAGGAGGACCGGGGAAGAGGACACGCAAGGGGAGGGGAAGCGTCATGGCGCGACAGGACGCGGACGCGGCGGGCGACGTGCTCACCGCGGAGGAGGTCGGCGCCCCGTTGGGGGAGCGGGCCACCCTCGTGCAGTTCTCCACCGCCTTCTGCCAGCCCTGCCGGGCCACCCGGCGCGTCCTCGACGAGGTCGCGGGCATGGTCGGCGGCGTCGCGCACGTGGAGGTGGACGCCGAGTCCCGTCTCGACCTCGTCCGCCGTCTGGACGTCACGGGCACCCCCACCGTCCTGGTCCTGGACGCCTCCGGCCGCGTGGTGCGCCGGGCGGCGGGCCAGCCCCGCAAGGCGGACGTGATCGCCGCGATCGGCGCTGCCGTCCTCTGAACGGCCTCCCCGAGGACGCCGCACCGACGCGGACGACCTCTCTGTGATCCAGGCCACCAGTGACAAACGCGTAACGGGGCCTGTAGCGTCTCCGGTGTGACCTCTTTGACGAGCGCGTATCTGACGAAGCGACGGGCAGTGGACTTCTGCCGCGTCGCCACCGCGCTCTGTCTGTGTCCCTAGGGCGGACGGGCCCCTGAGCCCACGCCCCCTCCGTGCGACTGGTTCTCCTCTTCCGTGTACGCATCTGGGGACAGCACACATGCGGGTCGACCCTCACGGGCAGCGCCTCGCGCCTGCCCTGACCACTTCCGTACCAGCCGGAGCCCCGGCAGCCGCCGACCTTCGCGTCCTCGGCCGCCGTCCTCCGTCCTGCGCGGGCGCGGTGGTCGGGAGGGTCCGGCAACCGCTCCGCAGCCCGCTGTCCGCGTTCCCCGTACGCCCGGGATCCGGCGTGCCCCGACCCGTGGGAGCACGTCCGGCGGCCCCGGCCCGTGCCGGAACCGGGAGCCCCGCACCACTCCGCAGACTTTCCACATCCCCCGCTCCCGGGACGGCAGCCCCCGGGAGCACCGACCCGCACACGCGACACCGCACAAGAAACACAGGAGGTTCCCCATGAGCCGCTCCGACGTCCTCGTGGACGCCGACTGGGTGGAGGCTCACCTGGACGACGCCGACGTGGTCCTGGTCGAGGTCGACGAGGACACGTCCGCGTACGACAAGGGCCACATCCCCGGCGCCGTCAAGATCGACTGGAAGACGGACCTCCAGGACCCGGTCCGCCGCGACTTCGTGGACCGCACCGGTTTCGAGAAGCTGCTGTCCGCCAAGGGCATCGGCAACGACGACCAGGTCATCCTGTACGGCGGCAACAACAACTGGTTCGCCGCCTACGCGTACTGGTACTTCAAGCTCTACGGCCACACCAACGTCCGTCTGCTGGACGGCGGCCGCAAGAAGTGGGAGCTCGACTCCCGCGAGCTCGTCAAGGAGGTCCCCGAGCGGGCCGCCACCCAGTACACCGCCCAGGAGCAGGACGCCTCGATCCGCGCCTTCCGCGACGAGGTCGTGCAGGCCATCGGCACCAAGGACCTGGTCGACGTGCGCTCGCCCGACGAGTTCACCGGCAAGCTGCTCGCTCCCGCGCACCTGCCGCAGGAGACCTCGCAGCGCCCGGGCCACATCCCGACCGCGCGCAACATCCCGTGGGCCAAGACGGCCAACGAGGACGGCACCTTCAAGACCGCCGACGAGCTGCGCGAGCTCTACACCGGCGCGGGCGTGGACCTGGACAAGGACATCATCGCCTACTGCCGGATCGGCGAGCGCTCCTCGCACACCTGGTTCGCCCTGCACGAGATCCTGGGCCTGGAGAACGTCAAGAACTACGACGGCTCGTGGACCGAGTACGGCTCCCTCGTGGGCGTCCCGGTCGAGCTGGGGGAGGCCGAGGCCAAGTGAGCGACAGCTGCGGAGCGCCGGTCGGCGGGGTCGCCCTCGCCGACGTCGACGCCGGGAACCAGGCGGTCATCCAGGGCACGGTCACCCGTGACGGACAGCCGCTGAGCGGGGCCTACGCCCGCCTGCTGAACGACTCCGACGACTTCGTCGGAGAGGTGGCCACCGGCGAGGAGGGCACGTTCCGCTTCTTCGCCGCCGACGGCTCCTGGAAGGTGCGCGTGCTCGCCTCGAAGGGCTTCACCGGCGAGTACGCGGTGCAGGCCGAGGTGGGCAAGGTCATCGACCTCCAGGTGCAGGCCTAGACGGCCGGGCGACCTCAGGCGTACGGGGCGCCGGTGCCGACGGGAGACCGTCCGGCACCGGCGCCCCGCGCCGTTGTGGACCCCGTCCGTCCCGGGTCGGCCCTCGGGTTCCCGAGGCGGGCACGGGGCTGACGGAGGACGGGGCGGGGGAGTGGGCCGGGGCGTCGCCGTGCGGCGTCCGGTGCCGGGTGCCCTCCGGAGCCCTCAGTCCGGGGTCTCCTCCCGATCCCGTTCTGCGAGGGGGAGGTTGAGTTCGACGGCGATGGCGGTGCGCCTCAGGCGCAGGAGGCGGTAGGGCACCACGCCCAGCAGGTAGGGGACGAACACCGCCAGGAGCGCGAACAGCAGCACGCGCATGGCCATCGGGGTGCCCTCGTCCGACGCCCACCGGAGTAGGTTCGGCAGCTGGATCGCGGCGATCAGGCACAGGGTGACCGTCTCCCACGGGTTCTCCCAGCGCCGGTGTTCGACGCGCGCCCGGTGGCACACGAGCCGGGCCGTGCGCGTGTCGTCCACCGCGAGGCCCCGCCGCACCGCTCTTGCGACCCTGCGCCGCTGCTCCCGGTCCGCCCTGGACCACATCCCCTCCTCCGCGCACGAGGCGGAGGGCGGCCAGAGCGGGCGTCCGTTGCGGCGGCGCCACCGGTGGCTCATGACCGCGGACACGATCAACACGGCCAGGACGACGACCATCAGGGCGAGAAGCGCGGCGTACAGGTAGACCTCGGGAATGGGGGGTCACTCCTCGGAAAGGGGGCGTCCTCTCTTCTTCTGTCCCCCTTCCCCTGCCCCCGGGGGGAGGCGCTGACACGGCGGCCCCCGCCACCGGCGCCGGGAACGGGCGCGCACCGTCCGTGCGCCCCTCGTCGCGCGGCCCTCCGGGAGCAGGAGCCGGGTCGCGTGACCCCTCAGCCTCCACCGGGTTCGCGACGCGTTTTCCACAGGTCCGGGGCGGGGCTGGAAAGCGGTGCGCGCTGCTGCTTGACTGAGATCGACGGCCACTCCACCCGCGCCCACCGGCACCCTCCCGTGCCCGTGACCGGTTCCGGCAGGGCCGTGACAAGCGCGGCGGGCGGGTGAGAGCATTCCGCCCACGCTCCGGCCCGGCCCGGAGCCCCGCGTGATCGAATCCCCGGCCGCCCCCGCGACGGCCGGTCAGGAGGTGTTCGGACGGTGCCCAACCCCCGTTCGGGAGGAGCGTCCCGAGGAGAGGCCGGACGTACCTACGTCGGCTGGCGGCACGCCGTGCTCCTGCCGCCTCCCGGACCGGCCCCGCGGCGGCCGACCCCGGCCGACGCCGAGACCGTCAGCGAGGAGTGGATCGCCGCCCAGCGCGACAGCGAGGCCCAGACCAACCGGCCCCTGTACTTCGCCCTGGCCGGGCTCTGCCTCCTCAGCCTGCTGCTGCCGCTGCTGTGGACCCTGCGCATCCTTCCCGGCAGCTTCGCCCTCGGCGGCGTGTTCGCCTGCGCCGCCATCGCCGCGCCCATCGCCTTCGCTCTCGTCCAGAGCCGCCAGGTCGTCGCGGACCGGCTGCACAGGGCCAGGGAGCGCTTGGCCGCCGAGCGCGACGAGCGCGACCGGATCCTGCGCGAACAACAGCACGAGCACGCCCGCAGGTACACCGAGTGGCAGGCGGCCTCCCGGGCCTACGAGGCGCAGCCGCTCTGGTACGGGGTGACCGTCCCCGCCGACAGGGGCGCCGTCCTCGTGGTGGGCGGCGACGACGCCGGATGGTCGGCGCTGCTCGCCACCGTCGGGGTCTCCCGGCTGCGCGAGGGTGGTGATCTCACCGTGGTCGACCTCACCGGGCACTCCGTGGCCCGCGAACTCGTCCGTTTGGCCCGCCGCTGCGCCGTCGCCCCGCGCAGGTGGGTGCTCCCCGCCGACCTGCCCCGGATGACCCTGGGCACCAACCTGGACGCGGGCCAGCGCGCGCGCATCCTCTCCGCGGTCGCGTCCGCCTCCGGCGGCACCGCGGAGGCCGACGCCGACGAGACGCTCCTGCTGCGCCTCCTGGAGGTCCTGGGGCCGCACGCGGGGATCGCCGAACTCATCGGCGGCCTGCGCGCCCTGCTCACCCCGGAGGAGGACGCGGCCGAGGACGACCCAGCGCTCGCCCTGCTCACACCGGGGCAGCGGGCCCGGGTGCGCGAGCGCTGCGGCGACGGGCCGCGCATCGGGGAGCGGGCCTGGGAGCTGGAGCGCCGCCTGAGCCCATTCGAGGCCGTCGGCACCCGGGCGGACGACAACGACTACGCGCAGGTCAAGATCATCTCCACCGACCGGGCCTCCGGTGAGACCGCCGCGCGCGTCTACGGCACCTACGCCGTGTCCGCGCTCAGCGAGCTGCTGGAGGCGCCCGAGCCCAGGAACGCTGACGGCAGGCGCCCCCGCGTGCGCCCGGACCGCACCCGCACCGTCGTGGTCTGCGGCGCCGAGTCCCTCCCCGAAGGGGAGATCGACCAGGTCCTCGCCGCGGCGGCCGACGGCGGGGTGGAGGTCGTCCTGATGTTCCGCACGGCCGCCCCCGCCGCGCTCGCCCGGTTCGCCGACCCCGCCTGCCTGCCGGTGGTGATGCGTCAGGACGGGGGTTCGGCGGAGGCCGTCGAACGCGCCGTGGCCGCGGCGCCCGGTGTCGCCGGGCACGACCCCGGCGGGCTGCGGGTGCACCGCCTCACCGAGGCGGTCGGTGGGGCCGTGGGCGGCGCGGCCACGGGCGAGCCGGAGGACCCCGACGCCGAGGTGGAGGCCGACGACCGGTTCTTCCCCTCCCCGCACACCGAGTCCGGCGCGGTGATCCGCAACGCCGCGGCGGCGATCGCGCCCCTGGACCTCGTCCGCCATGTGAGATCCGCCACCGCGTGGGGGTGGGCCACCCTTCAGGAGGCCGGCACCGGCGGGTCCGCAGGAACCGGGGACGACGGTGCGACCCCCGGGCGCCCCTGCGGCCTGGACGCCGAGTCGCTGCGCGGACTCCCCGCCACGGCGGCCGTGGTCCTGACCGCCGACGGTCCCGTGCTGGCCGACACCAACCCGGGTATCCTCACCCTGTCCACAGCCACACTCGCCACGGTGGACGACTCCCGGAACACCGGTGACACGCCGGGCGTTGGAGGCGGTGGCGCCGCGGCCGCGAGGGGGCGCGGTACCGGAGGCGTCCGCCCCCGGGTCCCGACCGCGGGCCCCGACGCCCTGACCGACACACCCGACGGCACCGCCGCCGCGGACGGGCCTCCCGCGCCCACGGGGGCAATGGAGGACGGGGTGCCGCCCAACCTGGGACCGCCGCCCGAGAGGTTGGACTGGCGGGTCTGACCCCGGGTGGACACTAGGCTTGGCCCGACACACCGCCCGCCGCCTCCCAGGAGCGAACGGCGCGGGTGGTCCAGCACTTACTGGAGAGTAGATGAGCGAGCTTCCCCTGCGCGCCCAACTGGCATCGGTTCTGGGAAGGAGCGCGGCCAGCCTGTCCCGTGCCACCGGACGCGGAGACGGCTCCGTCATCGGCGGCCGGGTGGCGCTCAAGGTCGAACCCGACCTGCTCGCCAAGCTCGCCCGGGGCCGCAGGCTCGCCCTGGTCAGCGCCACCAACGGCAAGACCACCACCACCAGGCTCATCTCGCACGCCCTGCGCGAGTTCGGCGACGTGGCCACCAACGAGCACGGCGCGAACATGCCCACCGGGCACATCACGGCGCTGTCGAACAACCAGTCCGCCGTCAACGGCGTGCTGGAGGTGGACGAGAAGTACCTCCCGCAGGTGCTGCTCGCCACGCAGCCCGCGTTCGTGGTGCTGATGAACCTCAGCCGCGACCAGATGGACCGCGCCTCCGAGATCAACCTGCTCGCCAAGAAGTGGCGCCTCGCGCTGGGCAAGAGCAACGCCCACGTCATCGCCAACGCCGACGACCCGCTCGTGGCCTGGGCGGGCCTGGGCGCGCCCAACGCCACCTGGGTGTCCGCGGGACAGCGCTGGAAGGAGGACTCCTGGTGCTGCCCCGAGTGCGGCGGCCACCTCAAGCGCGACGTGGACCCGCACTGGGCCTGCCCCGAGTGCGGGCTGGCCCGCCCCGCGACCACCTGGGCGGTGGACAACGCCTCCGACTCCCTCCTCACCCCGGAGGGCCAGAGCATCAAGCTGCGGCTGAACCTGCCCGGTGACGCCAACCGCTCCAACGCCGCGATCGCCGCGGCCACCGCCGCCGGGTACGGCATCCACCCCGAGCGCACCGTGGAGCGGCTGCGCGAGATCACCTCCGTCGCGGGCCGCTACACCTCCGTGGTGACCATGGGCGTCGAGGTGCGGCTGCTGCTCTCCAAGAACCCCGCCGGATGGCTGGAGTCCTTCGCCGTCCTCGACCCGCCCCACACCCCGGTGATCCTCTCGGTCAACGCGCAGGTCCCCGACGGCAAGGACACCTCCTGGCTGTGGGACGTGGACTACACCGTCCTGCGCGGACGCCGCGTGTTCGTCATGGGCGAGCGCCGCACCGACCTCGCGCTGCGCCTGGAGACCGACGGCGTGCGGTTCGAGGTGGCCGACCGGGTCGACGAGGTCCTGGGCCGCATCAAGGCCGACCAGCCGGGCATCACCAAGGTCGACCTCATCGCCAACTACACCGCCTTCCAGCAGATCCGCACGGCGTACGGCCGCGTCCAGTAGGGAGACACCCATGACGAACACCAGCGCCCTGCGGATCGTGTGGATCTACCCCGATCTGCTGAGCACCTACGGGGACCAGGGCAACGTCCTGATCCTCAAGCGCCGCGCCGAACTGCGCGGCATCCCCACCGAGATCGTGCACGTCCACTCCAGCGACTCCGTCCCCGAGCAGGGCGACATCTACCTGCTCGGCGGCGGCGAGGACCGGCCGCAGATCCTGGCCGCCGAGCGCCTGCGCGCCGACGGCGGCCTCGCCCGCGCCGCCGCCCGCGGCGCCTGCGTCTTCGCGGTGTGCGCCGGGTACCAGATCATCGGCGAGACCTACGGCGACGACGAGGCCAACCCGCTCCCCGGCGTGGGCATCCTCGACATCCGCAGCGGCCGCGGCCAGACCCGCGCGGTAGGCGAGATCGTCGCGGACGTGGACCCGGCCCTGGGCGTGGGCCGGATCACCGGCTTCGAGAACCACCAGGGCCGCACGGCCATCGGCCCCTCGGCCCGGCCGCTGTCCACCACGGTGCGCGGCATCGGCAACGACGACCGCACCGAGGGCGCCTACCAGGGCCAGGTGCTGGGCACCTACCTGCACGGCCCCGCCCTGCCGCGCAACCCGCAGCTGGCCGACCTCCTGCTGCGCTGGCGCGTGGGCCAGGTGGCCCCGCTCGCCCCCTCCTGGGGGGAGCGCCTGCACGACGAGCGCCTCGCCGCCGCGATGCGCTGACACCGCGTCCCGAAGGGCCCGACGGGTGAGTCCCGTCGGGCCCTCCGTGTCCTTTCGCACGGAATGAACTCCGGGACGCGACCGCTGTTGTGTGCATGAAGGCAATCGCACTACAGCAGTACGGATCGGCCGACGACCTCGCCCTGGTGGACCTTCCCGACCCGAAGGTCGCCCCGAGCGAGGTCCTCATCCGGGTACGGGCCGCGGGGGTCAACCCCGTGGACTGGAAGCTCGCGGCGGGCGGCCTGGACGCCCTCTTCGAGACGGACTTCCCGCTCATCCCCGGCTGGGACGTCGCCGGTGTCGTCGAGGCGGTCGGACCCGACGCGCACGAGTACCAGGTCGGTGACGAGGTCTACGGCTACGCCCGCAAGGACTGGGCCAAGAACGGCACCTACGCCGAGCTGGTGTCGGCCAGCGTGCGCATGCTCGCACCCAAGCCGCGGTCGCTGAGCTGGCAGGAGAGCGCCGGTGTCCCGCTGGCGGGCCTCACCGCCCTCCAGTCCGTCGAACGGGCGGGGGTCGGCTCCGGTGACACGGTGCTCGTCCACGCCGCGGCGGGCGGCGTCGGAGCGTTCGGCGTCCAGATCGCCGTCGCCCGCGGCGCACGCGTCATCGGTACCGCCAGCGAGCGCAACCACGACTTCCTGCGCTCCCTGGGCGCCGAACCCGTGGTCTACGGGGACGGCCTCGTCGACCGCGTCCGGGCACTGGCCCCGGACGGCGTCGACGCGGTGCTCGACTTCGTCGGCGGGGGAGTGGTCCAGGAGCCGGTGCCGCTGACGGGCGGTCCCACGCGGATCGTGTCCATCGCGGACCCGAGCGTTCAGGAACTGGGCGGGCACTGGCTGTGGGTGCGCCCTGACTCCGAGGACCTCGCCGAGCTGGCACGCCTGGCCGACGACGGCAGGCTCACCGTGCATGTGGACCGCGAGTTCCCGCTGTCCGAGGCGGCCGAGGCCTGGCGCCTGAGCCAGGCCGGACGCACCCGGGGAAAGATCGTCCTCACCGTCTGACCAGCCCCCGACGGGCCCGGCCGCACCGGCCGGGCCCGTCGTTCTCACGCGGCGTCTCGCTCGCCCGCGGAGGCGTCGGCCTCCTCCGCGGTTCCGGTCGCGGCAGCGGCGTCGCTTCCGGGGATGTCGAGCGTGACGCTCAGCGGACCCTGATCAACCCTCAGGTGCAGTTCGCCGCCGATGGCGCTGATGTAGGACCGCAGGAGTTCCAGGCTGTCGATCCGCCCGTGCTCGATCTGGGAGATCCGCGCCTGGCTCACTCCCATGATCTGGGCGACCTCCTTCTGGGTCCTTCCGCTCTCCTTGCGCAGGGAGGAGAGCGCGTAACCCTGACGCTCGGCTTCGATCCGGGCTGTGTCCTCCTCCGCGATGACGTTCGCCTCCGGCGACGTGAGCCAGGGGTTGAGCTGTTCCGCTTCGGCTTTGATCTCCAGCCAGTTGCGCGCCCTCATCGGCGATCGTCCTCTCGATTGTCCAAGTAGTCCCGGTAACGCTTCTCCGCAAGTGGGATGTTCTTTCGGTACCAGCTGTCCCACTGACCCGACTTGTCGCCCGCTACAAGGAACACCGCTTGTCGATCGGGGTCGAAGACGAAGAGCATGCGGACCTCGGTGTTCTTGGAGGATCCTGGGCGGAGCTCTTTGAGGTTGTGTATTCGGCTTCCCTTGATCCTGTCCACGAGGGGGCGACCCTCTCGTGGGCCCCTGTTCTGTAGGTGCTCCAGAGCGTTCAGAACCAGCTTTGCCGTGACCGGGTCATCCTGAGTGATCTTGAAAAACCACTCTTCGACGGGCTCCAGCATGAAGATCTTCCACATACAGGAGAACATAACGATGTTCTTATGTCCAGTGGGGTGGAACGGGAAAAGTGCTGACTGGGCAGGGCTGCCTGGCGGCTGACCAGGGAGAAGGCGCCTCGGGGCGGAATGAACCACGGGTGCCGTGCGTCACACCAGCATGAGCAGTAGAGGCCGTCACCCACCACCGTCCAGAGGGCCCGGCTCCGTCGTACGGGCCCTGGCCGCACCCGTCGCCGTCCTCCTGGCCGGAGCCGGGTGCGTGGCCACCGTGGTCTCGCTGGAGCGCGCCCCGCTCCCCGAGGCCCGGCTGGTCCTGGAACAGTCGGAGCCGGAGCCCGGTACCGCCCAGGAGCCCGCCACACCGGATCCCTCAGCGCCGGGTCCCTCCGTGCCGGACCCGGCCCCGCCGGACCCGGGACCCGAGCAGGAGGAGCCGCCCGGGGGCGGGGCGGAGTCCGATCCGCAGCCGGTGCCGCCGGAGTCCTACACCGGGGCCTCCGCCGTCTTCGACACCTTCCTGGTGGAGGTGGAGACGGCCTACACCGACACCACCGTCACCGACGGGATGGGGGCCTCCGCCGTCGCGCCCCCGGACTCCGAGTACCACGTCTACCGGCTCGACGTCACCAACCAGGGCTCCGAGCCCGCGGTCTTCGACACCTACGGGACCATCGGCGTGACCACCGAGGGCCTGGAGTACGCCAACGACGTCGACGCCGAGATCGTCGTGGCGTGGGACTACTTCTGGGACGAGATCAACCCCGGGGAGAGCGTCACCACCCACATCCTGTTCCTGGCGCCGACCGGGACCGAGTTCGCCGAGGTCCACATCGGCGGACGTAGCCTCCTCGAACCGAATTAACGCGGACGGCGGCGCAGCTCGATCTTGGCGTTGGCGCCCGTGTCCGGGTCCACCACGACCTCCTGACCGGCGGCGATGCCGTCCACCACCAGGTCGGCGTCGGTGGGGGCCGAGCGCTTGACCACGCCCAGGGCGATCGGCCCCAGCTCGTGGTGGCGGGCCGACGTGCCCACCCGGCCCACGGAGCGCCCGTCCAGCTCGATGGCGGCCCCCACCTGCGGCAGGCGCTCGGCGGTGCCGTCCAGGTGCAGCATGACCAGGCGGCGCGGCGGACGGCCCAGGTTGTGCACCCGCGCCACCGTCTCCTGGCCCGGGTAGCAGCCCTTCTCCAGGTGCACCGCGCGGCCCACCCAGTCCACCTCGTGCGGGATGGTGCGGTCGTCGGTGTCCAGACCCGCGCGCACCCGGTGCTCCGCGATCCGGTTCGCCTCGTAGGCCCACATGCCCGCCGGGCGCGCCCCGGCCGCCGTGAGCGCCTCCGCGGTCCCGACGAGCCGTTCGGCGGGCACGAACAGGTCGGTCTCGCCCTCGGCCGCGCGCGCGGTCACGTCACCGAGCGACGCGGCCTCCACGGCCTTGGCGCGGTCCGGACCGAGCACGCTCAGCACCGCGTGGGAACCGCTCAGGTCCTCCACCTCGACACGCAGCATGAACCGCATCGAGTCGAGGAACCCCGCCAGCTCCGGGCCGCCCCCCGGCTCGGTGTGGATCCAGGTGGCCTCGCCGTCGTCCACCAGCGACAGGTGGTGCCGCAGGTGTCCCTTGGTGTCCAGGACCAGCGCCTCGGTGGCGGTGCCCGGGGCCAGGCCCCGGGTCAGCTGGCTGGTGAGGTCGTTGAGCCAGCCCAGGCGGTCGGGGCCGGTCACCCGCACCACACCCCGGTTGCTCCGGTCGACCCACGCGCTCGAACGTTCGGCGGCGCGTCCCTCGTGCGCGGGGTCGCCGTAGTGCGCGGCGACTCCGGTGTCGGGGGACTCGGCGCTCACGGCGCCCGGTGTGCTCAGCAGCGGCGAAGTCATACCAGCGAGACTAGTCGGCCTGCCAAGGGAGCGGAAACGCCGTCCCCACCTGCGGTTTCGCGCACAGAAAAAACATTTGCCCCGCCTCCGGAGCGGGACGTAGTGTCGGAGGCACGCAAGAAAGGAGGTGGTCCAAGAGATGGTTGATCTTAGGACTGGCGAGGTGGCCGTCCGCTAGGACGACGCTCGCGTTCGCGCGACGTCGTTCGCAGCGAATCCCAGACGGACACCCGGACCCCGGGCCGCCGGAACTCGTCCGACCGGCCCCGCCCCAGCGGCGGGAGCAGCCCGGGGTCTGCCCGTGCCCGGACCGGCCCCGGCCACTCGGCCCCGACTACTTCGAGCCGACCCTCTTGAGCTGCGCCGACATGTACGAGCGCAGGCCGTGGCCGCGCGCCGCCAGGTCCCAGGCGTACCCCAGCGTCTCCCGGTTGTCGCCGAACAGGCCGTACAGCCGGTGCGAGGCGGTCGCGTCGATCCCGGTCTCGGTGTGCACCACCGCGTCGGTGGACATCTCCACCCGGTTCGCGAACACGTTGCCCAGGTACACCTCGTTGAAGCCCTCGGGGTGCGCGATCAGCACCTCCAGGTGCACGACGGGCTCACCCTCCTTGGGCTCCGCGCTGGTCTCGGGCCGCACCCGCCAGTAGCCCGACTCCTCGGTGACCAGCTCACCGCGGGTGCCCTCCGGGTTCATCCGCCAGGCCCGGCTCGTGAAGGTCAGGTAGGGCAGGCCCGCGTTGTGCGCGAACTCGATCTCCTGGCCGAACTGGAACTCCTCCACGTCGGCGTAACCGGCGACGCCCACGCCCTCCCAACGGCCGAGCAGGAAGGACAGTTTCGCCAGATCGGGGTGTACCTCAGCGTCCATATCCCCAGAGCGTAGCGGCGGCTGGAGGCGGCGGTGACCGCCGACGGCGCACCGTGGCCTCCGCCACTCCCCGGCCCCGGTCTGGACATGCCCAATTGGCCCCGCTTTCCCGGAGAACTGGTAAAGATTGTCAGCAGCGCGGTGCGGCCACGGGGCGTGTTCTGCCGACCGCGCCTAGACCTCCGACGTGTTCTCCAAAGGGGCGGCCTGTGTTACTGGTGATCGGTTCGGCGCTGCTCGTGGCCGCGGTGGTCCTCCTCCCCCTGACCCTGATCGCCCTGCGGCGCTGGCTGCGTCAGCGGGGACTGGCCCAGCTGCGCCCGGGCGTGCTGGCGGCCAGGGAGGGGCAGCGCGTCACGCTCACCGGTGTCGCCGCTCCCGGTCCCGACGGTCCCATCTCCTCCGGCCTGGCCGGTGCCGAGTGCGTCTGGCACGGCCACGAGGTGCTGCGCCACTACTGGCCGCTCAACCGCGACCCGTCCGAGGGCGCGGTCCGCGAACGGGCCTGCGATTCCATCGCCGACTACGGTTCCGAGGACCTGTTCGGCATCGTCGCCGAGGGCCGCCCCGGCGACGGCGACCGGGTCTTCGTCGACCCGGGCGGCGCCGAGCCGCGCGGCGCCGAGCTGTGCCTCAAGCGCGTGGTGGGGCGTCCGCAGCCGGGTGTGGCCTCACCCGCGGACGACCTGCTGCCCCGCGTGCGCGGCCGCATCTCGGGCGTCTTCCGGGGCGAGACCATCGAGTTCGAGTACCGCGAGTGGGTGATCCGGCCGGGCGCCCGCATCCGTGTCACGGGCCGGGTCCAGGTGCGCGAGGGCCGCGTGGTCCTGGCCGCCCCCGAGGACGGGACGCTCAGCATCGAGCACGGTGTGGAAGACCAGCCGGTGCGGGTCTCCCCGCGCCGCACCGAGGCCCTCGCGCTCACCATCGCCCTCGCGGTCTGCTCGATCGCGGGCGCCGTGCTGACCGCCGCGGCGCTCTGAGTAGGCTGACGGACATGTCTCGTTCCTTGGTGATCAAGGTCACCGCCGGGGAGGACGACCCCGAGCGGTGCAACCAGGCGTTCACGGTGGCCGCCGCCGCCCTGGCCAGCGGCGTCGGGGTCTCCCTCTGGCTGACCGGTGAGTCGGCGTGGTTCGCGGTCCCCGGCCGCGCCGAGCGGTTCTCCCTCCCGCACGCGGCCCCCCTCAAGGACCTGCTCGACGCGGTGCTCGCCGCGGGCCGGGTGACGGTGTGCACCCAGTGCGCCGCCCGACGCGACCTGACCGGGGACGACCTGATCCGGGGCGTGCGCATCGCCGGGGCGCCGTCCTTCGTCGAGGAGGCCGTCCAGGACGGCGCGCAGGCCCTCGTCTACTGAGGCGGGGAGCGTTGTCCACAGGCCGCGAACGGCTCTGGCTCGGCCCCTCCTCCGAGACCTAGCGTGGTAAAGGGGGAGGCCGCGCCTCCGCCCGCACCGCCATGCCCTCACGCGGCCCGCGCCCCACGCGGCCTCCGGAGGCGCTCCGCCCGGCCCTCGTCCGCTCCCCACGCGGCACTCGCCCACACCCCGCGCGACTCCCGACGGCGCCCCACGCGGTCCACGTCCCGCCCGGCCCCCGACAGCACAGTGCCCGCACCACCGGAGGCGGCGCGGGCACGGCGACGGGATCGGGCGGGCGTTACTTCTTGCCCTGGTTGGCGACGGCCTCGATGGCGGACTTGGCCGCCTCCGGGTCGAGGTAGGTGCCGCCGGGGTTGGTCGGCTTGAACTGGTCGTCCAGGTCGTAGCGCAGCGGGATGCCCGTCGGGATGTTCAGCCCGGCGATGTCGGCGTCGCTGACGCCGTCCAGGTGCTTGACCAGCGCACGCAGCGAGTTGCCGTGCGCGGCGACCAGCACGGTCTTGCCCGCGGCCAGGTCCGGCACGATCGAGTCGTACCAGTACGGCAGGGCGCGGTCCAGCACGTCCTTGAGGCACTCGGTGCGCGGCAGCAGCTCCGGCGGCAGCTCGCCGTAGCGGGCGTCACCGGCCTGCGAGTAGGTGTCGTCGTCCGCGATGGGCGGCGGCGGGGTGTCGTAGGAGCGGCGCCAGATCATGAACTGCTCTTCGCCGTACTCCTCGCGCGTCTGCGCCTTGTCCTTGCCCTGCAGGGCGCCGTAGTGGCGCTCGTTGAGGCGCCAGGTGCGCTCGACCGGCAGCCAGTGCAGGTCGGCGGTCTCCAGGGCGAGGTTCGCGGTGCGGATCGCGCGCTTGAGCAGGGAGGTGTAGACCACGTCCGGCCGTACGCCGGCCTCCTTGAGCAGCTCGCCGCCCCTGCGGGCCTCCTCCTCGCCCGTCGCGGACAGGTCCACGTCCACCCAGCCGGTGAACAGGCCCTTCGCGTTCCAGACGCTCTCACCGTGTCGCAGCAGTACCAGAGTTCCCATGGGGGCAAGCCTAGCCACCCGGGCACCGCGCTCGGGCGTCCGCCCGCCCCTTGCGGGGGAGCGGCCGCGACCGGGCCGCCCTACCCCTCGTCCCGGGACTCGACCAGGTGCGCGAACGCCCGCAGATTGCGCATGTCGTGGCCGCGCTCGGCACGCCAGCGCCACTCCTTGCGGATGGCCGACGCGAACCCGCGCTCCAGCGCGCCGTTGAAGTTCTCGTCCGAGTAGGTGAGCACGCACCCCAGCAGCCGGTCGACCTCGTCGGGGGTGACGCCCTCCAGCGGCAGACGGCCGCGGATGTAGACGTCGCCGACCTCGTCCGCGACGAAGGCCATCCCGTACATGTCGGCGCTGCGGCGCATCAGCCACAGGTAGAAGTCGGCGTGGTTCTCGTCGGGCTGACGGCAGAAGAACGACGTCAGGGTGAGGCTGTGCGGCCCCACCTCCAGCCACACCAGGGTCTTGAGCTTGGCCTTCCCCGGCAGGGTGACCAGGAACGACCCCTCGCGGGGTCGCTCCACCTCCAGTTCGGCCTCCGCCACGGCCGAGGAGACCGCCTTGGCCGCGGCGTCGCGGGCAGCGTCCCTGTCCACCTGGTACTTCGCCTCCTCCTCGGTCACCGGCACGCCGCCAGGGGCAGCGCCCGGGGGGCGGTGCTCGCCCGGTACACGTCCAGCAGTTCGTCGACGGTCCGCGACCAGCCCAGGGTGGCGGCGTGCGCGGGTGCCGCCATCGCCAGCTTGGCACGCCACGCCGGTTCGGCGATCATCCGGTGCAGTTCGGCCGCGTAGTCGTCCGGGTTGTGCCCCCGTACCAGGACACCGGACACCCCGTCGGCCACGGCCGTGGTCAGGCCGCCCACGCGCGCGGCCAGGACCGGGGTGCCGCACGCCTGGGACTCCACCGCCACCAGGCCGAACGACTCGGAGTAGGACGGCACCACGGTCACCGCGGCCGCGCGGTAGTACTCGGCCAGCCGCTCGCGGGACTGCGGCGGCTCGATCCGCACCACGTCCGCCACGCCCAGGGAGCGGGCCAGGTCGGTGAGCAGACCGGGCTCGCGCATCCCGCCGCCCGACAGGCCGCCGACCACGCCCACCACCAGGCGCGAACGCAGTGAGGGGTCGCGCTCCAGCAGCGCGGCGGCGGCCCGGATGAGCACGTCGGGGGCCTTCAACCGCTGCACGCGCCCCACGAACAGCAGGAGTTCGGTGCCCGCGGGCAGCCCGATCCGCGCCAGCGCGTCCCGGCGCGAACCGGGGCTGAACACCTCCAGGTCCACACCCGGGGGGATGACGCTGATCTGGCCGTCGCGGGCGCCGTAGTGCTCCCGGAGCTGGCGGGCCTCGTCGTCGGTGTTGGCGATGAGCCGGTCGGCCTGGCGGACCAGCTGGTCCTCCCCGCGCAACCGGGCCTCGGGTTCGGGCTCGTCGCCGTCGGCCAGGGAGGCGTTCTTCACCCGGGCCATGGTGTGCATGGACTGCACCAGGGGCACGCCCCAGCGGCGGGCGGCCACCACACCGGCCTGGCCGGACAGCCAGTAGTGCCCGTGCACGAGGTCGTAGTGGTCGGGTTCGTTCTGCGCCTCGGCCCGCAGCATTCCGAAGATGAACGGACACAGGTGCTCGGCGAGGGTGTTCTTGTCCAGACGGCCGTAGGGCCCGGCGGGCACGTGCCGCACGTTCACGCCCGGGGCCAGCTCCACCACCGGCGGAAGGTCGGCCCGGGTCGCGCGGGTGAACACGTCCACGGCCACGCCGCGTTCGGCCATGCGCCGGGCCACCTCGACCACGTACACGTTCATGCCTCCGGCGTCGCCGGTGCCGGGCTGGTCGAGCGGGGAGGTGTGCAGACTGACGGTAGCCACCCGGGACGGGACCGCCGTCTGCTCAACGATTCCAGACACCGGGGGTCCCTTCAGGTCGTGTGCGCAGCCGCTGTCGTCAACAGCGACGAAGGTACACACTGTTCCCCGCCGGTCCGTCCGAGGGGGCCGGGTGCGCACACCGCGTGACCTACGGTGCGGAACTCCAGCCCGAGACCAGGAAGTCCACGGCGTCGGGGAAGGAGCGCTTCCAGGTCGTGAAGTCGTGGCCCCCGTGCGGGTGGAGCGTGGCGACCGTCATACCGCGTTCGGTGAGCAGGCCGGCGAAGCGCTCGGCCTCCCCGTGGATGCTGCCCCGTTGGAGCGGTGTGTGGTCCTCGGTGCCCTCCACCAGCATGAACCTGAGGTCGCGCACCTCCTGCGAACCGAGCAGCCGGTCGGGGGAGTGCGGCCCGGTGTCGCCGCCGAAGACGCCGTACGGGTCGTCCACCCGGAAGTACCCGGCCCAGGACACCACCTGGGTGTAGAGGTCGGGGTGGCGCAGCGCCAGCGCCGCCGCCCCGTACCCGCCCATGGAGAACCCGCCGACGGCGCGCAGCGCACGGGGGCGCGTGTGCTCGCCCTCGACGGCCTCCACGGCCGCGCCGGTGACGAAGCTCTCCAGCGCGAACCCCCCGTCGGCGGCGTCGCCCCACTCGGTGGTGGCTCCCCCGCTCTCCTGGCCGTAGGGGGCGGCGATGACGAACTCGACCCCCGAACGGCACATCTGCCGGTCCAGGAGCGCGCCGACGTCCTCGTCCATGAGCGTCTCGTGGGTGGAGGCCGACCCGTGCAGCAGGTAGAGCACGGGCAGGTCCGCGCTGTCGGGGCCCGAGGGGCGCCGGATCCACAGAGGGCGGCCGCCCTCGGGGGCGCCTGCGTCGGGCAGGGTGACGACCTCGTCCCTGCCGGGTGCGGCGCAGGCCGAGACCTGCCCGGGGCGCGGCAGGGGCGCGGAGGGCCCCTGGATCGGGGAGAGCGGCGTCCTGCTGTGGGCCAGTCGGGGCTCGGGGCCCGGGTCGGGTTCGAGCCGCTCCGTCAGTTCCTCGGGCGGGACCGTGGCCAGCGTGGCGGCTGCCGTGGCGACCACGCAGGAGGAGACGAGCACGAAGACCCGCCGGAAGAAGGACGCGAACACACCGAAACCTCAGGGTCGGGTCAGCGGCACCCTGTCGGGGGACCGGAGGAATATCACTGAGTGTAACCGGTCATGTGTCTTCGGGCACAACTCGGGGGGAAATCGCCCCTCTCCCCGTGATCAGACCGTGACGGCGTGCCGCAGCCGGAGGTCGTCCGGGTACGGGCGCAGGTAGGTCTGGTCGCGGGCCCACTCGACGTCCTCCGCCGCGCAGTGGTGGCGCAGCAGCGCCACCGGGACGCTCAGCGGCACCTGCTCCCGCCGGTAGTCCTCGATCGCTCCCAACAGGTCGTGCCTGCGGGCGTCGTCCAGCAGAGCGCTCAGCATTCCGAAGGCGTGCTGGAGGGCGTTGACGTGCTTGCCCCGGCTCGGCCGCACGGCCATCGCCCGGTGGAAGGCGTCGGTGTAGGCCGCCCGGACCTCCTCGGGGTCGTCGGCGCCCGCGCGGGCCACGATCCTTCCCGTCTCCCGGTAGCCCTCCGGGGAGTGCGACATCAGCTGGAGCTTCTGGCGGCTGTGGAACGCCACCAGGTCGCGCGGACGCCAGTCGGACTCCCACAGGTGGCGCAGCCGCGCGTGCGCGAAGACGCGCTGGGCGAACAGCTCGCGCAGCACGGGGTCCATCAGGCGGCCCTGTTCCTCCACCGGAAGGGAGGGCAGCAGCTCGGTGAGCCGCTGGGCGAAGGCGCCACGGCCCCTGCCGTCCACCCGGCCGCCGCCCTGGTCGAACACGGGCAGGGCGAACAGGCCGCAACTGGGCGACTTGTTCTTGAGCACGTACCCGTCCAGGTGGCGCAGCTGGGCCAGGTGGTGGTCGGCGACCTCGGCCAGCTCCTCGGTGCGGTCGGCGCCGTCCGCGCTGGAGACCACCCGGTCCAGCCCCTCCCGGCGCTGCAGGCGCAGGGTGGGGCGCGGGACGCCCAGGCCGATCTCCGCCTCCGGGCAGACCGGCAGCCAGTCCACGTGCCGGTCGAGCTCGTCGGTGAGGAAACGCGAACGTGAGTGCCCGCCGTTGTAGCGGACCGGAGCGCCGAGCAGGCAGCTGGACACCCCGACCCTGGGGCGGACCGGCGTGTCGGGCAGCGGAGGAAGCCGTGTGGTCATGCGACCCTCCTACCCGGTCAGCGCCCTGAGCACCGGCTTTTCCCCGAAGGATCTAGAGTGTCCACGCGAACACGTCCAGTGAAGGAGTGCCGGTTGGCGTCCGCCACCATCGTCCTGTTCACACAGGACCTCCGCGTCCACGACCACTCCGCCCTGGCCGCCGCGGTCGAGCGCCCCGGCCCGACCCTGCCGGTCTTCGTGCTGGACCCCGCGGTGGCCGGCCGGTCCGCCCGCAACCGAGCCGCCCTGCTCGCCGACGCCCTCGCCGACCTGAGGGCCGCACTGCGCGAGCGCGGCGCCGACCTGGTCCTCCTGCGGGGCGACACCGTCCGTGAGGTCGCCGCCCTGGCCCGGACCAGCGGGGCCGACACCGTCCACGTCACCGACGGCGTCAGCTCCCTCGCCGCGCGGCGCGCGCGACGCCTGCGCGCGACCGGCCTGACCGTGCGGGCCTTCCCGGGGCTCACTGTGGTCCCGCCGGGGGAGGTCACCCCGGCGGGCGGCGACCACTACAAGGTGTTCACGCCCTACTGGAAGGCCTGGGAGGCCGCCGCGTGGCGCGATCCGGTCGCGCCGCCGGACCGTGTGGTCCTGCCCGAGGGGGTCCGGCCCGGCGAGCTGCCCGGACGCGGGACGGGCGGTCTGGGCGCGCTCGCCGAGGGCCTGCCGCGGGGAGGGGAGCGCGCGGCCCGCGAGCGCCTGGACGCCTGGCTGTCGTCCGGGCTGGCGGCCTACCCCGACCGGCACGACGACCTGCCGGGCGCGGCCACCTCTCACCTGTCCGCCGACCTGCGCCTGGGCTGCCTGTCACCGCTGGAGGCCGCCCTGGCCGCCTCACCCCTGGCCGGGGGAGAGGCGTTCGTCCGCCAGCTCGCCTGGCGCGACTTCCACCACCAGGTCACCGCTGCCTTCCCGGCGGTGAACGTCCGCGACTACCGGCCCCGGGACAGGAAGTGGCGGGAGGACCCCGACGCCCTCGACGCCTGGAAGCGGGGACGGACCGGCGTTCCGGTCGTGGACGCAGGAATGCGCCAGCTGCTGCGCGAGGGGTTCGTGCACAACCGGGCGCGCATGATCACCGCGGCGTTCCTCACCCGGACCCTGCGCGTGCACTGGCGCGAGGGCGCCGACCACTTCCACGCGCACCTCGTGGACGGGGACGTGGCCAACAACTACGGCAACTGGCAGTGGGTCGCGGGCACGGGCAACGACACCCGGCCCAACAGGGCGTTCAACCCGCTGCGCCAGGCCCGCAGGTTCGACCCCGAAGGCGTGTACGTCCGCCGCTACCTGCCCGAACTGGCCGAGCTCCCGGGCCGGCGCGCGCACACGCCCTGGCGGGAGGAGCACCCGCCGCCCGGCTACCCGGCGCCGATCGCCGACCCCGGCCACTGGGGCTGACCCGCCGCCGGACCCGGCGCGGACACGTGTCCCGCCGGATCGGCCGCCGGTCCGCCGGAACCCGGGCGCGCGCGGTGCGTGACCGTCACCTCCGCCCCGTTCGGCGGGCGGTGCCCGGTCCCGGTTCGGGCGGGTGCGCGGGGCGTGACCAAGGCCGCTCCGGTCTCGGGGAGCACCCTCCGGGGCCGTCGCCCAGGGGGCCTCGGGCCGGGTGCGGGGGAGGCCGATCCCACCCCGTTCCGGGGCCGGTATCCCTTGTCCCGTAGGCGACGAGGATTTAACCTGGGGGTACGACAACGGGTAGTACGACCCCAAGTAGAATCACGGGTATGAATCGGCTTGGCGAACTTGAGCGCGCGGTGATGGATGTACTGTGGTCACGGAACGAACCAATGACGGTCCGTGAGGTCGGCAAGGCTCTGGCCGAGCGCGACCTGGCGCACACGACCGTCATGACCGTGCTCGACAGGCTCGCCAAGAAGAAGGTCGTCACCCGGGCACGTGAGGGTCGCGCGTGGCGCTACCGCCCGGCAGCCAGCCGTGAGGCATACGTCTCCGAGTTGATGTTCGACGCTCTCGGACAGACCGGGGACCGCGACGCCGCCCTGGCCGCCTTCGTCCAGTCCATGGACGGCGAGCAGGCTGAAGCGCTCCGGCGCGCACTCGCGGAAACCGAGCAGCCAAGGAACTAGTCCGTATGGTCAGTGCCGCACTTCTCACCCTCGTCGCGGTCTGCTGTCTCATCGCGATGGAAGGCCTCCACCGGGCCAAGTGGCCCTCGCGGGGGCCCTACACGGCCGTGATCACCTGGCAGGCACTCGGGCTCGCCTGGGGCGTGTCCACCATCGGCGCGCTGCTGGCCTTCGGGCTCTCCTCCTACCAGCTCGGCGCGGCCGGGGGCTCCATGGCCCTGGCCACGGACATCGTGACCGGTGAGCTGCTGCTCGCCGAACTCTCCCAGGGACTTGAGGGCGTCAGCCACATCGTGGCCGTGGTCCTGGCCGTCGTGCTGACCCTGGTGCTCTTCTACGGCCTGGTCTCCTCCTTCCTGCACGTGGTCCGCGTCCGCCGACGCCACCACGACCTCCTCGAACTCATCGCCAGCGAGCACCCCGACGTGCCCGGCGCCCGCGTGCTCGACCACCCGGCCGCCGCCGCGTACTGCCTTCCGGGCGTGCTGCGCTCGCAGGTTGTCATCAGCGCCGGGGCCCTGGCGGTCCTGGACAACCGCGAGCTGGCCGCCGTCCTGGCCCACGAGCACGCCCACCTGCGTCAGCGCCACGACCTCGTGCTGCTGCCCTTCTCCTCGCTCAAGCGCGCCTTCCCGCGGTTCCGCCTGGTCCGCACCTACTACGAGAGCGTGGCGCTGCTCATCGAGATGTGCGCCGACGACCAGGCCCGGCGCAAGAGCTCCTCACGCGAGCTGGCCATGGCGCTGCTGCGCTTCGGCGCCGCCGGGCCGGCCCCGGTGCCCGCCGGGGCGATGGCGGCCGTGCCCGACGCCGAACCCGGGGTGATGCGGCGGGTCAACCGCCTCCTGCACCCCGACAACGAACTGCCCTACCACGCGGGCGCCTTCATCATGGGCGGTTCCGCCTTCCTACTGGCCGCGGTCACCTGCCTCTGGCACATCCCGCTGTGACCTTCCCGGCCGCCGGTCGCGCCCGCGCGCGGCCCGCCGCCGACCGCGATCCCGGCGCGTGCGTGACACCCGCCTCCGCGGGCACGATCAACGCGTCCCATCCGTTTACGGTGGAGAGCGGGCGGACTCCCCGCTCGGAACGTCGTCGGGAGTGTGCGTTTTGTTCGGACTGATCTGGCAGGCCATCTACCTGGTCACCTTCGTTGCGAGTCTGTACGCGCTGATCGAGGCGGTCCGCACGCCGGCCGCGGCCTTCGAACTGATGGACAAGCAGACCAAGAAGCTGTGGGTCATCCTCACCGGTGTCGCCACGGCGCTCTCGCTGCTGGCCGTGTTCTCCGGCCGCGGGATGTTCGTCATCCTCGGTCTGGTCGCCACCCTCGTCTTCCTGCTGGACGTGCGTCCGGCGGTCAAGGGCGTGGGCGGCAACAGCAACAACGGCCCCTACGGCCCCTGGTAGGCCTCCCCAGGTCTCATCCCGTGCTCCCGGCCGGGGCCTCGTGCCCCGTGGTCCCGGAGGAGGCCTCACGCCGTGCCTGCGCCTCCATGCCGTCCAGCACCCGCCGCAGCTCCGCGGAGTAGGCGGGGTCGCCCGTGTAGTAGGAGTGGCCCAGGATCTCCGGGCGTCTGGCCTCGCCGGGCAGGGCGTCGTAGGAGCGCGGGTCCGGCAGGGGCTCGGCCCGCTCCACCACGCGCGTGCTCCGGGATCCGCCGGAGGAGTCGAGCGTCCGGACCGGCCCGGCGATCGCGTCGGTGACCCGCCACAGGTTGCGCCAGTCCGTCACCCGCTCCCGCAGGTCCGCGAACGGTTCCGGCCCGAAGTAGGCCGGGAAGTAGCGGGCGTACAGGCGGTCCAGCGGTGAGCCGTGCGTGATGAGCGCGATCCGGCCCAGGCAGTCGGTGGGCAGCTGCCAGACCGTGGCCGCCGCCAGCACCGAGCCCTGCGAGTGTCCCGACAGCACCACGTCCGTGCCCTCCCGGCACAGCAGGGCCACCCGGGCGCACAGCTGGGGCACGGCCCTCTCCGCGTAGGAGGGCGGCGCCAGCGGGTGGGCCGCCCGGGGCCAGAACGTGCCCACGTCCCACACCGAGCCGACCGCCTGCCGCGTGGGCCGGTCGCGGTAGGCGCTGCGTCCGATCCACGCCAGCGCCACCAGGGCGGCGCCGCCCAGCAGGGAACCGACGCCGATCAGCCCCGACACCGTCCCCTGGGCGAACCCCCGCACCTCGCCGGGCACGGCGGCCGCGTCCGACACGGCCGTCGTCACCGAGGCCGGCCCCGCCGCCAGGTGCCCCGAGAGCGTGGAGGACAGCACGAGCACGCCCAGCGCCACCACCGGGAGCAGGAAGGCCGCCAGCACCCACGGCAGCACCTCCGTCATCCGGCCCATCGCCCGCGCGTGGGCGATGTCCCAGGTGCGGCGGTCGCGCACGCTGCGCGCGTAGTCCTCGGTGACCCCCGCCAGGTGCGACCGGGTGTCGCGGCGCAGCAGCAGAGCGAGCACCCCCACCACGACCAGCGCGATGGCCGCCTCCAGCGCGAACGCCAGCTGGAGCCAGGAGTAGGCGGCCGGTACCGACAGCGGCAGACAGTCCACCTCGGGGGTGGCCAGGGAGCCGCAGCCGCTCAGCGCCAGCGACCCCTGGTAGACGAGCGCGGCCGAGAAGCCGCCGCCGAGCAGGGCGCCCAGGGCCGCCGTGGCCGGGCCCGCGAGGCCGCGCATCGCCGCGCCGCCGTGGGAGCGGTCGGCGGCGAACAGGAACAGCGCCGCCGCCAGCATCACCAGCACCAGGGCCGCCTGGACCGCGAACAGCGTGTTGAGGATCGCCCCGTTGCCGGGCAGCCGCCCCGACGCCGTCCACTCCGGGCGGGGCCAGAGCGCGTACGCGGCCACCGCCAGCCCCAGGACCAGGGTGGCGTCGCGCAGCAGGCGGCAGATCCGGTCGGCCCGGGCGTTCCAGCGCGGGTCGGTGCCCGGGACCAGCACGCTCAGGGTGCTCAGGGTGACCACCGCCGCCAGCAGGGCGGCCAGGAGGGCGCCGACGATCCACGGCCCCGACCCGTCGGGCGGACCCGCCGTCGCCGGGCCCAGGTCGTGCCGCAGCGCCGGTACGACCAGCAGGGCGGCCACCGTGCCCAGGGCCGCCGAGATGTGCGCCGAGCGCAGCCGGGCCATGGTCTCGCTGTTGCGCCAGAAACCCTTGTGGCTCAGCGGGGCGGCGGCGCTGGGGCGGGGCGGTATCGGGCTCTCCACGACCTCGTAGTCGGCGGCCGTGCGCCGGGACAGCAGCCACAGCACCACGATCAGCGCCACCGGCAGCACCGTGCCCACCAGCAGGGCCGGGCCCGGCGCGGACAGCACTGAGGAGGGCGAGCCCAGGAAGGCCAGCCAGGGGCGGGCGCGCACGCACTCCTCGCCCTGGCCGGAGGCGCACTGCCAGGCCACCAGGTCCATGCCGATCCCCGCCGCGGCCAGGGTGATGAGCACCGTCAGGGACAGAGCCAGCAGCCGCACGCTCCCGCCGTAGGCGTTGTTGGCCAGCAGCCGCGCCCCCGCGGGGTCGCGGTCCATCCGCCCGGGCCGCATCCAGTACGCCACGTTGACGAGCATGAACGGCAGCAGCAGCAGCCAGAACGCCCGGGAGGAGCGTCCGGAGGTGAGGTTGCCCCAGGCGAAGATCTCCCGGCGCACGCCCGGAAGGGTCTTGGTGTCGGACTCGCGGCGCCAGCGGAAGAACCCCGCCAGGCGGTCGCCGCCCACGCGCATGGCGGGTTCGACGTCCAGCAGTTCCTCGGCCTGGCCGCCGCTGACGCCGTGTACGCGCAGCTCGACCCGCTCGCACGCGGGGGAGCCGGGGCCGGTCGGGACGGGCGGTGGAGTGGCGTCGTCGGGGGAGGGCTCGGAGGAGTGGGGAGCGGGGGAGGTCGGTTCGGGCTCGTACGGGCTGAGGGGTTCGGCGAGGTCCGACATACGAAGCATCCTGCCACGCTCCGTATCCGCGCGACAGCGGTACTTCGAACCTGTGGACAACGCCGGGGGAACTCCGCCCGCGGCCCCTTCAGGCCACGGGGGCTCCGCCCGGGGGAGGCGGCACCCCGGGGAGGCGCCGCGCACGGGCGCGCGGAGGACCCGCACGTGAGGACACGCCGCGTACGGGGCGCGGTGCCCACGGGTGCCGGCACGCGCTGTCCGCCGACGTCATGAGGGCTGTGGCTGCCGCAGTCCCCGCAGGAGCAGTTCGACCAGTCGGCGCGGGTCGTAGCGGGGGTCGCTCCCGACGCAGAGGTTGCCGATCCCGCGCATCAGCTCGTAGGCCCGCGTGCCGGGCCCGATCTCCCCGGCCTCGACCGCGGCGTCGAGCAACCGCGTGCAGACGGGCACCAGACGGTCGAGGAAGTAGGCGTGCAGGGCCTCGAAACCGCCGCTGTCCGACCGCATCGCACCGGCCAGCCCGTGCTTGGTGACCAGGAAGTCGACGAACAGGTCCACCCACGCGCGGAGCGCGGCGAACGGGGAGGCGGCTTCGGCCAGCAGCCTCGGGCCGGCCTCGGCGCAGGCCTCGACCTGGTGGCGGTAGACGGCG
The DNA here is from genome assembly GCF_000381685.1 of Nocardiopsis sp. CNS-639. Lineage (NCBI taxonomy): Bacteria > Bacillati > Actinomycetota > Actinomycetes > Streptosporangiales > Nocardiopsidaceae > Nocardiopsis > Nocardiopsis sp. CNS-639. The sequence goes on from NZ_KB906856.1 coordinate 202,291, forward strand.
ACGACCAGGTCCGCCCGTGTGGGGAAGTGGCGGTAGATCGTCCCCATCCCGACCCCCGCCCGGGCCGCGATCTCCCGGATCGGCGCGTCGACGCCGGAGGTGACGAACACCGCGGCGGCGGCGGTGAGCAGCTTCTGCTGGTTGCGCACCGCGTCGGCCCGCCTGCCGCGGGCCGGTACCTCTCCCGACCCCCCTGTGCTGGGCATACACGCTCTCCTTCCGGTGGCCGTTGCAAAACGGAACACTGCTCCGTATATTAAGAGGAACAGCGCTCCGCTTGCAGTCTAGCTGCGACGGGACACTTCCGCCCGCCCTGCCCGCCGCCGATCCGAGAGGACCGGCCGCGCGGGCCGTCGAAGGGAAAACGCACCATGAGCGCACCGACGCGCACGGCCGACGCCGTCAGCCCCGCCGCACCCGTCCTCTCGGTCAGTCCGGTCGTGCTGCCGACCCCCGACCGCGCAGTGGACCTGGAGGTGCGGGTCTCCGTGCCCGTGACCGGCGGCGAGCTGCCGATCGTCCTCCTCTCACACGGCCACGGCCCCTCCCACCACCTGTCCTCGCTGAACGGCTACGCGCCCCTCGCCAACTTCTGGGCGGCCCACGGATTCGCGGTGATCCAGCCCACCCACCTGAGTTCAAGGACGCTGGACCTGGACCCCGACACCCCCGAGGCGCCGCTGTACTGGAGGTCGCGGGCCGAGGACATGACGCGCGTCCTGGACCGGCTCGACGAGATCGAGGCCGCCGTCCCCGGGCTCTCCGGACGCCTGGACCGGAGCAGGGTCGCCGTGGCCGGGCACTCGATGGGCGGGCACACCGCGAGCCTGCTGCTGGGCGCCCGGCTCACCGACCCGCACGACGGAAAGGTGGTGGACCTGTCCGAGCCCCGGATCACGGCGGGCGTGCTCCTCGCCGCGCCCGGCGGAGGCGGCGACTCCCTCACCGAATCCACGGCCCGGGACTGGCCCTTCTTCCTGACCACGGACTTCTCCACGATGACCACACCCGCGCTCGTGGTCGCCGGGGACAGGGACGACTCCGCCCACCTGACCGTCCGCGGCCCGGAGTGGCACGTCGACCCCTACCTCCTCGCCCCCGGCCCCAAGACCCTGTTCACCCTGTTCGGCGCGGAGCACGGGCTCGGCGGGGTCTCCGGGTACGACGTCGCCGAGACCACGGACGAGAACCCCGAGCGGGTGTCCGCGGTCCAGCGGCTCACCTGGGCCTACCTGCGCGACCGGTTCCGCCCCGGGGACCCCGCCTGGCCTGCGGCGTGCGACGCGCTGACGGGCGGCCCCGACCCGCTCGGAAGGGTCGAGTCCCGGTAGGCCGACCGGGTCGCGTCCCGGGGTCCCGCCCCGGCACCCGTGCGTGCCGAGGTGGGGTCGAACGCGCGCGTGGTCGGCCGCCCGGGCGCGGATCACGCGCGCCGGGGCCCCGGCGGCCCCGGCCGCCGTAGCCGCCCGGGCCCGGAGGGCGCAGTCCGCGGCCCCGTTCCTGCGCGGCGCGTACGGCCTCGTGCGGCCGTCGGGGCGGACCCTCCTCAGTGCACCAGCGACTCGTCCGCCACGTCCCAGGTGTTGCACGCCCCCGGCCTCTGCTCCTCCAGACCGGTCCGGGTCCACGCCACGCTGTTGTCCACCGACCCGTGCGTGCGCTCATCCTCCTCGCCGTCCTCGCGGTCGGCGGTGGCGGCGGCGTCGTCCAGCAGCGTCTCCACGTCCCCCTCGTCCAGGGGGTAGCTCACCCGGACCGACCCCATGAACACGCCCGCCAGGCAGTTCGCCTGGAGCTCGCCGCGGCGCGTCCACGCGTTGCGCTCCAGCACGCCGTCCTCCAGCTGGCGCTGCCCGTGATAGTACTCCAGCAGCCCCGACTCCCCCTGCACGTGGTGGCCGTACTCGTGGGCCAGCAGGGACGCGTACACCACGCTGTCCGTGGCGCCGTTCCACTTGTCCACCACGTCCGCGGTGCCGATGTAGACGCTCGTGCTCGCCCGGCAGTAGAACGCGCCCGCGCGCGACGGGTAGGCGCGGCACGGGCTGATCCCGGGTTCGTCCCAGAACACCCGCTCCGGAGGGGTGAAGGGGATGCCCGCGCGCAGGAACTGGGTCCGCCAGGCGTCGTCCAGGCAGTCCGCGACCGTGTGCAGGAAGTCCTCCATCGACTCGGGGTCCTCCACGTCCAGCTCCGGCACCGGACACGGGCGCGGGCTCAGCCGCCCGGTCTCGTACAGCGGGTTGGCGACCAGGGCCTGGTACCCCGACGGGCGCTCCTGGGCGCCGAACCGCTCCGACAGCCCCTGCCCGCCCGCCATGCCGGAGGGGGCCTGACCGGGCTTGTCGTCGGAGTCGGCGCCCGTCTGCGGGACGGTCGCGTCCGGCGCGGCCCCGGGCGGGGGGCCGTCCTCGCCGGCGGTGGTCCACGACAACAGCGCCAGCGCCAGCAGCACCACCATGAGGGCGGTCACCAGACCGAACACCCGGCGGTCGGCGCGGCGAGCCGCGGACGCCGGCGACCTACCGAACCCTGCGTACACCCCTGTCCGCCCGCCCTGTCGTCACCGTGGCCGGGCCGGACCCGCCCGGCACCTGACCGTGCCCCCCGGAGCGCCTCACCGCACCAGCTCCTCGGGAGCGTTCCACGTGTTGCACGCGGCCGGATCCCTGCGGTCCATGCCGTGCGCCGTCCACAGGCGGCCGTTGGCGGCCGAACCGTGGGTGTGCTCGTCACCCCAGTCGGAGCGCAGCCCGACGTCGTCGAGGATATTCTCCCGCTCGGACCCGCCGAGGCCCAGGTCCTCGCGCGAGGCGCCCAGGAAGACCCCGCCCAGGCAGTTGGCCTGGAGCTCGTTGCGCCTGGTCAGCTCGTCGGCCTCCGCCTCGTCGGCGCCCGCCCGCTCGCTGTGGAACCGCGCCAGGATGCGCGACTGCCCCTGCACGTGGTGCCCGTACTCGTGGCTGAGCAGGAACGTGTACGCCTCGGGCTTGTCGCTGCCGCCGGAGGCCGCCACGATGTCCTCCACGCCCAGGTACAGGCCCTGGTTGGCCTGGCAGTAGAAGGCCGCGGTGCCCTCGCTGGGGAACGCGCCGCACGGGCTGTTCCCGGCGGTGTGCCAGTACACGCGGTTGGGGGAGGTGAACTCCAGCCCCGCCTCGGCGAAGTAGGAGCCCCACGCCGTGTCCAGGCAGTCGGCGATCTCGTGGACGAACGCCTCCACCGACTCCGCGTCCTTCTCGTCCAGCTCGGGCACCTCGCAGGTGATCTCGCCCAGCTCGCCGATCCGGTACAGCGGGTTGTCGGTGAGCGGGTCGCCCTGGCCGGAGGCGGTCAGCGGCTCCTCGGCCGCCGAGGCCCCGCCCGTCGTCAGGTCCGCGGACGCCACCGGGTGCGACCACGCGGGCTCGGAGGGGTGCAGGGCGGCGGAGATCGCCAGGAAACCGGTGAACCCCACCGCGGCCGCCCCGGTGCCCAGCGTGAGCGTGACCCCGAGGCCCATCCGCTGGAGGAACCCGGGGTCCTCGGGCCAGAAATCCGGTCCCCGGACGGGTCTGCGGCTCACCACGGCGGCTCCCCGCGGCGCCTGGGCACGACGTCGGCCGCCGTGCCCGGGGGGAACGGTGCACCGGGGGACCGGATAGGCTCTCGCGACATGTGGTGGGTTGGCTCCTGGCGCCCGGCCGTCGCGGTCGCGACGGCCGTCTTCGTGTTGTCCTCACTGGTCACGGCACTTGTCGTCGCGTGGCCGGGTGGGGAGGCCCACGCCGCGACGCCAGCGGCACCGGCTCCCACAGTACCGGGGGGCTCCGTGGCGGCGGCCAGCGACCGGTCGGCCCCGGTCATCACCAACGACGTCCGCCTCGAACTCGACCACGCGGGCGTCCTCCACGGCGAGGAGACCATCTCCTTCTCCGGCGGCGCCCCGGCCACCTTCACCCGCTCCCTGACCGAGACGATGCTCTACGACACCGAGTACGACCGGAAGTTCGAGGTCACCGGTGTGCGGGCCACCGACCTGGACGGCAACGCCCTGGACGCCCGGGTGAGCAGGGACGACGGCTCCCTGTCCGTGGAGATCCCCACCGAGGCCACCTCCGGGGTCGTACTCTCCTACCGGGTGAGCGGAACCGTGAGCGAGGTCTCCCAGGGCGTCCAGATGGAGTGGCGGGCCGTGGGCGCCTACAGCCACACCGTGGAGACCACCGACGTGACCGTCATCGCGCCCCTGCCGCCCGGGGCGCTGTCCTGCCTGGCCGGGGAGCCGCGCAGCGCCATGTACTGCACGGCCTCCGACATGGGCGCCGACGCGGGCGTGGCCCACTTCCTCCAGGCCGACATGGAGCCCAGCGACCGGCTCGACATCGTCGTCAACTACCCGCCCGGCACCGCCGAGGGCGAACCCATCCTCACCCGCCGCTGGTCGCTGGCCTCCGCGTTCGCGGTCACCCCGGCCACCGCCAGCGTGTTCGGACTGCTGCTGGCGGTGCTCCTGGGCGGCCTGGTGGTGCTGATCCGCGTCCGGGGCCGCGACGAGCGCGCCCTGCGCGACGAGGCCTCGGCCGGAGACCACGCCCCGGTGGCCGAGGGCGAGCACGGGCGCCTGCGGTTCGCCCCGCCCGACGACGTGCACCCCGGACAGATCGGCACGCTCGTCAACGAGACCGTGGACATCACCGACCTCACCGGTGCCGTGGTCGACCTCGCGGTGCGCGGCTACGTGCGCCTGGAGGAACTGCCGCACGAGCACTTCACGTCCGTGGACTGGCGGCTGGTGCGCCTGGACGGCCCCCCGGAGGACACCCTCCGCTCCTACGAGTGGCTTCTGCTGGACGCGCTCTTCGGCGGGCGTCCGACCGTGCGCCTGTCCCAGGTCGGCTCACCCCGCACCTCCCCGGACTTCCCGGCGCGCATCGACCGCGTGCGCGAGGAGCTGTACCGGGACATGGTGCGGCTGAAGTGGTTCGCCCGCTCGCCCAGCCAGGTGCGCAGCCGCTGGAGCGCCGTCGGCATGGCGGTGACGGCCGCGGGCGTGCTCCTGACCGGCGTCCTGGCGGTCTTCACCAGCGCGGCGTTCACCGGGCTGGCCGTCATCATCGCGGGCGCCGCCGTCACGGCGGGCGCGCAGTACATGCCCGCCAAGACCGCCCTGGGCAGCTCGGTGTACGCGCACACGGTGGGCTTTCGCGACTACCTGCTGAGCCCGCGCTCGGCGACCGCGCCCCCGGGGCAGCGGGTGGAGCTGTACTCGCGCTACCTGCCCTACGCGGTGATCTTCGACGACGTCGACCACTGGGCCAACATCCTGGCCTCGGCCGCGCTCACCGACCTGACCCCCGAGGAGCTGACCGGTGACGGCCTGGCCTGGTACACGGGGCCGAGGGAGTGGCGGATCGAGGACTTCGCGGACTCCATCACCACGTTCGTGGTGACGCTGACCGGCATCATCACCAACGCCCGGCGTCTGCGGGCGCTCAACCAGTTCCAGCGGCGGTAGGCCGCCGCAGACCACGAGGGGGAGGCACCATGCGCGCGGTCGTGCAGCGCGTGTCGCACGCGTCGGTGACGGTGGACGGCGAGGTGGTCGGGCAGGTCACCGAACCGGGCCTGATGGCGCTGGTGGGGGTCACCCACACCGACACCGCCGCCGAGGCGGCCAGGATCGCCAGGAAGCTGTGGACGCTGCGGATCCTGGAGGACGAGCGGTCGTGCTCCGACACCGGCGCCCCGCTGCTCGTCGTCAGCCAGTTCACGCTCTACGGCGACGCGCGCAAGGGCCGCCGCCCCACCTGGCAGGCCGCGGCGCCCGGCCCCGTCGCCGAACCCCTCGTGGACGCGGTCGTCGAGGAGCTGCGCTCACTCGGCGCCGTGGTGGCCACGGGGGTGTTCGGCGCGAAGATGTCGGTCTCCCTCACCAACGAGGGGCCGTTCACGGTCGTCCTGGAGGTATGACGGGGCCCGGGCTGTGGACGCCGCCACGGCCCGGGACACGGGAAGGACGCAGGAGGGGGAATCCCCGGAGAGATCCCGTGCCCCTCAGACGTCGACGGTCACCGGCTCGAACTTGTAGCCCAGACCGCGGACGGTCACGATGTAGCGCGGGCTGCCGGGGTCCTCCTCGATCTTGGCGCGCAGCCTCTTGACGTGCACGTCGAGGGTCTTGGTGTCACCGACGTAGTCGGCGCCCCACACGCGGTCGATGAGCTGCATCCTGGTGAGCACCCGCCCGGCGTTGCGCAGGAGCACCTCCAGCAGCTCGAACTCCTTGAGGGGGAGCTGCACGTTGTCGCCGCGCACCGTCACCACGTGCCGCTCCACGTCCATGCGGACGGGACCGGCCTCCAGGGCGGCGGGCAGCACGACCTCGTCCTCGCCCCGGCGGCGCAGCACCGCGCGGATGCGGGCCACGAGCTCGCGGGAGGAGAAGGGCTTGGTCACGTAGTCGTCGGCGCCCAGCTCCAGACCGACGACCTTGTCGATCTCGGAGTCCTTGGCGGTGAGCATGATCACGGGGACGTTGGACTTCTGCCGCAGCGTCCGGCACACCTCGGTGCCCGACAGCCCCGGCAGCATCAGGTCCAGCAGCACCAGGTCGGCCCCGGTACGGTCGAAGGTCTCCAACGCCACGGTCCCGGTGGGCGCCACGGCGACCTCGAAGCCCTCCTTGCGCAGCATGTACGACAGGGCGTCGCTGTAGGATTCCTCGTCCTCGACAACGAGTACGCGCGTCACTGTGCCGCCTCCTGACGGTCGGTGTTCCGGGCGGCCTCGGGCCCCCGGCTCTCGGAACGGGGCAGACGCAGAGTGAACGTCGACCCCGACCCCTCCTTGCTCCACACGGTCACTTCTCCACGGTGGTGGGTCATGATGTGCTTGACGATCGCCAGGCCCAGACCGGTACCTCCGGTGGCCCGGCTCCGAGCGGCGTCCACACGGTAGAACCGCTCGAAGATCCTTTCAAGGTCCTGCTGCGGGATCCCTATGCCCTGGTCGGCGACGCTGACGTCCACGCTGGACCTGGACAACACCACGGACACGGCGACCCGGGTGTTCTTGGGGCTGTAGGCCACGGCGTTGGCGACCAGGTTGCGCAGGGCCGTGCCCAGCAGCCCCTCGTCGCCCATGACCACGACGCCCTCGGCGCCGCTGCCGACCAGCTCGATCCCCTTGGCGTCCGCGGGCATGCGCACCGAGTCCAGCGCCTCCTCGACGACGGGGCCGAGGTCGACCCGGGCGGGTTCGGCCATCGGCTCGGCGCCCTGGATGCGCGAGAGCGTGATGAGGTCCTGGATCACCGCGGTCAGCCGGGAGGCCTCGATCTGCATGCGCTCGGTGAAGCGACGCACCGCTTCCGGGTCGTCACTGGCGTCCTGTACGGTTTCCGCCAACAGGGACAAAGCGCCCACCGGGGTCTTCAGCTCGTGCGAGATGTTCGCGACGAAGTCGCGGCGGACCGCCTCCAGGCGTCGGTGCTCGGTCTGGTCCTCGGCCAGCACCAGCACCAGCCCGGTCCCTCCCAGGGGGGCCACCCGCACGGCGAAGGACGTGGCGTCGGGGCCGAACTTGCGCACGGCGACCTCGATGTCCGTCTCCCGGATGACGCCGTCCCGCCGTACCTGCCGGGCCAGGGTGAGGAGTTCGCCTATGACCAGTTCCTCGCCCCGCACGATGCCGAAGGCGCGTGCGGCGGAGGAGGCGCGCAGGACCCTGTCGGCGGAGTCCAGCACGACGGCGGAGGAGGGGATCGCGGAGAGCACCTCGGCTATGCCGGAGGGCAGTACGCCGCTATCGCGGTTCGCGGGCTCCGGAGCCTGCCGCTGCCGTGCGGCGGTACCCGTACGGAAGAAAGGACCGGCCAGGACGCCGATGACGACGCCCGTGACGAGTCCGATGATGCCGGTCACCGCGGCGAGAAGTTCCCCTTGCACGATTCGATCGTAAACGTGCTGGCTGGGGCTTTACCCGGCCAGGGCATGCGACACAACCGAGGTTCTTGCATCGTTCACCAACTCTTGGCCGACTCTTCAATCAACCACTGGGAGCATTGACGCCATGCGCGATACCTACCACGAGGACCTTGACAGCCTGAGTGAACGCCTCGTCGAGATGACGCGGCTCGCCCGGCACGCCGTCGCTCGTGCGACCACGGCGCTGCTGGACAGTGACATCAACGCGGCGCAGGAGGTCATCTCCGGTGACGAGCAGATCAACCGGCTCGACCAGGAGATCGAGGACACCGCGTTCAGCCTGATGGCCCGGCAGCAGCCGGTCGCCTCCGACCTGCGCACCATCATCACCTCCCTGTACATGCGCGGCGACCTGGAGCGGATGGGCGACCACGCCGTCCACCTGGCCAAGATCGCGCGGCGCCGCCACCCCGACTCGGCGATCCCCAAGCCGGTGCGGTCGATCGTGCTGGAGATGGGCCACCAGGCGGAACTGCTGGTCACCAAGGCGGGCGAGGTCATCATGGACCGCGACCCCGACACCGCCCTGGAGCTGGACAAGGACGACGACACGATGGACCGGCTGCGGCGCAAGCTGCTGCAGCGCATCCTCGCCCCCGGGTGGGAGTACGGGGTGGAGGCCACCATGGACGTCACCCTGGTCGGCCGGTTCTACGAGCGCTTCGGCGACCACGCGGTGCACGTCGCCGACAACCTCGTCTACATGGTGACGGGGGAGAAGCGCGAGGACTACGACCCCGAGGGCTGAGCCCGGAGAGGACCCCTCCGGGAAGTCGGCCGCGGTCCCCTCGACGGTCACTCCGTACGCCCAGGGCGGTCGCGCGGGCCCGGACCTGCCGGCCGTACGCCGCTCGCGGGCCGGGCCCGTCTCTTCGCCACGCGGACGCGTCCCCCTCGGGCGTCCGAACCGCGGGTGCCCCCGGCGCCGCGCCGGAGCGCGCGGTGCCGGGCCGGGCCGGGGACACGGGCGGCCGACCGGCCCGAACGGGCTGCGCGGCGGCCGGAGGCGGACCCCGCGGCGGCCGTTCCGGCGGGTCGTCGGGGGCTCTCGCGGGCGACGTGCGCCAGTCGACCCGGCACCGTGAGATCCGTCGCTCCGGCCCCTCCCGGAAGGCTTCTCGGGCGTGTCCGTAACGCCCTTCCCAAGCTCCGGTGAAGGGGCGGACACGGCGTCCGCAAGCCCTTCCGTACAGGGTCTGACCAGGTGCGCAGCAGGCCTCGGGTACACTTTGTCAAGCCCTGAAAAGTGGGGCTTGACCTGCGTGTTCGCAAACCTAATAGGTACGTTAAGTCACAGATTCGTGGTATCCTTGTGGTAGCGGAAGGGGTACCTGTCACATGGCTTTCAAGGTCGGCGACACTGTTGTCTACCCCCATCATGGGGCTGCTCGTATTGAAGCGATCGAGACGCGCAACATTAAGGGCGAGGACAGAATCTACCTCGTTCTGAGGGTCGACAAGGGCGATCTGACGGTGCGCGTGCCCGCCGCGAATGCCGAGGACGTCGGCGTTCGCGACGTGGTGGGGCAGGAGGGCCTGGACAAGGTCTTCGAGGTGCTTCGCGCGCCGCACACCGAGGAGCCCACCAACTGGTCCAGGCGCTACAAGGCCAACCTGGAGAAGCTGGCCTCGGGTGACGTGAACAAGGTCGCCGAGGTGGTTCGGGACCTCTGGCGCCGGGACAAGGAGCGCGGCCTGTCCGCCGGCGAGAAGCGGATGCTGGCCAAGGCGCGGCAGATCCTCGTCAGCGAACTCGCCCTCGCGGAAAAGACCAACGAGGACAAGGCCGAGGCCCTCCTCGACGAGGTTCTCACTACCTGAACCGGTTCTGAAATCACGTAATTGATGACGAATATGCCTCGGGTGGGCGTCGGAACGGACGTCCACCCGTTTTCTCCTGGGCGCACCCTTTTTCTGGCCGGTTTGGAATGGCCGGGAGAGGATGGCGTCAGCGGCCATTCCGACGGTGATGTCGCCGCCCACGCGGCGTGTGACGCGCTGTTGTCCGCCTGCGGACTCGGCGATCTGGGATCCAACTTCGGCACTTCGGAACCGCGCTGGAAAGGCGCCTCCGGAGCGGCCCTGCTCACCGAGACCGCGGCGCGCGTGCGCGCGGCCGGTTTCGAGATCGGCAACGTGGCCGTCCAGATCATCAGCAACCGCCCCAAGTTCGCGCCGCGCCGCGCGGAGGCCGAAAAGACGCTCTCGGAGGTCGTGGGAGCGCCCGTGAGCATCTCGGCGACCACGACCGACGGTCTGGGCCTCACCGGCCGCGGAGAGGGCATCGCGGCCGTGGCCACGGCCCTGTGCGTGGCCGCGGGCTGAGGCCCGGGCGGCCCCGTCACGACGCGCGTCCGCGCTCCTGGTAGACGAGCAGCTGGTAGCCGGGGGCGCTGGCGACGTTGAAGGCGTGGAAGTCCACCGTCAGCGGTCCCCGCTCCGGGTGGCGCAGCAGTTTGGTCTCGTGGGTCTTGGGCTGTACGTCGTGCCTGGCCCAGAGGCCGGGAAACGCGGGGCTGCCGCTGCGGAGCGTCTCTAGGAGTTCGGTGAGCCTCGCCGGTGTGCGGCTGAAGTCGGCGCTGGCGCGCAGGTTCGCCACGGTGGCCTCCGCCGCCGCCTCCCACTCCACGAAGAACCGCGGCCCCTCGGGGTCGAGCATGACCATCTCCAGCAGGTTCGCGGTGTCGGCGAACCCGCGGAACAGGTCCCGCGCCCGGTGGTTCATGGCGATGACGTCGAGCACGGGGTCGAGCACGATGGCCCCGGCCTCCTGCCAGGAGTCGAGGAGGGTGAGCAGCTCGGTCGGGACGGGGCGCACCGTCGCCTCCTCGTCCAGCCGCCGCGCCACACCCGCGAGCGCGTACAGGTGCCCCTCCTCGGCCCGGCTCAGCCGCAGGGTCGCCGACAGCGCCGCCAGCACCGGCTCCGAGGGACGGGGTTCCCTGCCCTGTTCGAGGCGCCGGTAGTAGTCGACGCTGAGCCCGGCGTCCTGGGCGACCTCCTCACGCCGCAGTCCCGGAACCCGGCGGTGGCCGCCCGAGGGGAGACCGAGGGCGTCCGGCGTGACCTTCGCGCGGCGAGTGCGCAGGAACTCGCCCAATTCCGTCTTCGCCATGGGTGGAGTCTAGGAGCCGGGCGCCGGAGAAGGGGGGCCGCGTCGCAGCCTCCCTCATCCGGCGCCGCGGTCCGAGCATGGTGGACATGAACACCACAGCGAACACTCAGCCCACCGCACAGGTCGTCTCCGGCACACCGCTCACCGGCCGGGTCGCCGTCGTCACGGGTGCCTCCAGCGGCATCGGCGAGGCGACCGCGCTCCGGTTCGCCGAGCTGGGAGCGAAGGTCGCGCTGATCGCCCGCCGGGGCGACCGGCTCGAAGCGCTCCAGGAGCGGATCCGCGCGAACGGCGGCACGGCCCTGGCGCTGCCGACCGACGTCACGGACCGCGAGGCCGTCCTGGCCGCCGCCCGGCGGATCGAGGACGGGCTCGGCCCCGTCGACCTGGTCTTCGCCAACGCGGGGGTCCAGCTCATCTCGGGGATCACCGACCTGGCGGTGGACGACTGGGACACCCAGCTCAACACCAACGTGGTCGGCGTCATGAACACGATCCAGGCCTTCGTCGGCTCGTTGGAGGCCGCGGCCGCGGCGGGACGGCCCGCCGACCTGATCACGACCTCCTCGATCGCCGCGGTGCGGGTCCTGGAGAAGTTCCAGGTCTACTCGGCGACCAAGGCCTACGTCACCCAGCTGTCGCGGCTGCTGCGCACGGAGCTGGGGCGCAAGCGGGTCCGCGTGTGCACCATCGAGCCCGGCATGGTGGACACCGAGCTGCCCGACCACGTCACCGACCCGGACGCCTCGAAGCTCATGGCGGACCTCATCGAGCAGATCGACGTGCTGCGGTCCGAGGACGTCGCCGAGACGGTCTCCTTCGTGGCGTCCGTGCCCAGGCACGTCAACCTGACCGAGATCACGATCCTGCCGACCGAGCAGATCATCTGAGGGCGGGCGCCCTCGGTGGCGGGGGAGGTGCGCCGTGGTCGGGTGTGCCGCCGTCGGGCGTTCCCTGGTGGGCTTCGAGGGCTTGGGTCCGGGGCCCGGAGGGGCCGGAGTGATCCGGGGCAGCACGGTGTCGGTGGTCTCCGAGGGCCCCCTTGTCTTCAGGCTAGGCCGTGGCGGTCAGGGGGCACCAGAACGACTTCGGGGCTGTGCACAACCTGTGCACAGCCCCGTCGGGTGTCTGCCCGACCCGTCCGCCGGGCGCGCCTACCCGCCGTTCCTACTCGTCCGGGCGGAGCGGTTCGCTGCGCACGCGCCGCGAGGGCGGACCCGACGTGAAGTCCGGCAGCGGCGGACGCGGAGGCTTGAGCACCATGGGGCGCTTCTCCACCGGTGTGTGGGGTCTGCGCCGCTCCGGAGCGGGGCGCCCGGCACCGGGCGCGGGCCCGGCCGGGGGCTCCGGGGAGGAGGGGAACCGCCCGTCCTCGTCCTCCTCCCGGACCGCCGGGGGAAGCTCCTCCGCCTCGGGCGGGAGGTCGGCGTCGGTCGCGGAGGGTTCGGGATCCCCGAGTGGTTCCGGCTCCGGGAGCGGATGCTTCTCAGGGAACCGGTCCTCGTCGGACTCGTACCAGGCCCAGGCCTCCTCCAGCCTCGGCGCGGGCTCCACGGGTGCGTCCGAGGGGGGCGCCGCCTCCACCGGGGCCTCGCCGATCCGGAACGCCGCCCGCACCGTGGGTCCGGTGTCGTGGTCCAGCACGGGGGTCGGCTCCGGCTCCCGGGGCTCCTCCGCGAAGGGGGAGGCGTCGTCCTCCGGCGGCGTCCACACCGGCGGCACGTAGTCCGCGAGGACGTGGGCGCCCGAGTCGTCCGCGGGCGGCTCCCAGTGCGCTGTGTCCTCGGGGGTGGGCTCCGCCGAGGGTTCGGCTTCCGCCGCGGGCTCGGTGCCGGGCTCCGGCCCGGACGGCGTACTCCGCGAGTCCGGCACGGACGTGGACTCCGGTACGGACCCGGCCCGCGCGTCCTCGGTCCCCGCCACGGGGTCCGGCTCGGACGGTGCGTCCGCCACCGGCTCGGGCGCCACGGCGGGAGCGGGTTCCCGCCGGGGTTCCGCGGGCTCCTCCGCCGGTTCGGGCTCCGGCTCGAAGGCCGTGACGGTCCCGGTCTCCGGCTCCGGCCGCACGCGGCGCTCGGGTTCCACGTGCGGCTCCGGCTCCGGCTCGGGCTCCGCGGCCACCGGCGGGGCGTCGGCCTCGTCCGACACCGGGTCGCCGAAGGGCGGCTCGTGCTCGAAACCCTCGTCGGCCAGGTGGTCGGGGACCACCGCGACCGGCTCCGGCGCCGTTTCCGGCTCCGGTCCGTCGTCGGCGGGTGCGGCCGCGCCGGGCACCACCGGGGTCTCCTCGGCGGCCCGCTTGATCGGGTTGTGCCCGTCCCGCGAGCGCCGGGGCAGGCGCACCGTCGCCACGGACGCCTCGACCCCGTCCCCGTCGTCCCAGTCGTCCCGGCTGTCCCGCTCGTTCCCGGTGCAGGAACGCGGTGCGTCGGTCCCGGCCACGGGCAGCGGCTCGGCGGCGAACTCCTCGTCGTCCCAGCCGTCCCCGTCCCGGCCCGGCTCGTCCCGGTCCCAGGCGGCGTCGGGTTCGGGGACCCTCCCGTGCTCCCGCCGCTCCTGCCGCTCCTCGGAATCCTCCGACCGCGCGAACGCCCCGGAGCCTCCCGAGGTCTCCGGGACCCCGGCGGACCCCGGGTCCTCGTCGTCCCGGCGGTCCTGGTCCCAACCGTCCTCGTCCCGGCCGTCCCCTGCCCTGCGGCCCTCGTCCCGGCGGTCCTGGTCCCAGCTGTCCTCGTCCCGGCCGGGACGGCCGACCGGCGCGAACGCCTCGGTCTCCTCCTCGTCCTCGTCCCGGTCGTCGGCGCCCAGGCGCAGCAGCCGCGTCTGGAGCGTGCCGCCCTCCGGGGCGGACAGGGGAGCGGTGTCCCCGCGCGGGGGGACCGCGGTGCGGGCGTGCAGCACGGTCGTGGGGTCGTCCGCCGGACGCGGCCTCGCCATCCGAGAGCGGCGACGCCTGCGCATGTGCGCGCGCAGGGTCATCCACAGCAGGAAGGCCACCAGCAGCGCCGCGAGCGGCGCCACCGCCACGATCACGTTGGCGACCCCCTGGTGCACCCGCTCGACGAGTTCCAGGCTGCTCATCAGCATCGCCGTCGCGGCGAACAGGACCAGCACCGGGATCAGCACCAGGTCGACCCAGAGCCGCTCGCGCGGAGGCGCTCCGCGCAGCAGGTAGCTCACCCAGCACGCCATCATCAGCAGCAGGGTGTAGGTCACCGGGAACACGTGGGCGAGGGGGCTGCCCTCGTGGCCGCCGTACTCGGCGAACTGGAAGATGCCGTTGTAGGAGATGACGAGGGCGCACAGGGCGATGAGGCCGACGAACAGGCCGCCACCGACGAGAGCACCGGCTCCCGCGCCGCGACCTGCTGCGGGCCTACCGTTCCGTGTCCCTGACTCGGGGGCGTTGTTGTAAGGGGCCATCGCCTTCGCAGCGTAGTCCAGGCGGTGCCGCGAACACGAGATTCCGGCCGATTATGGTCGCTACCAGACGGGCCGTCCCCGGGTGTTCTGTGTCGTTCTGTCGGAATATGCAGGGAGTGGCGCTCGGGAGAACCCTGGGAACGGACTTCCGGTCAGGGTTATCTCACACCTCGTGCGTCCGAATACGGCCAATCACATATACGCACTTGGGGATGTCCGGGAGGACTTCTCCCACCTGGGAGTCCCTGGTTTGTGACGTCGTTGCGAAGGGAAAGGGGATACGCTTGACAACGTGAGTCTGCGCTTCTACGACACCAGTGCCCGACAGGTCCGCGAGTTCGTCCCGCTGCGCGAGGGGGCCGCCTCCCTGTACCTGTGTGGTGCCACGGTGCAGGCACCCCCGCACATCGGGCACATCCGCTCCGGGGTGAACTTCGACATCCTGCGCCGCTGGTTGACGCACCTGGGGTACGACGTCACCTTCTGCCGCAACGTCACCGACATCGACGACAAGATCATCCGGGTCGCGTCGGACGAGGGCGTGCCGTGGTGGCAGGTCAGCGAGCGCAACCAGCGCGCCTTCACGCACGCGTACGAGATCCTGGGCTGCCTGCCGCCCACCGTCGAGCCGCGGGCCACCGGGCACGTGCCCGAGATGATCGACCTCATGCACCGCCTCATCGACGCGGGCCACGCCTACGCCGCCTCCGACGGCTCCGGCGACGTCTACTTCGACGTGCGCTCCTACCCGCCCTACGGGGGCCTGTCCAACCAGCGCCTGGACCAGGTCGTGGAGTCGGCCGACTGCGACGCGGACCGCGACAAGCGCGACCCCCGCGACTTCGCCCTGTGGAAGGGCGCCAAGCCGGGCGAGCCCAGCTGGCACACCCCGTGGGGGCGCGGACGCCCCGGCTGGCACCTGGAGTGCTCGGCCATGGCCACCAAGTACCTGGGCCCCAGCTTCGACATCCACGGCGGCGGCCTGGACCTGGTCTTCCCGCACCACGAGAACGAGCTCGCCCAGTCCCGCGCGGCCGGGGACGGCTTCGCCCAGTACTGGCTGCACAACGGGCTCCTCGTCGTCGGCGGCGAGAAGATGAGCAAGTCGCTGGGCAACTCCCTGCTCATCCCGCAGATGGTGCGCAAGGTGCGCCCGGTCGAGCTGCGGTACTACCTGGGCCAGGTGCACTACCGCTCGGTCATCGACTACTCCGACGCCGCCCTCCAGGAGGCGGCCACCGCCTACCAGCGCATCGAGGGCTTCCTCACCCGCGCCGTCGAGGTGCTGGGCGAGGTCGTCCCGGCCGCGGACGTCCCCGCGGAGTTCGCGTCCGCGCTCAACGACGACCTCGGGGTCTCCCAGGCGCTCGCCGTCGTGCACGGCCACGTCCGCGAGGGCAACACGGCGCTGGCGGCGGGCGGCAAGGAGCAGGCCGCCGAGATCGCCGGTGAGCTGCGCACCATGCTCGGCGTCCTGGGCCTGGACCCGCTCGGGGAGCAGTGGGCCACCGGCGGGGACCAGGGGCTGCGCGAGGTCGTGGACGCCCTGGTGGCGGTCGCCCTGGAGCAGCGCCAGGCCGCCCGCGGCCGCAAGGACTACGCGGCGGCCGACGCGATCCGCGACCAGCTCGCTGGGGCGGGCGTCGTGGTCGAGGACACCCCCGAGGGCCCGCGCTGGGACCTGCGCCGCGACTGAGGCGGCCCGGGCGGTGGCGCGGCGGCGTTAGTCTGGGAGTTTGCCGCCGCGTTCACGTTGGCAGGCCATATTCCACCAGCCGGATGCCACGCGCCTCCGGCATGCCCGCGACACTGACGGGGAGGCGGCGACCATGCCGGCGAAGAAGAGCAAGAAGGGCCCGACCAAGGGCAGCGGAGGCAAGGGCCGCCGCTCGCTGGAGGGCAAGAGCGGCACCCTGCCCGCCGAGCAGCGGCACTGGTACGAGGGCAAGCAGCGGGCCAGGGCCGCCCGCCGCCCCGACTCCGGAGGCCAGGCCCGGGGCCCGCAGCAGGGGGAGCGCCGCCGTGCGGACGCCTCCGACCTGCTGGTGGGGCGCAACCCGGTGGTGGAGGCGCTGCGCGTCGGCATGCCCGCCACCCGCCTGTTCCTGGCCAACAGCCTCGACCCGGACGAGCGCGTCAACGAGGCGGCCCGGATCGCCGGTGAGCGCGGCCTGGACGTGTTGGAGGTCACCAAGACCGAGCTCGACCGCCGCTGCGAGAGCAACGGCCAGCCCGGCGCGGCCCACCAGGGGCTCGCGCTCCAGGTGCGCCCCTACCAGTACCGCGCGCCCGAGGCCCTGCTGGACACGGCGCTGGAGTCCGACACCCCGGCGCTGATCGTGGCCCTGGACGGGGTGACCGACCCGCACAACCTCGGCGCCATCGCGCGTTCGGCCGCCGCGTTCAACGCGCACGGCCTGCTCATCCCCGAGCGCCGCTCGGCCGGGGTCAACCTCACCGCCTGGAAGACCTCCGCGGGCACCCTCGCCCGGCTGCCCGTGGCCCAGGCCACCAACCTGACCCGCGCGCTGGAGGGCTACAAGAAGGAGGGCGTGTTCGTCGTCGGCCTCGACGCCGGCGGCGACACCCCCATCCCGGACTTGGAGCTGGCCACCGGCCCGCTGGTCATCGTGATCGGCTCCGAGGGCAAGGGCCTGTCCCGCCTGGTGCGCGAGGCCTGCGACGTGGTCGCGAGCATCCCGATCGGCAACGCGGAGTCGCTGAACGCCTCCGTGGCCGCCGGGGTGTCCCTCTACGAGGTGGCCCGCCGCCGCTCCGCAGCGAAGGGGTAGCAGCGCCCCGCGCCGGACCCGTCCGGCTCCGCGCACGCGGAGCGGGGCGGGTCCGCGCTCTCGTTTTCCGCTCCGGCCCCGCGGGTAGCTGTGCTGCTGCACCTGACCATCGCAGAGGAAGCGGGTGGGCGGCATGGCGACTCCTCCTGTCCCCGGCTACGAGGACCTCTCACTCCGGGACCTGGACGAACGCGTCCGCTCCCTCCCCGCGGAGCGGGTGCGCGAGCTGATCGCCTACGAGGAGAGCCACTCCGGCCGGATGCGGGTGCTGGAGCTGTTGAAGGACCGCCTGCACTCGGCCGAGGGAGGCGATGAGGCGCACCGGGACCCCGGGCCCGAGGGCGGCGAGGACACCGCCGACGCCGCCGACGCGCGGGCGGTGCCCGAGAGCCCGGAGCGCCCGCCCGGCCGGGGCCCGTCCTGAGCGGGCGAACGGTTCGGGGAACGCGCATGGTCGTCCGTGAGGAGGCCCCGGTATGAGCCTGCGGCGCAGCGACCCGGCCGAGCCGGGGATCACCAGGCGTCGCCGCGGCCGCGGCCACAGCTACCACGGCCCGGACGGCAAGCCGGTCACCGACCCCGACCAGATCCGGCGCATCAAGGAACTCGTCGTGCCCCCGGGCTGGCACGACGTGTGGATCTGCCCCTCGCCCGAGGGGCACATCCAGGCGTGCGGCACCGACGACGCGGGCCGCCGCCAGTACCTCTACCACGCCGAGTGGCGGCGCCGGAGCGAGGAGGCCAAGTACGACCGGATGCTCGACTTCGCCGAACTGCTCCCCAGGATCCGCGGCACGCTGGCCGAGCACCTGGGCCGCCGCGGATTGCGGCGCGAGCGCGTTCTGGCCGCGGCCGTCCGCCTGATCGACCTCGGCTTCCTGCGGGCGGGGGGCGACGCCTACGCCGCCCGCAACGACTCCTACGGGGTGGCGAGCCTGCTGCGCGAGCACGTCCACCGCAGACGCGGCACGGTGGTGTTCGAGTTCCCCGGCAAGTCCGGCCAGGACCAGCGCGTCGAGTGCGCCGAACCCGAGATCTGCCGGGTGGTCTCCGGCCTCCAGCGCGTCCGCTCACCGGGGCAGGACCTGTTCGCCTACCGCGTCGGCGACGACTGGCACGACGTGAACACCGACGACCTCAACTCCTACCTGCGCGAGGTAGCCGGGGAGGAGCACACGGTCAAGGAGTTCCGCACCTGGCACGCGACGGTCCTGGCCGCGGTCGGGGTGGCGGTGGCCGTGCCGCCCGAGGACGACAGGGCCCTGGCCCGGCTGAGGACCCACGTGGTCCGCGAGGTGGCCGACTACCTGGGCAACACCGAGGCGGTGGCCCGGGACTCCTACATCGACCCCCGCGTCTTCCGGCTGCACGAGCGGGGTGTGACGATCGCCGGGGCGCTGCCCGAACTGGGCGGTGAGGCGTCCTCGGGCGAACTCGCCACCCAGGGCGGGGTGGAGGAGGCGGTGCTGCGCATGCTGCGCGACAACGGCGACGCCTGAGGGCCGGGGGCGCACCGGACCCGCGCGCCCCCGGCGGGTTCAGCCCTCCTGCGCGGCGATCAGGCTCGCCGGGCGCAGGTCGGTCCACTCGCGCTCCACGTACTCCAGTGCCTCGGCCCGGGAGGTCTCGCCCTGCGCCACCCGCCAGCCCCGGGGCACCTCGGCGAACGCGGGCCACAGGGAGTGCTGGCCCTCGTCGTTGACCAGCACGAGGAAGCGGGCGTCCTCGTCGTCGAAGGGGTTGCTCACGTCGTTCCGTCTCCTTGTCGTCGTGGGTGCCGCGCGCCGTTCGCGCGGCACGGTCAGCGCGCCCGGCGGTTCCGCGCGCGCCCCCGCCCGGCCTCGCGCACGAGGCCGCGCAGCCGTTCGGTGTACTCGTCGGCCAGGGCCCGCACCGTCTCGGGCCGGTGCCGGTTGGCCGAGTAGGTCCAGGAGAACTCCAACCGCCCGCCGGTGACGCCGCCGGTCACGTCGAACAGGCCGGTGCGCTCCTCCTGGGGGGCGTGGTCGCACGGCGGCAGGGGCAGCAGACGCCCCACGGGGCCGCCGTCCTGGTCGCCGAACCGCCCCAGGTAGTTGAAGGCCACCCGGGGTTCGGGCATCGCGGCCAGCGGAGCCGGAACCCCGTCGCCGCCCAGCTCGCGCAGCGCCCCGAACCCGATCGCCTCCGGCGCCGCCCGCCGCTGGGCCCGGGCGGCGGCCACCGCCTCGGCCGTGCCGGTGCCCGGGGGGACCTCCAGCAGCACCGGGTGGATGGCGGTGAACCAGCCCACCGTGCGGGACAGGTCCACGTCGTCGAACAGGTCCTCGCGGCCGTGGCCCTCCTTGGCCACCAGCAGGCGGGGGTCGCCGCTCCAGTCGGTCAGCACCCGGCCCAGCGCGCCGAGCAGCACGTCGTCGATGCTGCTGCGCAGTGTGCCGGGCACCCGGCGCAGCAGCGCCTCGGTCTCCTCCGTCGACAGGGAGGCCGTGACGATCCGCTGGGAGGCCACGTCGTTGGGGCCCGAGTCCAGCTCCACCGGCAGGCGGGCGTCCGCGGCCCGGGTCGCGAGGTCGGCCCAGTAACCGGCGTCCCCGTCGAAGGCGCCCCGGGCGGTGTGGTCCCCGAGGCGGCGCGCCCATTCGGGGAAGGGGGTGGTGGGCGCTCCCAGGTCCACCGCCTCCCCGCGCTCCAGCTGCCCGTAGGCGGTGGCCAGGTCCTCCAGCAGCACCCGCCAGGACACGGCGTCGACCACCAGGTGGTGCGCCGACAGCAGCACGCGCGGAGCCCGGCGCCCGCCCGGGTCGAACACCACCGCCTCGAACAGGGGCCCCTCCGCGAGCCGCTTGGCGGGGCGCTCGCGCAGGGCCTCGCGCTCCACCGCCCGCTCCAGCTCCCCGTCGCCGCCGTCCACGCGCACCACCCTGGCGCCGGGCGCCGCGTCGGCGTCCAGGTGTCCGCGCGGGCCGTCCGCGGTGTCGGTGACCCGCAGCCGCAGCATGTCGTGGTGCGCGGGCAGGCTGTCGGCGGCCCGAGCCCACAGCCGCGGGTCGGTGCCCTCGGCGGCCTCGAACAGCAGCGACATGTCGAAGTGCTCGGGGCGGCGCGTGCGGGTGCGCAGGAACCAGCGCTCCACCGGCGTGGGCGGGACGGTCCCGGTGACCGGGATCCGCACGGCCGCGCCGTCCGCCGCCCCGCCCCGCTCGGCCGCGGCGGCCAGGTCGGCGACCGTCTGGTGCAGGAAGGCGTCGCGCGTGGTGATGTTCCATCCGGCCTCGCGCACCCGCGAGACCATCTGGATGCTCAGGATCGAGTCGCCGCCCAGCGAGAAGAAGTTGTCGTGGCGGCCCACCTCCGCGACCCGCAGCAGCTCCGCCCAGATGCCCGCGAGCGCCTCCTCGACGGCGCCGCGCGGGGCCGCGTCCGGGGCGGCGCGCTCCCCGGGCTCGGCGGGCTCGGGCAGGGCGGCCCGGTCCACCTTGCCGTTGGCGTTGAGGGGGATGGCGTCCAGGAACACCACGGCGCCCGGGACCATGTAGTCGGGCAGGGTCCGGCGCAGCCGCTCGCGCAGGTCCGGCAGGTCCGCGTCCGCTCCCGGAGCGCGGACCGCGTAGGCGACCAGGCCGCGCGCTCCGGAGGCGGAGCGGTGCACCTGGACGGTGGCCTGCGCCACGTCGGGCAGGCGCAGCAGGGCCGCCTCCACCTCCCCGGGTTCGATGCGAAAGCCCCGCAGCTTGACCTGGGCGTCGGCGCGGCCGGTGTACTCCAGCTCGCCGGAGTTGTTCCAGCGCACCAGGTCGCCGGTGCGGTAGAGCCGCCCGCCGACGCCGAAGGGGTCGGCCACGAAGCGCTCGGCGGTCAGCCCGGGGCGGCCGTGGTAGCCGCGGGTGACCCGGCCGCCCACGTACAGCTCGCCGACCGCGCCCACCGGGACCGGCCGCAGCCGCTCGTCCAGCACGTGCAGCCGGGTGCCGTCCAGGGGGCGGCCGATCGGCACCGGTTCGGGCGTGGCTCCCTCCCGGGGCAGCGCGTGGTGGGCGGCGAAGGTGGTGGTCTCGGTGGGCCCGTAGCCGTTGGCCACGATCGTGTCCGGGCAGGCTCGGCGCACCCGCTCCACCGCGTGCGGGCTGGCCGCCTCGCCCCCGGTGATGACCTGCTCCATCCCGGTGAAGCAGGAGGGGTCCTGCGCGGCGTAGAGGTTGAACAGCGCCGCGGTGACGAAGGTGGCGCTGACCCGGTGCTCCGACACCAGGGCGGCGAAGCCGTCCGCGTCCAGGCGCCCCGGCGGGGCCACCACGACGGTGCCGCCGGTCAGCAGCGCCGCCCAGATCTCGTAGGTGGCGGCGTCGAAGGCGTGTGAGGAGTGGAAGAGCGTGCGCCGGGCGTGCCCGCCGGACCAGCGCCGGTCCGCGGCCAGGCGCACCACGTCGGCGTGGGTCACCGCCACGCCCTTGGGCGCGCCGCTGGAACCGGAGGTGTACATGACGTAGGCGAGCTGGTCGGGGCGGGCGCCGTCCAGTCCACGCGCCCCGACGTCCGTGGCCGGTGCGGCGTCGGCGGCGTCGACCAGCACCGCCGTGCAGGTCGGCGGCACCCGGTCGGCGGAGGCGGCGTCGGTGATCACGCAGGGCGCCCCCGTCTCGGCGACCAGCAGGCGGACGCGTTCGGCGGGGTCGTCGGCGTGCACCGGGACGTAGGCGCCCCCGGCGCGCAGCACCGCGAGCATCGCGGTGACCACGTGCGGCCCCCGCTCCAGCAGCAGGGGCACGGGCGTCTCGGCCCCCACCCCCAGCGAGCGCAGCCGCGCCGCCAGGGCCGCCGAGGCGCGGTCCAGTTCGGCGTAGGTCACCGCCGTGCCGGGGCCCGCCAGGGCCGGGTGGTCGGGGTTCTCGCGCGCCCGCTCGCCGAACACGCCGGGCACCGAGGCCGGGGGGTGGCCGGGCGCGCCGGTGCCCCAGGACCGCAGGGCCTCGGCCTCCTCCGGGGCGGGCGCGGGGGCCAGGGAGCGCACGGGCGCCCCGGGCGCACGGGAGAGCAGGTCCAGGACGGCGGTCAGGTGGTGGGCGATCCGGTCGGCGGTGCGGGCGTCGAACAGGTCGGTGTCGTACTCCACCGCGCCCAGCAGCCGCCCGTCCTCCTCCGCGAACTCCACCGTCAGGTCGAACTGGGTGTGCCGGTGGGCGACGTCGTGCGGGCGCGCGCGGAGTCCGCCGACCCGCCAGGGGGCGCCCGGTGTGTTGCGCAGGGTGACCAGCGCCTGGACCAGGGTGGGGCGGGAGGGGTCGCGCTCCTGCCCGGTCGCGTCCACGACGCCGTCGAAGGGCACCTCGCCGTGCTCGAACGCGGCCAGGACGGTCTCGCGCACGTCGGCGAGCAGCGAGGCCGCGCTCGCGTCGGGGTCCACCCGCAGGCGCAGGGCCACGGTGTCGACGAAGAACCCGACCGTGTTCTCCAGGGCCGCGTCGTCGCGTCCGGAGGTCACCGTGCCCAGCACGAGGTCGCGCTGGCCGCTGTGGCGGGCGAGGGTCACCGCGGTGGCGGCGGCCAGCACCATGAACAGCGTCAGGCCGTGCTCGGACTCCAGCGCGCGGACGCCCTCGCGCACCCGCGCGGGGACCTCGAAGGCGCGCGCGGCGCCGAGGCCGCGCCGCCGGGCGGGCCGGGGCCGGTCGGTCGGCAGCGCCAGGGGCTCCACCCCGGCGAGCTGCTCGCGCCAGTACCGCAGGTGTTCCTCGAAGGCGCCCGAGCGGGCCCGCTCCTCCTGCCACACGGCCACGTCGGTGGCGCGCAGGCCCACCGGCTCCAGGCCCGCGGCGCCGGGCAGCGCGTCGGCCGGGATGCCGGGCCGCTCGCGGGCGGCCTCGTAGAGCGCGCCCAGGTCCCCGAAGAGCACCGACATCGACCAGGCGTCGGTGACGATGTGGTGCATGGCGACGGAGAGGACGTGGTCGCCCTCGTCCACGCGCACCAGCAGGACCCGGGTCAGGGGTCCACGGGCCAGGTCGAAGGGCCGCGCGGCGAACTCCTCCAGCAGAGCGTCCAGCCGCTCCTCGCGTCCGGCGCCGGGCGGGCCGTCCAGCCCGACCCTCTCCACGGTCAGACCGGAATCGGGGAGCACGACCTGGTGCGGCGTGCCGTCCCGGGACGGGAAGACCGTGCGCAGCGCCTCGTGGCGCGCGGACAGGGCGTGCAGGGCCCGCTCCAGCGCCGCGGTGTCCAGTTCACCGGTCAGGCGCAGCGCGCCGCCGGAGTTGTACCCGGACCCTCCGGGCGAGTACTGGTCCAGGAACCACATCCGGCGCTGGGCGGCGGACAGGGGCGCGGGGCCCTGGCGCTCCGTCCGCGCGGGCGCGTCGCGGCGGTCGCCGGAGCCGTCGTAGAGCTCGGCCAGCGCCGCGATGGTGGGCCGCTCGAACAGCGCGCGCAGCGGGGGCCGGGAGCCCAGCCGCTCGGCGGCGCGGGCGAGCACGCGCACGCCGGTGACGGAGTCGCCGCCCACGCGGAAGAAGTCGTCGTGCACGCCGACGCGTTCCAGGCCCAGCAGGGAGCACCACACCCGGGCCAGCTCCCGCTCCACGCGGTTGCGCGGGGCCGTGTGCCCTGTACCGGAGCGCGCGGCCCAGTCCACGGCGGGCAGGGCGCGCCGGTCGGTCTTGCCGTTGGCGGTGACCGGGACGCTCTCCAGCACGACGAAGGCCGCCGGGACCATGTAGGCGGGGAGCACGCGGGCGGCCCGCTCCAGGTCGGCGGGGGTCGGCGCGTGCCCGGGGGAGGGGACGGCGTAGGCGACCAGGCGGCGCGAGGCTCCGGTGCCGTCGACCACGACCACGGCCCGTTCGACCCCGGGCAGGCGGGTGAGGGCGTGCTCGACCTCGCCCGGCTCCACCCGGTGGCCGCGGATCTTGACCTGGTCGTCGGTGCGGCCGAGGAACTCCAGCCGCCCGCCGACGCGGCGGACCAGGTCGCCGGAGCGGTACATGCGCCCGCCCTCGGCGTCCGGGTCGGCGACGAAGCGGGCGGCGGTGGTGCCGGGCAGGTTGAGGTAGCCGTGCGCCAGCCCGTCGCCGCTGATGTAGAGCTCGCCGGGGACGCCGTCGGGCACCGGGCGCAGCCAGCGGTCCAGGACCCGTACGCGGGTGCCCGTCGCGGGGTCGCCCAGGGGAGGGATGCCGCCGTCCGTCAGCGGCGCGCTGAGGGTGGTGCACACGGTGGACTCGGTGGGGCCGTAGCCGTTGTACACGGCCCGGTCGCCGCAGAAGCGGGCGACCTGCTCGCCGGGGCAGGCCTCGCCCGCGACGAGCAGGTGCTCCACCGGGCCCAGCTCGTCGGGGGACAGGCCGGGCAGCAGCGCGGGCGGCAGGGTCACGTGGGTGACGCGGTGCTCGCGCAGGGCGCGGGGCAGGCCCTCGCCCGCCAGGGAGGGCCGCGGCAGCAGCACGGCGGCCGCGCCGTTGAGCAGCGCCACCACCAGCTCGGCGATGGCCGCGTCGAAGCTGGGGGAGGCGAACTGGAGCAACCGCGAACCGGGGCCCACGCGCATGCGCTCGCCCTGGAAGGCGGCCAGGGCGGCCAGGCCGCGGTGCGCCACCAGGACGCCCTTGGGCCTTCCGGTGGAGCCGGAGGTGTAGATGAGGTAGGCGGGGTCCTCGGGTAGGACGCGCTCGCGCAGCGGCTCCGCGCGGTCCACGTCGGGGTCGGCCGCGTCCACCAGCGGACCGCCCCCGGGGAGGCGACGGGCGCCCGCGGCGTCGGCGACCACCGCGCGCGGCTCGGCGTCGTCGAGGATCGCGGCCAGCCGCTCCTTCGGGTACTCCGGGTCCAGGGGGACGTAGACCGCCCCCGCGTACACCACTCCCAGCAGGGCCTCGGCCAGGGCCGGGCCGCGCTCCACGCACACGCCGACGCGGTCGCCCCGCGCCACGCCGAGTTCGCGCAGCCGCCGGGCCAGGCGCGCGGCCCGCCCGTCCGCCTCGGCGAAGGAGACGGTGCGGTCCGCGCCGACCAGGGCGGGGTCGTCGGGGCGCAGACGCGCCCGCTCGGCGAACAGCTCGGGCAGGCTCCGCGGCCGGGGCCCGGGCTCCCCGGTCCAGGAGCGCTCCAGCTCCCCGGCCCGCTCGGGGCCGACCAGCGCCACGGCGCGCAGCGGTCGGGGGTCCTCGGCGTTCTCCAGCACCCGCACCAGGTCCTGGACCAGGCGCTCCACGGTGGCGCGGTCGAACAGCGCGGTGTCGAACTCGGCCGAACCGGCGACGCCGCCGGGCCCGGGGCGGAACTCCAGGGTCAGGTCGAAGACCGACTGGCCGCGCCGCACCGGCACGGGCTCGGCCTCCAGGCCGCCCAGCCCCGCCTCGGGCCCCTGGGCGCTCTGGAAGACCACGGCGGCCTGCACCAGCGGCGGCACGGCGGGGTCGCGTTCGGTCAGGACGGCGTCCACGACCGTGTCGAAGGGGACCTCCCCGTGGTCGAGGTCGGCGAGGAACCCGGAGCGCGTCCGGTCGAGCAGCGCGCCGAAGGACAGCTCCTCGTCCACGTGCTGGCGCACGGCCAGGGTGTTGACGAAGAAGCCCGCCGTCGCGTGCAGCCGCCGGTCCTCGCGGCCGGAGGCGACGGTGCCCAGCACCACGTCGGGGTTGCGGCTCCAGCGGGCCGCGGTCACCTGGGCCGCGGCCAGCAGCACCGTGGACAGGTGGGTGCCGTGGTCGGCGGCCAGGCGTTCGAGGCGCTCCGTCAGAGGTGCGGGCAGCGCGAAGGGCAGGGTGTCGCCCGCCCCCTCGCGCACGGCCGGGCGTGGCCGGTCGGCGGGCAGTTCGAGCACGGGCGGGTCGGCGAGCCTGCGGCGCCAGTACTCCAGCGAGCGGTCCAGGGCGGGGCCGTCCAGGCGCGTGCGCTGCCACGCGGCGTAGTCGGCGTACTGGAGGGGCGGCGTGCCCAGCTCCTCGGCCAGGGAGTCCGGCGCGCGCCCGGGGTCGGCGGTGGCGGCGCGGTAGAGGGTGTCCAGTTCGGTGCGCAGCAGGTCCAGGGACCAGCCGTCCGTGACGATGTGGTGCAGGCACAGCACCAGCACGTGGACGCCGGGCCCCTCGGCCAGCAGCCTGGCCCGCATCAGGGGGCCGCGCTCCAGGTCGAAGGGCAGGGCGTACTCGCGGGCCGCAAGTTCGGCGGCCTCCTCGCGGCTCCCGGCGGCGGTCACCGGCAGCTCCACCTCGCGGGGGGCGCCGATGACCTGGTGCCCCTCGCCGTCCACCTCGGTGAAGGTCGTGCGCAGGGACTCGTGCCGGTGCACGAGCGCGGTCAGGGAGCGCCGCAGCGCCCCGGCGTCCAGGTCCCCGGTCAGCCGCAGCACCAGGGCGGAGTTGTAGTCGGTGCGGCCGGGAGCCATCTGCTCCAGGACCCACAGCCGCTGCTGGGCGAAGGACAGCGCGGCCGGGCGGTCGCGGGGCACGCGCGGGATGTCCTGGCTGCTCCCGCCGCGCGAGCGCAGGCGGCGCAGGACCTCCTCGCGTGCCCTGGCCCGGGCGGCGTCGGTGGTGGGGTCGGCGGTGGCTTCGCTGCTCATGGTGGCTGTGCCGGTCCTCGTCTGCGCAGGGAGTGGATCAGGCGTTGGGGCCCACGGCGAGCCCGCTCAGGCGCAGGGTGCGCCCGTTGTACTGGAGCGCCGTGGCGCGCCGGGGCTCGGCGGGGTCGGCCAGGAAGCGCCCGCTGAGCGCGATCCCGCCGTGGCGCTCGGAGACGACGCGGAAGGCGCCGCCCGGGCCGGTGGACAGCGCGCCCTCGAAGCCGTTGGACATGACCAGCCGGTACCCGTCCCGGCCCGGGACGACCTCGGCGGCCAGGCCGCCGTTGCCGTAGCGCCCCGTGACGCGGTCCGGGCCGGGCCCGGTGGCGGTGCCCTCGGCCGCGGCGTCGGGCTGGCGGTAGTGGCCCACGTCCACCCCCAGCTCGCGCAGGCCGCGGACCACGTGCTCCCAGGCGGTCACGCCGGTGGTGGCGTTGGTGGTCAGCGCCACCACCGAGCCGCCCTCGGGGTCCACGCGCAGGTTGCAGGTGGCGCCGTCCAGGGTGCCGTCGTGGCCGTACCACAGGCGGTCACCGGCCAGGTGCAGCGACCAGCCGGCGCCCCAGCCGTCGGCCAGGCCGAAGGGGTCGGCCACGCTCACCGAGCGGCCCATCTCGCGCAGCACGTCCGGTGCGGCGACCTCGCCGTCCAGGGCGGCGTGCTCGGGGTCGAGGAAGGCGCGGCCGAAGGCGGCCAGGGCGGTGGCGCTGGCGGCCAGGCCCCCGGCCGGGGCCAGCGCGGGCTCGATGTGGAAGCCCACCGGGTGGGCCCGGCCCGCGCCGTCGACGGCGTGCCCGGTGACCAGGTCGGCGGTGGGGAAGGGGCGCGGCGTCAGGACCGGCGCCAGTTCCATGCCGGTGGAGCCGCACAGGTGTGACTCCACGGTCTCCCACCAGCTCTGTCCGGTGACGGTCTCCACGAGCCGGCCCGCCACGGCGTAGCCGGTGTTGGAGTAGGAGAACAGCGTGCCCGGCTCGGCGACGCGGTCCTCGGGCGCGAGCGAGGAGACGTAGCGGCGCAGGGAGGGCGCGGGCGCGGTCTCGGAGCGCTCCGAGACCAGCCCGGCGGTGTGGCTGAGCAGGTGGCGGGGGGTGGCGCCCCGCAGCGGGTGGTCGGGGGCGGCCCCGCCCAGGTGGTCCAGGACCGGGGCGTCGAGGTCGACGTCTCCGTCCTCCACCAGTTGCATGACCAGGGCGGCGGTGACGGTCTTGGTCACCGACCCCATCGGGAAGAGCGAGTCGGGCGCCACGGGGCGCCCCGTCTGGATGTTCTCCACCCCGGTGGCGCAGGTGTGCAGCTCACCGCGGTGGTAGACCGCCAGTTGGGCTCCGGGGACGCCGGCCTGGTGAGAGGTCCGGCGGAGCAGGTCGGACAGGGCGTCGCGCACGACGTTCTCCTCGTGGGAGTCGGAGGGCACCCGAAAGGCCGGCGCTCGGGACGGGAGCGGCCGGTCGCTTCGGTGGGGACGGGGCGGTACACCGCACGTGCCACGGATACTCACATATCGCTTCGAATCTTGGCAAGGGTTTCGGATATGTCGGGAACCAGGTGACGGGGAATACGGTCCTGGCCTTCCAGGAGATTTCCGGGGTGTGAAGACATTAGCCCCGTACCGAGGCCTTCGTGTTTTTCCCGGTGTATCCCCGCCGTTAGCAGGGGGTTCGCCTTCCGGTCGGGACGGTGAAGGCTTGGATGGGAGGGTCGTGTCGCGTTGTGGACGTCGGTCGACAACGGCCTGGGTTTACCCGCGTGATTGTGTTCCTTGTCACCCGTTCGTGCTGGTGAAGGGGGGATTGCGGTCAATAGTGCTCCTGTTCGCGTATGCGCTGTTTTGATCGCTGAAACGGCGGTTCTTCTGCGGGAGCGGGGCCGAAGGGATCGTCGGGTGAACGCGGTTCGGTCTTTTGTGGAGTAACCCGTGTACTGGGTTCCGGGGTGTGGTATGGGCCTTGTTGAGGTCCTGAGCAGCGGTGATGTGCCCGCCCGGGTCGGTGCGCTCCCGTGGGGCGGCGCCGGGGCGCGGTCGTCGGGGCCCGGGGCGGGGGCGCGGTTTCGGCGGTGTCGTACGTCGGGGGCGTGCGTACGGGCTGACCTGCGTCCGGAGGTGGAATTTCCCTGATGGCCGCATGTGGACAGGTATTGTCCGATCCTTTACTTTGAGTAATTTAACCACTCCGTACGGTATCTAAACCTTCCGCTCATGTGTGGCTTTTGTTCGCTTTGCATGGCTTTGTGCTGGCACGATCTGATGAATATGGCTTTTGCCATATTTTGTCTGATTTGGGGCTTGAGTATTCCGTGTGGTGCAAGGTGATCGGTCTGGGGTTGTCTGTCGTCGAAGGGAATATCTGGATGAAGGTGTTTTTGGTAAAGTGCCCGGTTGGATAAGCCGGTATGGCACGCTCTGTTGACGTCCGGCGGTCCGCTGGGAATGGCGGTCCGATTCGCGTCCGCCCGCCCGCCGCCGGACGGCCACGCCACCACCGAGGCGGCGGGCGGCCGGATCCCCACACCGCCCCCACACCCGACCCTCCGCCGTCCTCCCTCCCGAACACGCGCCAGGAGCCGTCACGTGCTGTCCTCCCAGGAGTCCACCCGTCCCGCCCCCGACCCCGCGGACACGGCCCCGCCCTCCTCGGTCCCGGAGGCCTTCGCCGCGCAGGCGGCCCGCACCCCCGACGCCCCGGCCCTGCTCGGCGGCTTCCCCACGGTGACCTACGCCGAGCTCGACGCCCGCTCCGCCGACCTGGCGCGCCTGCTGCTGGCCCGCGGGCTCGCACCCGAGGGCACCGTCCTGCTCGCGCTGGAGCGGGGGCCGCACGTGGTCACCGCGATGCTCGCGGTGCTGCGCGCCGGGGGCGCCTACGTGCCCGTCCACCCCGACGAACCCGCCGAGCGGGTGCTCGCCGCCGCCGAGCGCACCGGCGCGCGCCTGGTGCTCACCGACCGCGCGCTCGGCCCCCGCCTGCCCGCCCGCCTGGCCGACCTGGCCCGGATCATCGACCTGGACGCGGAGGGCGGCCCGGAGACCGGAGTGGACGGACGGGGCGGCGCGGCCCGGAACGGTGCCGCCGGGGAGGGCACGGCCGTGGACGGTGCCACCAGGGGCGACTCCGCCGGGGGCGGCTCAACCGGGGGCCGTGCCACCAGGGGCGACTCCGCCGGGGGTGGCTCAACCGGGGACCGTGCCACCGGGGACGGCTCCGCCGACGGGGTCACCGGACCGGAGCTGCCCGCCCCCCACCCCCGCGCGCTGGCCTACGTCATGCACACGTCCGGCTCCACCGGAGAGCCCAAGGGCGTGGCGGTCACGCACGCCGACGTGGTGGCCCTGGCGCACGACCCCCGCTGGGGAGGGGGCCGCGACCGGCGCGTGCTGCTGCACTCCTCGCACGCCTTCGACGCCGCCACCTACGAGATCTGGGTACCGCTGCTGCGCGGCGGCGCCGTGGTCGTCGCTCCGCCGCAGCGGCTCACCGCCGGGGAGTTCGGCGCGCTGGCGCGCCGCCACCGGATCACCTCCACCTTCGTCACCGCCGCCCTGTTCGACCTGTTCGCCGCCCAGGACCCCTCCTGCTTCGCCCCGCTGCGCGAGGTCATCGCCGGGGGAGAGGCCGTCCCGCCCGGCGCGGTCCGCGCCGTGCTGGACGCCTGCCCCGGCACGGCGGTCGCCAACGGCTACGGGCCCACCGAGACCACCACCTTCGCCACGCACTTCGCCGTGGACCGCGACCGGCCCCCGCTGCTGTCGGTGCCCATAGGCACGCCCCTCGACGGGATGTGCGCCCGGGTGCTCGACGACCGGCTGGTTCCGGTCGCGCCGGGCGCGGTCGGGGAGCTCTACGTGGGCGGGGCCGGGGTGGCCCGCGGCTACCTGGGCCGTCCCGGACTGACCGCCGAGCGCTTCGTGGCCGACCCCCTCGGCGGCGGTGGACGGCTCTACCGCACCGGCGACCTGGTGCGCCGCGACGCCGACGGCCTGCTGGAGTACGTCGGCCGCGCCGACTCCCAGGTCAAGATCCGGGGCTTTCGGATCGAACCCGGGGAGATCGAGGCCGCGCTACTGGCCCAGGACGGCGTCTCCCAGGCCCTGGTCACCGTCCGCGAGGACGCCCCGGGCGCGCGCGTCCTGGTCGGCTACGTCGTCGGTACCGCCGACACCGGCGCCCTGCGCGAACGCCTGGCCGACCGCCTGCCCGGTTACATGGTTCCCACCGCCGTCGTGGCCCTGGACGCGCTGCCCCTGACCGCCAACGGCAAGGTCGACCACCGCGCCCTGCCCGCGCCCGCCGTCCGCTCCGCCGCCGACCACGTCGAGCCGCGCGAGGGCGCCGAGCGCGCCGCCGCCGAGGAGTTCGCCGCGGCCCTGGGCCTGGAGCGCGTCGGCGCCCGCGACGACTTCTTCGCACTGGGCGGCGACTCCATCCTCGCCGCCCGCGTGGCCTGGCGCCTGGGCGAGCGCCTGGGCACCGGCCTCGACCCGCGCGCGCTGTTCCGCCACCCCACCCCCGAGGGCATCGCCGCGGCCGAGGACGCCGGGCGCCGCGAGGCGCCCATCGCCCCGGCCGGGCGCGGCCGACCGCTGCCGCTGTCGGCCGCCCAGCGCCGCCTGTGGTTCCTGCACCAGCTCGACGGCGACAGCGCCGAGTACCACACCGGAAGCGCCTTCCGCCTGCGCGGACCGCTCGACGTGTCCGCGCTCGGCCGCGCCCTGGAACTGCTCCAGCAACGCCACGAGGCCCTGCGCACCACCTACGACACCGTCGACGGCGAGCCCATCCAGTACGTGCGCGAACCCCGCGCCGACCTGCTCACCGTGCGCGAGATCCCCTCCGCCGACCCGGCCGACCGCGAGCGGGAGCTGCACCGGCACCTGCTGCGCGAGGTGGACACCCCCTTCGACCTCGTGGCGGGGCCGCCCACCCGCGCCCTGCTGCTGCGCCTGGACGAGCGGGACCACGTCCTGGTCCTGAGCACCCACCACATCGCCTGCGACGGCTGGTCGGTCGACCTGCTCCACCGCGACCTCGCCGCGTACTACCGGGCCGCCGTGCGCGGCGAGGAGCCCGACACCCGCGCGGAGACCGACTACGCCGACTTCGCCGTCTGGGAGCAGGGCCGCTGGGAGGGGCCCGAGGCCCGGCGCCGCCTGGAGTACTGGGCGCGCGTCCTGGAGGACGTACCCCCGCTGGCCGTGCCCACCGACCGCCCCCGGCCCGTCCGGCGCACCACAGCCGGCGCCGTGCACCGCACCCGCCTGACCCCCGACCAGCTCCGGGGCCTGCGCGCGCTGGGCGGGGCGTGCGGCGCCACGCTCTTCGCGACCCTGGCCGCCCTGACCCAGGCCGTGCTCTCGGCCGCGTCGGGCTCGGCCGACGTCGCCCTGGGCGCGGCCTCCGCCGGACGCGACCACCCCCAGTTGGAGGACGTGGTCGGCTTCTTCGTCAACCCGGTCGTGCTCCGCTCGCGCCTGAGGCCGGGCACCACCGCTGCCGAGTTCGTCGGGCAGGTGCGCGCCGAGGCCGACGCCGCCCTCGCCCACGAGATGCCCTTCGACCGGGTCGTCGACGCCCTGGTCACCGAGCGCGACCCCGCCCGCGGACCCCTGTTCCAGGCGCTGATGGTCCTCCAGAACGCCCACACCGGCGGGCTGGAACTGGAGGGCCTGCGCGCCGAGGAGGTCGACCTGCCGCGCACCGCCGCCCTGGCCGACCTGGTCTTCGAGTACGCCGAACGCGACGGAGCCCTGCGCCTGTCGGTGGAGTACAACACCGACCTGTACGACGCCGGGCGCGTGGCGGCCCTGGCCGACACCCTGTCCCGGCTGGCCGACGCCGTCGTCGCCGACCCCGGCCTGGACCTGGCCGCCCTGGACCTGCGGCCCGAGGCCGAACGCGCCCTCCTGGACTCCTGGGAGCACGCCCCCGCCCAGGGCGCGCCCGCCTCCGTGACCGCCGCGTTCGCGGAGCAGGCCGCCCGCACCCCCCGCGCCCCGGCCCTGGTCGGCGACTTCCCCGCGCTGACCTACGCCGAGCTCGACGCCCGCTCCGCCGACCTGGCCCGCCTGCTGCGGGCCTGGGGGGTCGGCACGGAGGACGCCGTGCCCCTGCTGCTGGAGCGGGGGCCGCACGTGGTCACCGCGATGCTCGCGGTGCTGCGCGCCGGGGGAGCCTACGTCCCCGTCCACCCCGACGACCCCGCCGAACGCGTGGCCTGGACGCTCGCCCGCACCGGCGCGCGCGTCATCGTCACCGACACCGCCTCGCGCTCCCGCCTGCCCGGGGGCACCGACGCGCGCGTACTGGTCCTGGACGGGCACGGCCCCTACCCGACCGTGCGGACCGAGGACCCCCTGCCCGAGGCCGACCCGCGCGCGCTGGCCTACGTCATGCACACCTCCGGCTCCACCGGAGAGCCCAAGGGCGTGGCGGTGACACACGCCGACGTGGTGGCCCTGGCGCGCGACTCCCGGTGGGGCGGGAGCCGCGACGAGCGGGTGCTCTTCCACTCCTCGCACGCCTTCGACGCCGCCACCTACGAGATCTGGACGCCGCTGCTGCGCGGCGGGGCCGTGGTCGTCGCGCCGCCCGGACGCATGAGCGCCGAGGAGTTCGGCGCGCTGGCCCGTCGCCACCGGATCACCTCGACCTTCGTCACCGCCGCGCTGTTCAACCTCTACGCCGCACAGGACCCCTCCTGCTTCGCCCCGCTGCGCGAGGTCATCACGGGGGGCGAGGCCGCCAGCCCCGCGAGCGTGCACCGGGTGCTGCGGACCTGCCCCGGCACCGCGGTCGCCAACGGCTACGGGCCCACCGAGACCACCACCTTCGCCGCCCACCACCCCGCCGCTCGCACCGCGGAACCGGTGCGCACCGTGCCCATCGGCACGCCCCTGGACGGCATGCGCGCGCGGGTGCTCGACACCCTCCTGCGCCCGGTGCCCCCGGGCGCGGTCGGGGAGCTCTACGTGGGCGGGGCCGGAGTGGCCCGCGGCTACCTGGGCCGCCCCGGACTGACCGCCGAGCGCTTCGTGGCCGACCCCGCGGGAGACGGCGAACGGCTCTACCGCACCGGCGACCTGGTGCGCTGGAACAACTCCGGGGAGCTGGAGTACGTCGGCCGCGCCGACTCCCAGGTCAAGATCCGGGGCTTTCGGATCGAACCCGGCGAGGTCGAGGCCGCCCTGCTCGCCCTGGAGGGCGTCGCCGAGGCCGTCGCCCTCGTGCGCGCCGCACCCGGCGGCGGGCGCAGACTCCTCGCCTACGCCGTGCCCTCGACCGGGGAGGCGGACGAGGAGGCCGCCGAGGAGTGGCGCCGCGCCCTGGCCCGCACCTTGCCCGGCTACATGGTCCCCGCCGCCGTCGTGGCCCTGGACGCGCTGCCCCTGACCGCCAACGGCAAGGTCGACCGCCGCGCCCTGCCCGACCCCGGGCACGGCGGGGAGCACACCGCCCCCCGCACCGACACCGAACACGTCCTGGCCGAGGTGTTCGCCTCCGTCCTGGCCGTGGAGCGCGTGGGCGTGCACGACGACTTCTTCGCCCTGGGCGGCGACTCCATCCTCAGCATCCAGATGGTCTCCCGGGCCCGCCTGGCCGGTGTGGAGCTGAGCAGCCGCGACGTCTTCTCCCACCCCAGCGTCGCCGCCCTGGCCGAGGTGGCGCGGGTGCGGCGGCCCGGCGCGTCCGGCGCCGGGCCGGTGAGCGGCCCGCTCACCGCCACGCCCGTCATGGGCTGGTTCGACCGCACCCACCCCGTGGCCCCCGACCACTTCGCCATGTCCGTGCTGCTCGACCTCGCCCGGCCCCTGGAACCGCGCGCCCTGCGCACCGCCCTGGCCGCCCTCGCCGACCACCACGACATGCTGCGTCTGCGCCGCGACGGCGACGGCCCGCGCGTGGCCGAACCCGGCACGGCCGCCCCGCCGCTGAGC
This sequence comes from Nocardiopsis sp. CNS-639, assembly GCF_000381685.1. Lineage (NCBI taxonomy): Bacteria > Bacillati > Actinomycetota > Actinomycetes > Streptosporangiales > Nocardiopsidaceae > Nocardiopsis > Nocardiopsis sp. CNS-639. Next base: position 237,056 of record NZ_KB906856.1, read on the forward strand.
GTGGTCGACCTGTCCGGGCACGAACCCGGGCGGGCCCGCGACCTGGCCGAGGAGAGCATTCGAGCCGCCCACAGCGGCCTCGACCTGGCCCGAGGCCCCGTCTTCGCCGCCGTCCTGCTCGACTCCGGCCCCGAGGGCTCCCGGCTGCTGCTGACCGCCCACCACCTCGTCGTGGACGGGGTGTCCTGGAGGGTGCTGCTGGAGGACCTGGCCACCGCCTACCGCCAGGCCGCCGAGGGTGCGCCCGTGGACCCGGGGCCGCGCACCACACCCTTCTCCGTGTGGGCCGACCGCCTGGCCCGGCACACCGCCGAGGGGGCCTTCGACGCCGAACTCGACACCTGGGCCGAGGTCGCCGCCGTCCGCGCCGCACTGCCCCGCGACCTTCCGGGCCGGGGCAACGGCCTGGTGCGCGACCAGGAGGTGGTCACCGCCGGGCTGTCCGAGGAGGACACCCGCCGCCTGCTGGCCGAGGCGCCCGCGGCCTTCCGCACCCGCGTCAACGACCTGCTGCTGTCCGCCCTGGGCCGGGTGCTGTGCGAGTGGACCGGCTCCGCGCGCGTGCCCGTGGACCTGGAGGGGCACGGCCGCGAGGACCTGTTCGAGGACCTGGACACCTCGCGCACCGTGGGCTGGTTCACCACCGTGTTCCCCGTCGTGCTCACCGGCCGGCCCGACCGGACCCAGCGGATCCGCACCACCAAGGAGATGCTGCGCGCGGTCCCCGGCAACGGTCTGGGCTACGGCGCCCTGCGCCACCTGGGCACGCCGGAGCAGCGGGCCCGCCTGGAGCGCGACCCCGCGCCCGGCGTGAGCTTCAACTACCTGGGCCGCTTCGACACCGACCCCGGCCGGGGCGCCCTGCACACCGCGATGCGGCTCAACCCCGGCGGCGAGCACTCCCCGGACGAGGAGCGCGCCCACCTGGTCGAGGTGGTGGGCCGCTTCGAGGGCGAACGCCTGGTCTTCGACTGGTACCACGCCACCACCGTCCACGACACGGCCACCGTGCGCCGCCTCGCCGAGGCCATGGCCGCCGAACTCGCCGCGCTGGTCGAGCACTGCCTGGACCCCGCCCACGGCGGTGCCACCCCCTCCGACTTCCCGCTCGTGCGCCTGGAGCAGGACGAGGTCGACCGCCTCGTCGGCGACGGCCGCGACGTCCAGGACGTGTGGCCGCTCACCCCCATGCAGCAGGGCATGTTCTTCCACTCCGCCCTGGAGCCCGACTCCGGCTCCTACCTGGAGCAGGTCGTCGTGGACCTGGACGGCGTGGACGACCCCGGGGCCCTGGGCCGCGCCTGGCGGCGGGTGGTCGCGGCCACCCCCGTCCTGCGCGCCCGCGTGGCCTGGGAGGGGCTGTCCGAACCGGTCCTGCTCGTGCACCGCGCCGTCCCCGTCGAGGTGGCACACCTGGACCTGCGCGGCGCGGCGGAGGAGGAGCGCGAGCGTGCCCTGGCCGACCACCTGGCCGAGGACGCCGCCCGGGGCGTGGACCCCGTCCGCGACCCGCTCCTGCGGGTGGCCCTGCTGCGCACCGGCGACGCCTCCGTGCGCCTGGTGTGGACCTTCCACCACCTCGTCCTGGACGGGTGGAGCCTGCCCCTGGTCATGGAGGACGTCCTGGCCGCCTACCGGGGCGGCGTCCCGGCCGCGCGCCCCGACTTCCGGGAGTACCTGCGCCGCCTGGCCGGACGCGACGCGGAGGAGGGGCACGCCTTCTGGCGGGGCGTGCTGGAGGGCGTCACGGAGCCCACGCCGCTGCCCTACGACCGGCCGCCCGCCGCACTGCGCGCCGCCCGCTCCAGCGCCCGGAGCCAGGCCGTCCTCGCGCCGGAGCGGGCCGGGGCCGTGCACGCCTTCGCCCGCGCCCACGGCCTGACCGTCAACGCCGTGGTCCAGGGCGCGTGGGCCCTGCTGCTGTCCGCGTACTCGGGGCGGGCCGACGTGGTCTTCGGCGCCACCACCTCGGGACGCCCCGACGACATGCCCGGGGTGGAGGCCGCGGTGGGCCTGTTCATCAACACCCTGCCCGTGCGCGTGGCCGTGGACCCCGCCGAGCCCGTGGCGCGGTGGCTGCGCCGCCTCCAGGAGGACCAGGCGCGCTCACGGGCCCAGGACCACCTGTCGCTGGCGCGGGTGCAGGCCGAGGCGGGCCTTCCCGGGGACACCCCGCTCTTCGACAGCGTCGTGGTGTTCGAGAACTACCCCGTGGACGAGGCCGCCGCCGCCGAACACGGGCTGCGGGTCCGGTTCGTCAACGCGGTGGAGGCCACCAACTACCCGCTCGCGCTGAGCGCCTACGCCTCCGACGGGCTGCGCCTGGTCTTGGGGCACGACCCGGCGTGCTTCGACGCCGGGACCGCGGACCGCCTGCTGGGCGACCTGGAGCGCATCCTGGTCTCGCTCACCGAGGATCCCGAACGCCCCCTGGGCCGGGTGGCCGGGGCCGACCCGGCCCGCTCCCTGGCCCTGGCCGACGGGGGCGGTGAGGAGCCGCCCGCCGCCACCGTCACCGCGCTGTTCGCCGAGCGGGCCGCCCGCCACCCCGAGGCGACCGCCCTGGTCGGCGCGGACGGCGAGTGGACCTACGCCGAGCTGGACGCCGAGGCCGACCGGGTCGCCGACCGCCTGGCCGCGCTGGGCGTGGGCGCGGAGTCCCGGGTGCTGCTGCTCATGCCGCGTTCGCCGCGGGTGGTGGCCGCCATGCTCGGCGTCCTGCGCACTGGGGCGGCCTACGCGCCGCTGCACGAGACCGTTCCGGCGGAGCGGGTCGCCTCCCTGGCCAGCGCGCTGGGCGCGCGCGTGGCCGTGGCCGATCCCGGCATGGCCGAACGCTGCGCGGACGTGGAGATGGTGGTGGGTTACGCCGCCGACGGCACGCTGTCTGGTGCTGGTGCTGGTGCTGGTGCCGGGGCTGATGCTGTCGGTGGTGCGGACGGCGGTCCGGGTGTGACCACCGGTGCGGGAGTCGGGGTCGGTGCGACCGTTGATGTCGGCGGGGACGCGGGTCCTGGTGTTGACGTCGGAACCGGAGCCGGTGCGAGTACGACCGCCGGAACCGGGGGTGGGGCCGAGGGCGAGGCCGGTGTCCGCCGGGGCCCGGTGCACGGGCACACCGCCGCCTACGTCATGTTCACCTCGGGCTCCACGGGCACGCCCAAGGGCGTGGTGGTCGACCACCGGGCCGTGGTCGCCCTCAGCGCGGACTCCCGCTGGCGCGAGGGCCACGACAGGGTGCTGTTCCACTCCCCGCACGCCTTCGACGCCGCCACCTACGAGGTCTGGGTGCCGCTGCTCAACGGCGGAACCGCGGTGGTGGCGGACGGGCCGGTCTCCGCCGACGCCCTGCGCGAGCACACCGCCCGGCACGGGGTCAGCGCGGTCTTCCTCACCACCGCCCTGTTCAACCTCTTCGCCCAGCAGGACCCGGAGTGCTTCGCGGGGCTGCGCGAGCTGTGGACCGGCGGGGAGGCCGCCGACCCGGCCTCCCTCGCCCGCGTGCGCCGGACATGCCCCGACACCGAGCTGGTGCACGTGTACGGGCCCACCGAGGCCACCACCTTCGCCACGTGCACCCCGCTGAGCGCGGAGGAGGCCGACGCCGGGCACTGCCCGATCGGCCGTCCCATGGACGCCACCGGCGCCCACGTCCTGGACGGGGCCCTGCGCCCGGTCCCGCCCGGCGCGGTGGGCGAGCTGTACCTGTCCGGGCCGGGGACGGCGCGCGGCTACGACGGCCAGCCCGGCCTGACCGCCGAGCGCTTCGTGGCCGACCCCTTCGGCGACGGAGGGCGGCTCTACCGCACCGGCGACCTGGTGCGGTGGTCCGCCGAGGGACGTCTGGTCTTCGTGGGCCGCGCGGACGGCCAGGTGAAGCTGCGCGGGTTCCGCATCGAGACGGGCGAGGTGGAGGCCGCCCTGCTCCGTGGGCCCGGGGTCGCCCAGGCCGTGGTGCTCGTGGCCGAGGCACCCACCGGCGGACGCCAGCTCGTCGCCTACGTCACCGGAGGGGAGGTGGACGCGGAGCCGGTGCGCGAGCGCCTGGCCCGCGAGCTGCCCGCCTACATGGTGCCCGCGGCCGTCACCGTGCTGGAGGCGCTGCCGCTCAACGCCAACGGCAAGGTGGACCGGGCCCGCCTGCCCGAACCCGCCTGGGCGCGCGCCACCGCGCCCGTCCACGTCGAGCCGAGCACCCCCACCGAGGAGGCCGTGGCCGAGGTGTGGGGGCGCACCCTGGGGCTGGAGCGCATCGGGCGCGACGACAACTTCTTCGACATCGGCGGTGACTCGGTGCGCAGCCTCCAGGTGGTGCGCGAGGTCGAACGCCTGCTGGACGTCACGGTGCCCACCCGGCTGCTGTTCGACCACCAGACGGTGCGCGCCTACGCCGAGGCGGTGGAGGACGTGCTGCTGGAACAGATGTGACGCGGGGCCCGGGCGCCGCCGGTCGGCGGCGCCCGCGCGGCCCCTCGGCTGACGGGGTCGCCCGGTGCGCGGCTCGGTCCCGCTACCTCGGCGGCGGGGCGGACGGGTGCTTCGCGGAGGAGAACTGTCCCGTGGCGATCAGGACCGCGACGAGTACGAGCGGCACGATCCACCCGCTCCAGCCCAGGATCGTGGCCTGCGTGGTGTCGACGTGCTCGCCCGCCTCGGCGAAGAGGAGGTAGGTCCCGCCCGCCTCGTTGAACGCGGCGTGGGCGAGGGCCGCGGGCCACACCGATCCCGATCGCAGCCGCAGCCAGCCGAAGACCGCGCCGACCAGGACGCACATGGCGACCATCGCGGCCACGCCGACCCAGCCCGGCGCGTCCGGGTAGTTGTATCCCAGGAGGATGAGCGGAGCGTGCCAGAGGCCCCAGATGACACCCATGACCAGGAGGGCGGGGAGCGTACCGAGCGGCATCAGTTTCGGGAGCAGCCATCCGCGCCATCCGAGTTCCTCCCCGAGCGCCGGGATGAGGTTGATGAACGCGGCCATGGGGAGTGCGGCGAGCTGGATGGCGATGAGCGCGCCGACCGGTATCGGGGTTCCGGCCGTTCCGGCCTGCTCGTCGAGGACCTGCCGGAACGCCGAGAAGTGCGCGAAGTCGGCCGGATAGACCCCGAGCAGCGCGCCGACAGGGAGCGCCGCCAGGACGAGAGCGATGGGCACGACGATCCCCAGCGCCGCGTAGCCGAGCAGTCTGCGGACCGGCGTCAACGGCCACAGCCCGAGCGTCCACGCCTTCCGCCGGGGCCGCTCCACGAAGAACACGACGACGAGGGCGGCGATCGCGGGGGTCGTCATCGTGGCGGTGGCCACGAGCGGGAACCAGGGTTCGGCGAGCCCGTCACCGAACCAGAGCGGGAGCGCGAAGAGCCAGGCGAGTGCGAACGCCAGGGCGGTGAACACCCCGATGGACCGCAGGTCGCGGCCGCTCATCCGGGTTCCGCCCCGGGTCGTGGGCGTGTTCGGTCCGCGCGGGGACGCGGCGGTCACGGCGTCCGCCCTTCGAGGATGTGCAGACCGGCGATGGTCCGGTCGTCGCGGAACGCGATCCGCGCCGTGTAGTCGCCCGCCTCCAACGAGAGCGGCGTGTTCGTTATCGTCACGTCGCCGGCCCGGGTGACCTCCGGCTCCCCATGCCCCTCGAAAGCTCCCGCCAGGCCGACGATCTGCGCCCACGCGGCGGCGAGCGCGTCCTCTGACAGGCCATCGCGCATGGTCGGATCGAACCGCTCGGTGACACGCGACCATCGCCCGGACGCGAGGTCCTCGATCACCGAGGCGGCCAGTTCGGCGACGCCGGGTAGCGGCGTGGTGTTCATCGGTTCTCCTGTCCTTGGATCGATCGGTTTGCCGTAGCGCTGGAACGCTGCCTGTCGGCTCACGCCGAGCGCGTCACCGACGACCTGCCACGTGGCACCGTTCTGCCGGGCCTGTTGTACGACGGCACGCACGACGTCATCGGCGGCCGTCTGCATGCTCACGGCGCGCCTGATCGAGTCGGTCCAGTCGTCGTCCCTCGTCAGGACGCGTGACGCGAGGAAGGCCTCCGTGCGCGCTTTCAACACCCGCAACGCCTCTGTCAAGCTAGCTTGCATTCGTAAACTATAGCTTTACAAGTGGGGCATGCGCCAGCCGCTGTCCCGCCTGTTCCGTAACCGCGGACCGCCGCGCTCCCACCGCGCGGGTGAGGAGGCCATCGCCTTCACCCGCCCGGCCCGAAGGACCGGGGCGCCGGTCAGCCGAGCCGGTCGGCGACGGCGGTCACCGCCGCCAGGACCACCGCGCGGTCCGGGCCGCCCTCGTCGCGCTCGAAGTGGCGGTGCAGCGACCACCCCTCGACCAGGGCGTCCAGCGCGCGGCACGCCTCGGGGGGAAAGTGCGCGGACAGGGAGGCGCGGCTGACGTCCATCCACGCGCGCGCGGCCCTGCGGACCGCCTCGTCGTGGTTGGCGTAGGAGTACATCTCGAAGAGCAGCGCGAACTGGTGGGGCGTGGCGTACTCGGGCCCGCAGATGAGGTCGGCCACGGCCTCGCACGCCTCGGCGCGGTCGCGCGCCGCCGCGAGCCGGTGCGCGTAGTACTCCGACATGGTCCCCGCCAGGTGCGTGAACGCCTGCTCCAGGATCGCGGACAGGCCGTCGAAGTGGTAGGTGAGCGAGCCCAGGGGCACCGAGGCGCGCTCGGCGATCGCCCGGTGCGTGGTCCTGTGCACACCGCGCTCGGCGATCACCTCCAGCGCCGCGGCGAGGATGCGCTCCTTGCGTCGCGGGTCGTTGGCCACCCGCCTGGTTCCGGCCATGTTCCCCTTCCGGCCTCGGAGCCCTGCGTCCACGGCCATTCTGGTACGCGGCCGCCCCCGTCCGCGCCCGTGGCGTCCGCGTCCACAAGTGTGTACTTTTGTACACACTACTGACCGCCACTCCACTGGGAGCCCTTCATGGGAACCGCCGTGGGCCGTCGGCGCCTCGCGCTGTGCGTCCTGTTCCTCCTGCCCGGGCTGGGGATCTCGTCCTGGGTCACCCGTACGCCCGCCATCCGCGACGCGCTGGGCGCCTCCACCGCCGAGATGGGGTTCGTCCTGTTCGGCCTCTCGATCGGTTCCATGATCGGCGTCCTCGGGTCGGGAGCCGTCGTCGCCCGCCTGGGCGCACGGCCGGTCATCGTGGCCGGGACCGCCGCGATGCTGGGGAGTCTGCCCGTCATCGGTCTGGGCGCGGGTCTGTCGACCGCCCTCGTCGTCGCGTTCGGCCTGTTCCTCTTCGGGCTGGGCATGGGCGCCGGGGAGATCGCCATGAACATCGAGGGAGCCGACGTCGAGCGGGTCATGTCCGAGCCGCTGCTGCCGCGCATGCACGGCTTCTTCAGCCTGGGAACCGTGATCGGCGCCCTCGTCGGCATGGCGCTCACCGCGGTCGGGTTCCCCGTGGCGTGGCACCTGGCGGCGATGGGCGTCCTGACCCTGGCGGTGGCGGCGACGCTCTTCGGCTCCCTGCCCCCCGGCACCGGCAGGGCGCTCCCGCGTGCCTCCGGCCAGGGGAGCGCGGGCGGCGGACGCGCGCTGTGGAAGGACGCGCGCCTGGTGCTGATCGGCCTCATCGTGCTCGCGATGGCCCTGGCCGAGGGCACCGCCAACGACTGGCTTCCGCTGATCATGGTCGACGGCCACGGCTTCGACCCGGCCCTGGGGTCGATGGTCTACGCCGTCTTCGCCGCGTCGATGACGGTCGGGCGCTTCGCCGGGGGCTACTTCCTGGCGCGCTTCGGCAGGGCCCGCGTGCTCGGGGCGAGCGCGCTGGCCGGGGTGGCGGGCATGGGGCTGGTGGCCGGTGCGGACAGCCCGGCCCTTGCGGCGGCGGCCGTGGTCCTGTGGGGACTGGGCGCCTCGCTGGGCTTCCCCGTGGCACTGTCGGCGGCCGGGGACTCCGGGCCCGACTCCGCGGCCCGGGTCTCCCTGGTGGCGACGCTCGGCTACGTCGCGTTCCTGGTCGGGCCGCCCGTGCTCGGCCTGCTGGGAGAGGCGTACGGGTTGCGTACGGCCCTGGTCGTGCCCCTGCTCCTCGTCGCGTTCGCCGGGTTCCTCAGCCCGGCGGCCCGTCCGCGCCGGGCGGCGGGCGCGCGGGCCGAAGAGGACAGTGCTGGAGCCGGAGGGGGCGGTACGGAAGCCGAGGGGAGTGGTGCGGGGACCGATCGGGGCAGTGCGGAGACCGCAGGGAGCGGTACGGGAGCCGATCGGGACGGCGCGGGGACCGGGCAGGGCGGTGCGGAGGCCGGGCAGGGCAGTGCGGAGGCAGAACGGGCCTGAGCCCGTTCCCGCCCCGCTCGCCGCCCGCGCGGCCTCACCCCGCTCGTCGCCCGCGGGCCCTGAACCTCCCGGCGCGTCAGCGCGTGCCGAGGTAGTTGTTCGGGTCGAGCACGTACTTGCTGGCCGCGCCCTTGTCGAAGGCCCGGTACCCCTCGGGGGCCTCCTCCAGCGGGATCGCCACGGCGTTGACGGCCTCGGCGATGCGCACCCGGTCGTGGAGGATCGCCTCCATCAGCTCCCGGTGGTACTTCATGACCGGGCACTGGCCGGTGAAGAAGGCGTGCGACTTCGACCAGCCCAACCCGATCCGGACCGATAGGGAGCCCTCCTTGGCGGCCTCGTCGGACGCGCCGGGGTCGCCGGTCACGTACAGGCCCGGGATCCCGATGGACCCTCCGGCCCTCGTCACGTCCATCGCGGTGTTGAGCACGCTGGCGGGCGCCTCCTTCGAGGCTCCCTCTCCCGTCCCGTGCGCCTCGAAGCCGACCGCGTCCACCGCGCAGTCCACCTCGGGAACGCCCAGGATCCGCTCGATCTGCCCGGCCAGGTCCCCCTCGGCCACGTTCACCGTCTCGCACCCGAAGCTGCGGGCCTGCGCCAGCCGCTCCTCCTTCATGTCCGCGACGATCACCACCCCCGCGCCGAGCAGCCGGGCCGACGCGGCGGCGGCCAGCCCCACGGGTCCGGCTCCCGCGACGTAGACGCTCGACCCCACGCCCACGCCCGCGGTGACGCAGCCGTGGTAGCCGGTCGGGAAGATGTCCGAGAGCATCGTCAGGTCCAGGATCTTCTCCATCGCCTGGTCGCGGTCGGGGAACACGAGGAGGTTCCAGTCCGCGTAGGGCACGAGCGCGTACCTGGCCTGCCCGCCGACCCAGCCGCCCATGTCGACGTAGCCGTAGGCCGAGCCCGGCCGGTCCGGGTTCACGTTCAGGCAGATCTCCGTGCGCCGCGCCTTGCAGTTGCGGCAGCGCCCGCAGGAGATGTTGAACGGGACCGAGACGAGGTCGCCCACCTTGACGAACTCCACGTCGGGCCCGGTCTCGACCACCTCGCCGGTGATCTCGTGGCCCAGGACCAGCCCTTCCGGCGCGGTGGTGCGCCCCCGCACCATGTGCTGGTCGCTGCCGCAGATGTTGGTGGCGACGACCTTCAGGATCGCCCCGTGCGGCACCTTGCGTCCGACGTTCGCCGGGTTGACCCCGGGGCCGTCCTTGATGACGAACTCGGGGTAGTCGACGTCCTCGACCTCGACCCGGCCCGCGCCCCTGTACACCACACCCCTGTTGCCGGTCATGTCCTTCCCGCCTCTCCGCCCCCGGGAGGGGGCACTTTCCCCTCTGGTTTCCGGTCGGGGCGAGGAGCAACCGGACACGGCGTGTCTATCCGGATTCTTTGCCGGATCGGGGTGCGCGGAGGAGGTAACCGGGAGGGGGTCGTCGGCCGACGGAGCGGCGGCCGGGGCGGCGATTCGTACGCACCGGCGTATCCGAGTAGGCCGGGCGGTATCTGAACCGGTACCATTTCCCAGGGACGCAGCCGGGACCACGGTCGCGGCAGCCCGCCAGCGTAGCTCAATTGGCAGAGCAATCGCCTTGTAAGCGATAGGTTAGGGGTTCAAGTCCCCTCGCTGGCTCTCACATGGTCTGACCTGGGAAGACGCCCGGTCAGTCGCGTCGCCGGGGCGGCCGCTCCGCCCCGAGAGCAATCGCCTACACGCGGACCTCTGTCCGCCCGAGGACGGACGCGACGGCGCCCCCGTGTCGTACACCGATGCTGACAGAGCGCTGACATGCTGCGCTCCGAGCCCGTACGCGGCTGGGAACGGACTGCGCGGGCACCTCTTCGTGGTTGGTGCTGCTGTCAGTGCTTCCGTCAGCGTTCATTGAAGCTCTTGGGGAGTGAGGTGCTCTGGGTTCCGCGCACGCGAAGGTGGACCGGTACGACGGAGGCGCCGGGACCAAGGAGACTGCACGTCTAGGCTCGGCAGCACCTACTCAACCGGATGCTGAGACAGCTGTTCTACTGCCTGCAAACGGGTCAGGCCCTCGATGAGCAACGCGGATTTACCTCCGATCTGGGGAGGCCTCTTGGGGAGCGACGGGCTCCCTGTAGCTATCCAGAGAGTGGTGTGTCGGGGCCCACCTCATTCGGAAAGTAAGCACACACACCGTGGCCGCGCATCTGGTCGGTCGCGACAGGGGCAGCTAAGGCCCCAACATGCCTCCGTGGTGACGTTGGTGCAGGTCAGAAGGTAGACCAATCCGGCTGATCGGAATGGTCTACCCGTGCCGCGTGGTTTGTGTCCGTTTCGATCGTTTCTGACCACCGATAACTGCTCTTATCAGTGCGGTCAGGTCGCCTTCGAGCTTCGCTGGAGAACCCCATTGCCCCTTTCCGGCGTACTTGGTTCGCCCCCTCAATGCCCGAGCCGGACGAAGCGCCTGCGCGGGGGGCGCAACACCAGGAACACCCCCGCCACGAAGAGCACCGCGCTGAGCACCCACGCGCTGACATCCTCAGGAGCGGCCATCAGCCAGGGGCCCGGTCCGGTCGAGGAGTCCCACACCACGATGGTGCAGGTGAGCAGGCCCAGGGGAGCCAAGGCGGCCAGATCCGGGCGCACCACCACACGCACCACCAGGTAGGCGCCGAGCGCGGCGACCATCACCCGGGCGGAACCGGCCGCGACCGGCACCCCCAGAGCGGCCGCGGCACCCCCGGTCACCGTGCACGCGAGTGCCACCGATCCCACCAGGGCCGCGTCGCGCAGAGCGATCGAGCGCGCTGCCGTGCTCTCCAGCGCGGAACGGGAACGGTCGAGTCCGTACACGAGCCCGACCAGCCCCATGGCGCAGATCAGGTAAGGGGCCGGGACGGGGGCACGGGGACCCACCAGGGTGGGGAAGGGCACGATCTGCTCCGCGGAGAGCAGGGCCGCGATCCAGGCCACCACGATCAGAGTCAAAGCGGCCGGAAGCCACCGGGCCCGGCACCACCAGGTCACCGCTGTTCCTGCGGGGTGAAGCCGGTGGGATCGAGGGTGTCGGGGTCGGCCGAACACGTCTCCAGGACCGGTCGGTTGGCCTTGTACCACTCTCCTTGCGCGGGCGCAGGCAGTTCCAGAAGCCGGTCCAGGTGGGCGGCGACCTCGGTGTTCAGCGAGGGGCGCAGTTCGTGGGCGTCGGCGAGTCCACTGGTGACCAGCAGCCAGGCGTGGACGGTGTCCAGGGTCAGGTCGGGTGAATGTCTGGGTGGGCAGGACTCCGGCAGCGCGGAGGGCATGAGCGTGGTCACGAACGCCTGGGGGACGGTCTCCTGCGCCTCGGCGCGCGGCTCCAGAGGCAACCAGAGGGCATGTTCGGGGGTCCCGTGCCCGGCCGAGACGGTGTCGGGCAGGTCGAGTCCGGCCTCGGTGAAGGTCTGGTGCGTGTCCACGATGACGGGCACGAGTTCGGCACGGTCCTCCTCCAGCTCCGGCCACAGACACAGGGTGAGCCCGTCCACGGGTTCGTCATCGCAGGTGATGCCCTGGCGGGCGACCATGGGGAAGGCGTCCAGGGAGCGCACGGTCATGCTCGCCCCCGCCAGTGTGAGCGGCAGGACCAGTGCGGCGGCCACCAGGACTCTGCGCCGGTCGCGCGCCAGGGCCGCGACGGCTCCGACGGTGAACAGGCCGACCGCGGTGAGAGTAGCGGCCAGATGGGCGCGGGGATCACTGACCTCCCAGACCGACGGAGCCCCCAGCATCCCACCCGACAGGTAGCGCAGCCACAACGGGAAGACCCAGTGGGCGGGGATGAGCAGGTACCAGAAGTAGGTGCTCGCCAGACACACCGCCAGGGAGAACCGGGGTGGGAGCACGAACCCGAGGAAGAGGCCCCAACCGAGGATGCCCAGGAGCGCGAGGAGATTCACGGCGATGATGTGCCAGGAAGGACCTCCTGGAGCTCCCACGGCCAAGGTGGCGAGCATCCCGTGGGAGAGCAGCGTGGCCGCGAGCCCGACGACCAGGGTGGGCGCCAGGCTGGAGGCGATGACAGGGAAGGGACGTCGAGCGGCCACGGCGAGCAGCCCACCCGAACGCAGGCGTGAGGCCTCCCAGGTGGCCGAGAGCGCGACGACGATGCCGACGTAGGCGACCGCCTCGGAAGCCTTGGCGGTGGCGGTCTCCCAGTAACCACGGGTCGCGAAGGTCAGGCCGTCCTCGAGGTTGAGGACCGCGACCATCACCAGCAGCGGGAGGGCCAGCCAGGTCGCGGGGCTGGTGAGCCACAGCTTGCGCTTCCTCATCGCTGCTCCAGAACGGTGCTGTAGGCGGCTTCGGCTCGGCGCTCCGGATTGTCCTCCTGCGGTGCCATGGCCAGGAAATCGCTGGTGGACCCGTGGTAACCGGTCCGGCCGTCGGCGAGAACGATCACCGACGCGAACAGGTCGGACAGATCCCCGGTCTGGTGGGTCGAGACCAGGACGGTCCCGCCGGTGTCCAGGCCGGCGAGGAGACGACGGAAGGCGTTGCGCTGGGCCGGGTCGAGCCCCGCGGTGGGCTCGTCCAAAAGCAGCACGCTCGGTCGGTGCACGATACTCTGGGCCAGCCCCACCCGGCGCAGCTGTCCGCCGGAGAGCTTCCTGACGGACCTGTCGGCGAGCTCGGTCATGTTCACCGCACGCAGGGCGCGCAGCGCCGATTCCCAGGCGTCGGCGCGGTTCTCACCCTTGGCCCAGGCGTGGTAGGCGACCTGCTCGCGCACGGTCAGTCCGGTCACCGTGACGATGGTCTGCGGCATCCAGCCCACGGCACGGCGCAAGGGGGTGAGGTCGCGTCGACGGTCGGTGCGATGGTCTCCGATGTGGATCCGGCCTCGGCGGGGGAGGGCGGCCGAAGCGAGCAACGCCATGAGCGTGCTCTTGCCGGCCCCGTTCGGGCCGAGGAGGACCGTGCGGCCTTCGGGGATATCCAAGCTGAAGCGCTCGAACACGGGAGCACCGAACCACCCATGGGCGTGGGTGACTTCGTCGACTCTGATCTTCACGTTTTCTCTTTCCCGGAACGTGGTGGGGAGAATATGTCTCCCCACCACGAGAGGTGGAACCTTAGTAGCTCACTACCACGCTGTTCGCAGACCAGGTTCCATTGTAGTAGTTGGCGCCGTTGATGTGTGTGCTGCCGAACTGGAAGTTTCCGGTCCGGTTGGAGGCGATGCTCCAACTGGAGGTCCCACAGGAGTTCGATCGGGATCCGATGTGACTATTGATCCCCGTTGTTCTGGTCAGGCGCAGAGTGACGTTCCGGAACCCCTGCGGACCATTGGTGCTGCAACCGCTGAGCCGAACCGAGGTCGTGCCAGCAGTGTTATCGGTCCAGGTCCGGGACTGCGGGGAACTCGAAGGCGCCCAGCCGCTGATGTAGGAGCTGAAGCTGCCACTCAACAGGATGGCCGCTTCGGGGTCGCCAGTAGGCGAAGCCTCTGCAGCGGAGGCGGGCGACATGGAAAAGGAGAGGATTCCGATGGAGAACACCATCGATGCAAGAATCGAGCTGAACTTTTTAATTTTATCCGAAATGAGTAGGGGGTAAATTGATTTCGATTGCTCCGCTTTTTTGTCTCCGCGTCGCTGGAGTAGTAGAGCATCTATCATGTTCATCATCAAGGGCCAAAGGCCCTACCGAAGGGTCGCGAGTGAATAGTTTCTCCCGAGGGGCTGCCATTCCGCAGCTCAGCCCATGATCACTGGTGCCCTCTTTGTACTAATGTGTTACAAGTCACTTTGAGGGTGTTGGCTTTGAAGCGCGCGGGTCCGGTGCTGCATGGATACCAGTGTGATCTGCTGGACCGTCCCCCAGGGCAAGAGCAGTCGCGAGTTCGAGCACGGCATGCTCCGTCATGTGCGCGACCTTCGCAAGGATCGATGATCACGGATAGATCACGGCGGCCTTCGCGCAACGCGACGTTGCACGGGGGCCGGTTTTTGTGCCACGGACTGTTCTAACTGCCGATAAGGTTCACTTATCGAGCTCCGGGAGCCGGGAGGAAACCAGCAGCAGTCGAACGTGCCCCCGACGACATGGCAGCGCTCACCCAGCACCCTCCGAATCCCGGGCCTGCTGCCTCTGCGCTTCGGCTTCCTTCGACCGGCCCGTTGCTTCCAGTAGGGCTCCAAAGCGGACCATCGAGTGGGTGTCACCCCGCTGGGACTGAGCCCTGCGCATGCGGAAGTGCACTGGCTGAGGTCGGTTAGATGCGGCTACGCAGCGCCAGCCAGGGCGAGAACAGGGCGCTCTTGTCAGCGCATCGCCCATTCGCCGCTCTCAGAAATTCGGTCATGGTTCGGCCAAGGCGGACGCTGACAGCACCTTCCGCTCCCGCTGATAGCACTCCCGTCAACGCTGTCATCCCTGGCTGGAGCCTGTTTCCGGTGCTGTCAGCGGACAGCCGCTGAGAAGAGTCCGCCCGCCCCACCCCCGCGCCCGGGCGCCTCGTGTCAGCTCCCCGCCGGCACTCCGCCCGCCTTCCGCTCGCCGTCCGTGAGCCCTCCGTGCGCCCGCCGTCAGCCGGGCTCCCTTTCGTGGTCCGCGTCATCACCGACACGGCCCGCGAAGGGAACAGATCCATGACGACCGAACCGCTCAACCGCGCCGAGAGGGAGTTCCAGCTCCTCGACCTCGATGTCGCCGACCTCGCGGCGCAGCTCGTCCCCGCCACCGGCACCCCTCCCACCACCCTGGTCGAGCTGCGCGCCGCACTCCTGGACCGCACCACCGACCGCCGCTCGCGTGACGACGTCTGGCGGAGCCTGGTCGTGCGCGCACAGGACCGCGAGGAGTGGATGGTCGCCGCGATCGGCTTCGCCATGCCCGCGCTGCGCACCTGTGCCCGCGGCCTGTGCCGGGGCCTGGACCCGCGCACCGTCGAGGAGGTGGAGGAGGAGCTCCTCGCGGGTTTCGTCCACGCCGTCCGTGAGGCCGACACCGCCTGGCACCGCCTGCACTGGGCGCTGCGCTGCCGCGCCCAGCGTGCGGGCCTTCGGGCCCGGACCGCCGCGCTGCGTCAGCCGCTCCTCATGGCCGAACCGCCCGTCACCGCCGTCGTCCCCACCGGAACGCCGGACACGGTTCTCTGCCGGGCCGCTCGCCACGACGTGATCACCCCGGACGAGGCCGAGATCATCGGCCGCACCCGCCTGGAGGGCGTCTCCCTGGCCACGGTCGCCCGGGAGCGGGGAGTGCCGTACTGGCGCCTGGCCAAGCGCCGCGCCCGCGCCGAGGAGCGCCTGGCCGAGGCGATCCGCTCCCGCCAGCTCACCGACCGGGACGACCTGCTGCTCGTGGCCTGACCCGTGGCCCGACTCGTGGGCCCGACCCGTCGTGGTCCGAGCGTTGCGGCGGCTCCGCCCGCGTCACGGGCGGGCCGCCACGCGTCCCATCGACTCGTTTCCTTCCTCGCGCACGCGTCGCGGGGGAGCGCTCTCGGAAGGTGCGGGATGAGCATGTCGTGGTGTGTTCTGGCCGGGGCGGGGCCGCTCCTGCTGTCCGCCTCGCCGACGGAACTGGTCCTGCCCGGGCTGCACGCCGCCCAGGGCGAGGACCCCTACCTGTACGCGGTGCACGCGGTGGAGGTGGTCAGGAGGATCACCCGGCTGGTGCAGCTGCTCGCCGTCTCCCTGGCCACGCTCTTCATCGCGGTCTCCGGAGTGCGCTGGATGGTGGCGGGCGGCGAGCCCGGGGAGATCGACAAGGCCAAGCGCGGCATCTACGGGGCCTGCATTGGCTACCTCGTCGCCTTGGTGGGCGAGGTGCTGCTGCTGGCCCTGGACTACGTCGTCAAGTACGAGCAGGGCGTCTGATGTCCCCGGCCGAACCGGACGGGGCCGAGCAGGACCCCGCCGAGGTCTTCGACTGCGGGGTCCTGGAGGTCTCCTGCCACATCACCTCGTGGTTCCACGGCCTGGTCTCGGACGTGGTCAACCCGCTCTTCGGGTGGATGGCGGACAAGGCGTTCCACACCCCCGAACCCACGCCCGGGGTGACCGGTGTGTGGGAGGGCGTGTCGGCGGCGGTCAACACGGCCTACGCGCTGCTGATCCTGGCGGCGGGGCTGGTCGTCATGGCCCACCACAGCCTCCAGGCCCAGTACGGGGCGCGGGAGGTCCTGCCCCGCCTGGTGGTGGGGTTCGTCGCCTCGAACCTGTCGTTGGTCGTGGTGCGGCTGATGTCGGACTGGTCGACGGAGTTCGCCCGGGCGTTCGCCGCCGACGGGGTCAGCGCGGAGAGGGCGGCGCGGGCCCTGACCGAGCGGGTGGGGCCCTTCCTGCTGGAGGCGACGGCGTTCGTCGTGCTGCTCCTGCTGGTGCTCGTGGTGCTGCTGGTGGTGTGGTCCCTGGTCGAGATCGTCCGGATCGTCATCGTGATCCTGCTGACGGTGGGCGCGCCGCTGATGCTGATGTTCCACGCGCTGCCGCAGACCAACCGGATCGCCGAACTGTGGTGGCGGGCGATGACGGCCGTGTGCGTGGTCCCGATCGCGCAGGCGCTGGCCTTCGTGGCGCTGATGCGGGTGTTCTTCGAGGGGGACACCCAGGTGCTGTTCGGGGCCGCGCAGATCCTGAGCGGGGACGCGAACCTCTTCGACCTGTTCCTGCTCCTGGTCCTGGTCTACGTCCAGATCCGCATCCCGTTCTGGACCTACAAGGCAGTGCTGTCGGGGCACCGGGGCAGGTCGCCGGTGGTGTCCGCGGCCAAGTCCCTGACCTGGGCGGCCGTGCTCACCACCGCGGCGTTCGCGACCGGCGGTACCGCGGCGGCGGGCACGGCGGCGACCGGGGCGGTGCGGGGACGCCTGGGCTCGCTGCTGCGGACGGCCCACAACGCCAGGACCGTCCGTCGGGCCGGGGCCGTCCACCAGTCCAGCGCGATGCCGCGCCGCGTGCGGAACTGGAGGTTCGGCACCCCGAACGCCTCGACGCCGCCCGCCCGGCACGGCCCCGCCGTCTCGCGGTCCGCGCCTTCGAGCGCGGGGGAGCAGGGCGGTCCGGTACGCACACCGCCCGCAGGGCCCGGGCCCCGGACCTCGGGGCCGCGACCGCCGATCCACCGCCCGGACGGAAGGCCGACACCGCGAGCGGGAGCGAAGGCGCCGTGGACCGAGGGGGCCGACCAGGGCCGGTCGCGGAACCGCACACCGCCACGGACCGGACCGCGCGGCCCGAACCCACCGCACCACCCGCACCGCGCACCCGCGCCCGGCCCCGGGACGAACCCGCCGTGGACCGACCACACCCGTCCCGTCGGCCGAACCCCGCCGCGGACCGCGCCGCACGCGGACACACCGCGCCACCGCCCGCGTCCGGCACCGCCCCGGGCAGGCGGCAGCGTCCCGCACGAGCGCGCACGCGCACGCCCCGAACCCCGGCGGTGGCCGCCGCGCAGCCGTAGCGCCGGGGCCCACCGAGACGGGCCGCGCTGGCGATGGCGCTGGAACCCGTGGCGCACCTGACCACCAACAGCAGAAGGGGAAAC
Organism: Nocardiopsis sp. CNS-639; assembly: GCF_000381685.1. Classification (NCBI taxonomy): domain Bacteria; kingdom Bacillati; phylum Actinomycetota; class Actinomycetes; order Streptosporangiales; family Nocardiopsidaceae; genus Nocardiopsis; species Nocardiopsis sp. CNS-639. Next base: position 254,867 of record NZ_KB906856.1, read on the forward strand.
CGACCGTGGACCACGAGGACTCCGTCTGGCACGCCCGCATCCCGGCCGACATCGACCGGCCCGAACCCGTCCTGTGGAACCTCACCGCCCGCCAACTGCTCCTGCTCACGCCCGCCGCGCTCACCACCTGGGCGCTGTTCTCACCGCTGGCGGGTTCCCTGCCGCTGTGGGCCTCGGTCGCCGTCAGCGCGGCGGTGCTCGCCCTGTCCTGGGTGCTCGCGCTCGGCCGACGCGACGGGATCGGCCTGGACCGACTCGCCGCGCTGTCCGTGCTCTGGCTGCTGCACGCCAAGCACCGCGCGCCCGCGACGCCGCGGGTCCGCCTGCCCCGGTGGGCGCCCAGGACCGCCCGTGGACCGCGCCTGGCACCGCTGAACCTGCCCGCCGCGGCGGTGCACGACGACGGAACCGTCGACCTGGGGCAGCGGTGCGCGGTGGTCCTGACCTGCTCCACCGTGCCCTTCCACCTGGCCTCCGGGCAGGAACAGGACCAGATCCTGGCCGGTTTCGCCGCCTTCCTGGACTCCCTGACCGAGCCCGCCCAGTTCGTCGTCCAGCGCCGCCGGACGGACCTGGACGCGCACGTACGCGGCGCCCGCGACCGGGCCCGGACGCTCCCGCACCCCAGGCTCAGGCGCGCGGCCCTGGCGCACGGGGCCTTCCTCGACGACCTCCAGCGCCGCCACCAGCTCGTCCACCACCGGGTGCTGCTGGTCCTGACCGCCGACGGCCCCGTCCGCGAGGTGGGCGAGGGACTGCTGTGGCGGGCGGAGGACGCGGTGTCCCAGCTCGCCGCCCTCGGCGTGCGCGCCCGCCTGTGCGACGGCCCCGCCGCCGAGCGCGTGCTGCGCTCCTCCCTGAACCCGGATTCGGGGACCCGCCCGCTGACCACCACGCAGGAGGAGCGATGACCGTGCACGATCGACGGACCCCGGGCGGACCCGCCGTCCGCCTGTACCCGCGCCGCCTGGACCTGGACGGGCGCCTGACCCAGACCATGATCGTCACCGGCTACCCGCACGACGTCCACGCCGGGTGGGCCGACCCGCTGCTCACCTACCCCGGCCACGTCGACATCGCCGTCCACGTCGTTCCGGTCCCCGGACAGGTCGCCGCGCACCGGTTGCGCCGACGCCGGGCCCGCCTGGAATCGGCCTGGCGGACCGACGCCGCCCGGGGAGGGCTGGAGGACCCCCAGCGGGCGGCCGCGGCGCAGGACGCCGCCCTGCTGGCCGAACGCGTGGCGGGCGGGGAGGCGCGGCTGTTCCGGCTCGCGGTGTACCTGACGGTGCACGCCGCCACCCCGGAGGAGCTGGACGCCGAGGTGGGCCGCCTGTCCGCGCTGGCCGGTTCGATCCTGGTCGACCTGGCCCCGGCCACCTACCGGCCCCTGGCCGGGTGGATCGCCACCCTGCCGCTGGGCACCGACCCGGTGGGCGCGGCGCGGACCATGGACACCGACGCGGTCGCCGCGCTCATGCCGCTGTCCTCGCCCGATCTGGCCGCCGAGTTGGGGGAGACCGCGGTCGTCTACGGGGAGAACGTCCACTCCGGCGGACTGGTCGCCTGGGACCGGTTCAACGGCGGCCTGGACAACGGCAACGCGGTCATCCTGGCCCGCAGCGGCAGCGGCAAGTCCTACCTCGCCAAGCTCGAACTCCTGCGCGCCCTGTACGCGGGGGTGCGGGCCAGCGTCATCGACCCCACCGACGAGTACGCCGCCATGGCCGACGCGGTGGGCGGCCGGCATGTGCGGCTGGGGCGGCCGGACGGGCGCCTCAACCCCTTCGACCTGGCCGGGACCGGGGAGGAGGCCTTCACCACCAGGGTCCTGTTCCTGCACACCCTGGTCTCGGTCATGGTCGGAGCCCTGGACGCGGCCGAGAGCGCCGCCCTGGACCGGGCGGTGCTGGCCGCCTACGCCGAACGCGGCATCACGCGCGATCCCGCCACCTGGAACCGCACGCCGCCGATCCTGGCCGACCTCGTCGCCGTCCTGCGCGGCACCGGAGACGGTGCCGACCACGGGAGCGACCGCGCCCGGACCGCGCACCTGCTGGCCGACAAGCTGGCGCCCTTCACCGACGGCTCCCACCGGGGACTGTTCGACGGCCCCAGCACCGCCAAGCTCACCGGCCACCTCACGGTCGTCTCGCTGCGCCACCTGCCCGACGAGCTGCGCACCAGCGGCCTCCTGCTGGTCCTGGACGCCCTGTGGTCCCAGGTCCGCGACTCCGCCCACCGCCAGCCACGGCTGATCACCATCGACGAGGTCTGGTCGCTGCTGCGCGACCCCGTCGGCGCCAAATACCTGTTCAACCTCGCCAAGAACGCCCGCCGCCACTGGGCCGGACTGACCCTGGTCACCCAGGACGTGGCCGACCTGCTCGCCACCGACCTCGGGCGCGCGGTGGCCGCCAACGCCGCCACCCAGATCCTGCTCCACCAGGCCCCGCAGAACCTCGACGCCGTGTGCGAGTCCTTCCACCTCTCGCACGGCGAACGGCAGATCGTCGCCACCGCCGAACGCGGCAGCGCGCTGCTCACCTCCGGGCACCACCGGGCGGTGTTCCGCGCCCTGGCCTCACCCGAGGAACACCGGTTGATCACCACCGACCCCGCCGAACTCGCCCGCATGGAAAGGGAAGGCCGCGAATGATCACCGTCGACCCCGCGTTCTTGGCCGCTGCTGCCGCGGCGGCCGCGTCCGCCCTGTGCGCGTGGGCGGCCTGGGTGCTGGCCTGGCGCCTGGCCCGCACCGCTTATCTGTCGCGCGGCGCGAAGGTCCTGGAGGTGCACGCACCGCCGGAGGCCACCGTCGACCACGCCCGCGCGTTCTGGTCCCACACCCTGGGCCTGCTGCGCCCGCGCTGGACCCACCGGCTCCTGCCGCCGCACCTGGCCTGGGAGTACGTCGCCTCCGCGGCGGGGGTGTGTGTCCAGCTCTGGATTCCGGGCACCGTCAACGCCCGCGCGCTGGAGCGGGCCGTGGCCGCCGCCTGGCCCGGCGCCACCACCAGCCTGCGGCCCGCCACCGCCTCCGTTCCGCGCGGAGAACACGTCTTCGGCCACTGGATCGCCATGGCGCGCGGCGACCATTACCCGCTGCGCGCCAAGTTCGCCGACGACCCGTTGCGCGGCCTCTTCGGGGAGCTCGCCGACCTCGCGCCCGGCCAGCACGCGGTCCTGCGCGTGTGCGCCCGCCCCGCCACCGCCACCAGGGCCGCCCGAGCCCGCTCCGCCGCCGCCCGCCTGCGCGGCCTACACGCCTCGCCCCTGTCCGGGGCGGCGGTGCGCACACCCGCTTACCCGGGCGTCACCGACGACGTCCGCGCCATCCTCAACAAGTCCGCCGCACCCCGCCTGGCCTGCCAGATCAGCTGCCTGACCACCACCGAGCACGCCGGAGAGCAGGCCCGCCGACGCCTGTGCGCCCGCACCCGCGCCATCGCCGCCACCCTGGCCGCCTACACCTCCGGGCTCAACGCGCTCAGCCGCCGGTGGATGCCCTTCCCTGTTCTGTGGACGGGCCGCCGCCACCTCGCCCGCGGCTACCTGCTCACCACCGACGAACTCGCCGCGATCGCTCACCTGCCCACCGACGCCGCCGTCCCCGGCCTCACCCGCGCCAGCGCCCGCCGCGTCGCGCCCGGCCCCGACCTGCCCCGCGCGGGCCGCGTCCGCGTTCTGGGCGAGGCCGACGCCGGACCGCGCCGACCCGTCGCCTGCGGAATCGAGGAGGCCCGCCAGCACACCCACGTCATGGGCAAGACCGGATCGGGAAAGTCCACCCTGCTGGCCAGCATGATCTGCCAGGACGCCGAGGCCGGACGCAGCGCCCTGGTCATCGAACCGCGCGGCGACCTGGTCCTGGACGTCCTGGACCGCCTGCCCAAGCGCGCGGTCGGGCGCACGGTCGTGTTCGACCCGGCCGACCCCGCGCCGCCGCCCCGGCTCAACATCCTCCAACTCGGCACCCCCGAGCACGCCGCCGACACCGTCACCGGCATCTTCCGCCGGGTCTACGCCGACTCCTGGGGCCCGCGCACCGAGGACATCCTGCGCGCCGGCACGCTCACCCTCGCCCGCGCCCAGGACCCCGGCCTGACCCTCGGACACATCCCGCGCCTGCTGGGCGACGACGCCTGGCGCGCCCGGCTGCTGCTCTCCGCCCGGGCCACGGGAGCGCTCGGCGAGTTCTGGCGCTGGTACGAACGCCAGAGCCCGCAGATGCGCGCCGCCGCCACCGACCCGGTCCTGAACAAGCTGCGCACGATCCTGCTGCGCCCCTGGGCGGCGGCCGTCCTGGCCTCGGGCGCCTCCACCCTGGACCTGCCCGCCCTGCTCGACCACGGCGGCCTGGTCCTCATGCGCCTGCCCAAGGGGCGCCTGGGCGAGGACACCGCCTCCCTCGTCGGTACCATCGCCCTGGCCGCCGCCTGGAACGCCGTCACCGCCCGCGCCGACGTCCCCGAACGCGAACGCCCCGACACCACCGTCTACCTCGACGAGGCCGCGAACTTCCTGCGCCTGCCGGGATCACTGGCCGACATGCTCGCCGAGGCCCGCGGTTACCGCGCCGGGCTGGTCATCGCCCACCAGGAGCTGGGACAGCTGTCCGCCCAGACCCGCGCCGCCGTGGCGGCGAACTGCCGCACGAAGGTGTTCTTCAACGCCTCCCCGGACGACGCGGCCAAGCTCGAACGCCACACGCTCCCGCACCTGAACGCCTACGACCTGTCCCACCTGGGCCCCTACCAGGCCGTGGTGCGCACCCTCCACGGCGCCGCCGAACTGCCCGCCGCCACCATGCGCACGCTCGCGCTGCCCGACCCGGTCCGGGGCCGCGCCCGCCAGGTCCGCCGGGCCGCCCGCCGCTTCAGCCCCACTCCGACCCGCACCGAGGGAACCGATCCGCGACAGCGAGGGGAAACACGCTGATGGGCACCACCGACCTGACCGACCGCGACGTCCACATCCTCCAGGCCCTGCACGCCCACCGCGTCCTGACCACCCCGCACGTCGGAGCGCTGTTCTTCCGCGGCACCAGCCCCCGCGCCGTGCAGCGCCGCCTGCTCAAGCTGGCCGCGGACGGGTTCACCGACCGCTTCCTGCCGCCGCACACGCACGCCCGCGTCCCCTACCACTGGACCCTCGGCAGGGAGGGCGCCCGCGTGCTCGCCGACCGCTGGCACACCACCGTGGACGGCATCGGCTACCGACCCGAGTTCCACCGCAACCTGGTGATCTCACGCCAGCTCGGCCACGTGACCGGCCTGGCCCAGACCTACGTGTGCTTCGCGGTCGGCGCGCGCCTCACCCGGGGGGCGGCCCTCCAGCGCTGGTGGTCCGAGGCCCGGTGCCGCGAGATCTGGGGACACCACGTGCGCCCCGACGGCTACCTGCGCTGGCGCCAGGACGGCACCACCCTGGACGCCTTCGTGGAGTTCGACACCGGAAGCGAGCCGCTCCTGCGCGTCGCGGCCAAAGTCAGCCGCTACCGCGACCTGGCCGAGGAGACCGGCCTGCGCTCCCCGGTCCTGTTCGTGGTCACCTCGTCCGGGCGCCTCACCTCGCTGTGCCACGCCCTCGGCGCGGGCGGGGAGGAGGTGCCGGTCCACGTCACCACCCTGGAACAGCTCGACCGCTTCGGTCCCACCCGCCCCGTCTGGCGCCGAGCGGGCGACGCGACCTGCGCGGTCCGCCCGCTCGTCGCGCTCGCCTGAACCGGCGGCGGTGGCGATGCTCAAAGCGGCCCTCGGAGCGGCCGTCGGCCTGCTCCTGCTGGTGCCCCTGATCGGGGCCGTGGCCATCGGCGGAGAGGAACGCGAGCGCGAGGCCGACGCCCGGACGCTCCGGGTGCCGGGGGTCTCCGCTGTCCTCCTGGACGCCTACCGCAGGGCCGCCGAGCGCCTCGCCCACCTGCACCCGGGCTGCACGGGCATGAGCTGGCCGATCCTGGCGGGGATCGGCCACGAGGAGTCCCACCACGCGGCCGGGCACGACATCGACGAGAACGGCGACACCGACCCGCCCGTCATCGGCCCCCGCCTGGACGGAACCGGGGCGGGCGACAACTGGACCCCGCACCCGGACACCGACGGCGGCCGCTGGGACGGCGACACCGAGTTCGACGCGGCCGTCGGCGTCACTCAGCTCCTGCCCGCCTGGTGGGCGGAGTTCGGTGTGGACGGCAACGGTGATGGCCGGGCGGACCCGCACAACGTCTACGACGCCGCCCTGGCCACCGCGGTGGAGCTGTGCACCAGTCATGCCGAGGACACGGTCGACTTCACCGACCCGGAGCAGCTCCGCGCGGCGCTGTTTCGCTACAACGCCTGGGACGACTACGTCGAGAGCGTCATGGAGCACATCGCCGAGTACGAGGAGATCGCCGCGGCAGCCGCCGCCTCCGACAGCGGGCACACGGTTCCGGGGGAGGGAAGCGAGCGGGGGAGGGCGTCCGCGGAGTGGGCGCTCGGGCAGGTCGGCAAGCCGTATGTGTGGGGCGGTGTGGGGCCCGACGGCTTCGACTGCTCGGGGCTGACCATGATGGCCTGGAGAGCCGCTGGGGTGTCGATCCCGCGGGTGACCACCGACCAGGTCAACATCGGGACCCGGGTTTCGCTGGACACTCTTGTACCGGGAGACCTGCTCTTCTACGACACCGGGAGCGGGCCCGCGCCCTCACACGTGACCATGTACGTCGGCGACGGCCAGATGGTCAACGCTCCTCGTACGGGTACGACCATCCGGGTGGAACCGGTTGACGGGCCGTACTACTCGGCTCGCTTCATGTCCGCTGTGCGTCCCGCCTGAAGGGCTTGATCGGATGCTGGAGCGGATCCTTGGCTCCTGTTGTGTGAGGATGGACGCATGCGGGCCACGATGGTGGTCGGCATGTCCCAGAGAAGATTGCGGGGAGATAACGGCTCGCGTCTTCGCAGGTCGTTAAGCGTGAGCCCCGCGCACGCGGGGATGGATCAAGCCCGGACGCAAACGGCCGGGCTTCGCTCTAGTGAGCCTCGCGCACGCGGGGATGGATCGACAGGATCAAAAGGGTTCATGGGTCAAGATCCCTAGGGTTGAAGCTCCTGAACCACCTCTGCGATCTGGAGGGGGTCGAACCCTTCGAGATCTGAAGGAAACCATGAAAACCTCAGCCCGTTGGCTGCTGTATCCTCTGCCAGACCCATGGCGGTGAGCACATGACTCGGCGTGTACGAGGCGCTGGTGCATGCAGATCCTGTGGCCACTGCTGCAAGGTCTTTGAGTCTCACGATCAGAGCTTCGGCATCCACCCCCTCGAAGGACACATTCAAGATGTGCGGAATCATGTGCTCGGGGTCACCATTGACTTGGTGACGGGTGTCGGTGAGTGCGGCCAGGAGGCTCTTGCGGAAGAGCAGAGCCTGATCCGCCCACTCCTCTCGTTCCTTGAGGAAGATCTCGGTGGCCTTAGCCAGGCCCATGATCAACGGGACGGGGAGCGTACCCGGACGGAGCTTTCGTTCTTGCCCACCGCCGTACATCAGCGGCTGTAGGGGAATCTTGTTCCATCCTCGACGTCGGATCACCAGTGCGCCGATGCCCTTGGGAGCTCCGACCTTGTGACCGCTGATGCTGATCATGTCGATAGGGGCGGCCAGGTCCTCCTGTCGCTTGCCGAAGCCCTGCGCGGCGTCGACATGGAGGTAAGTGGGCGTTTGACTGAGGATGTGCGCTAGTTCAGCGACCGGCTGTACGACCCCGGTCTCGTTGTTGACGTGCATGAGGGACACCATCAGGGTGTCTGGCCGCAACCGTTCCTGGACGGCTTCCAGCTCGATGCGGCCAGACGGCCCGGGCTTGAGGAAGTCGACTTCGAATCCCTGTGCTTGGAGGTGCTCCAGGGGTTCGATGACAGCTTTGTGCTCGATCGCTGAGGAGATGATGTGGCGGCGCCCGGTCTCTTCACCATGGGGGGCAAGACCCAGAAGAGCCAGGTTGTTACTCTCGGTAGCTCCACTTGTGAAGATCAACTCGTCGGGTTTGGCCCCGACCGTGCCCGCGAGATAGGTGCGCGCCTGCTGCACAGCGCGCTTGGCATGGGTGCCGAACTCATGCGTACGGCTGCCCGCGTTGCCGAACTCCTCGGTCATCCAGTGCACCACGACGTCCGCTACGCGTGGGTCCACGCGTGTAGTCGCCGCTACGTCCAGATAAGCCACCATGCCGACTCCCTGTGGTTGTGAGACCCACCAAATTTAACGGCCAGAACGTCAAAGGCTAGACGTACTTGCACTACTGTGACACTGGTGAGTTCACGTACTGCAGCGCGCGCCGCACACGGGACTACCTCTGCCGGCTTCGAATACACCTTCCCCGCGATCCGCGGAGTCCAGGCAGGGCGTGAGTTCTACACGTCCATGTGCCCCCTGCGCCTCATCCCCAGAATTTTCCTCTTCGACGACGAGGAGCTCGCACCCGAGGTCCGAGCTCAACGTGTGCTCAACAAGGGACGGCTCCCCACACTGACGCGCTACCTCTTGGACAACCCCAACGACTACGTCTTCAGTGCGCTGACCGCCTCGATCGACGGTGACATCCAGTTCGACGCGATGGCCGACCAAGGACCCGGCATGCGCGTCGGGCAGATCCGGATCCCGATGGACGCCCGGTTCGTGATCAACGACGGTCAGCATCGCCGCGCCGCGATCGAGCTCGCTCTGAACGAGCGACCAGAACTAGCCGACGAGACGATCGCCGTGGTCTTCTTCCACGATGCCGGGCTGGAACGCTGCCAACAGATGTTCGCCGACCTCAACAGGCACGCAGTGCGCCCAGCCCGCTCTATTGGGGTTCTTTACGACCACCGTGACCCCCAAGCCGTGCTAGCGCGCTTGCTGGCCCTGCGTTGTCCGGTGTTCAAGGGCCACGTCGACATGGAACGCAGCACCCTGTCCGCCAAGTCCAGCAAGCTCTTCACCTTGAGCTCGGTCTACAACGCCACCCACGCTCTCCTGCGTGACCTCAACTTGTCCCCGGACACGGACGAGGCATGCAATCTCGCCCAGCGCTACTGGGAGGCCATCGACGGTCTGATCCCGGAGTGGGGGATGGTGCGCCGTAGGGACCTGCTCGCCCGTGAGGTTCGCAAGGACTTCATCCACAGCCACGGCCTGGCTTTGCATGCCCTGGGCAGGGTGGGGAACACTCTTCTTCGCGAATCCACTGACGAGGTTTCCTGGAAACAGCGTCTTGCCCCGGTGGGCAAGGTGGATTGGTCACGTACGAATACGGACTGGGAAGGCCGGGCCATCGTCGGCGGGCGTGTGTCCAAGAGCCACCAGAACACCGTCCTGACCACCAACTACCTCCGCCAACACCTCGGGCTGCCCTTGAGCGACGAAGAGCAGCAGCTGGAAGACGCCTACCTGCGAGGAGAAGTAGAGGTATGAGCACCCCCACGAAGACGAAGAAGCCGTTCGAAGGCAGCACGCTCAATGCCGTGGTGGCGGAGCTGACTGCGGAGATCCGGGAGCTATACACCGCAGACGAGGTGCCCTGGGTCGTCGGCTACAGCGGAGGTAAGGACTCCACCGCGGTCCTGCAGCTGGTCTGGTTGGCGCTTCAAGGACTCCCCGCGGAAAAGCGGACCAAGCCGGTCCACGTCATCTCCACTGACACCCTGGTGGAGAACCCGATCGTCGCAAGCTGGGTCTCGCAGTCACTCGACACCATGGGACAAGCTGCTGAAGAACAAGGGCTCCCGGTCAGCCCCCATCGCCTCACCCCCGAGGTCAAGGACACCTTCTGGGTCGGTCTGATCGGCAAGGGCTACCCTGCGCCACGACCCAAGTTCCGATGGTGCACTGAGCGCCTTAAGATCAAGCCCTCCAACAGCTTCATCCGTAGCGTCGTCGACGAATACGGTGAGGCCATCCTCGTGCTGGGCACTCGCAAGGCCGAGAGCCAGATCCGCGCACGGACCATGGCGAAGCACGAGAAGCGTCGTGTCCGTGATCGACTCTCTCCTAACGGGAACCTTCCCAATTCCCTCGTCTACAGCCCGATCGAGGCCTGGAGCACTGACGAGGTGTGGATGTTCCTCATGCAGCAGGCCAACCCCTGGGGGCACCCCAACAAGGACCTGCTGACCATGTACCAAGGCGCATCCGCTGATAGCGAGTGCCCTCTTGTCGTGGACAGCACCACACCCTCCTGTGGTGACAGCCGCTTCGGTTGCTGGACGTGCACACTCGTCGACCAGGACAAGTCGATGACGGCCATGATCCACAACGACGAAGAGAAAGCGTGGATGCAGCCGCTCCTAGATCTGCGTGATGAGCTGGACGTGGCTGACGACACCCCCTTGCGGGATTTCCGCAAGATGGACGGCCGTATCCAGCTCTTCGGAGACCGCATCGTTCATGGACCATACAAGCAGGAAGCACGCGAACAGTGGCTACGCAAGCTCCTGGAAGCACAAGCTTGGGTCCGAGAAAACGCCCCTGAACATGTCCGCGGGATCGAACTGATCACGATGGATGAACTCCACGAGATCCGACGGCTGTGGGTCTTCGACAAGCATGAGGTCGAGGACAAGCTCCCCCGTATCTATGAAGAGTGCACTGGGAAAGCTTTTCCAGGAAAGCCCTTGGACGATCAGCTGACACTCGGAGCAGACGAGATGCAGATGCTTCGAGAGATCTGCGAAGACGCTCTCCACTTCAGTACAGTCCGGGAACTTCTGGCAGTGGAACGAAAATTCCGCACCATGAACCGCCGATCAGGCCTGTTCGAAAAACTCGAGACAGCTGTCAAGAAAGGCGCCTGGAGCGGAAAAGACGAAGCTTTGGCTTATACGCAAGAGCGTTACAAGCGGCGTCAGCTTCCCCTGATCGAAACCGGAAATACTTCAGATGCTACTGCGTAAAATAACCCTAAAAAACTTCGGAGCTTACCTCGGGGAGCAAACCCTAGAACTGGCAACCGAACCTAACAAGCCGATTGTATTGATCGGTGGCCTTAACGGATGCGGGAAGACTACGCTGCTCGATGCCATCCAACTCGCCCTATACGGGCCGAGGGCCCGGTGCAGTGGGCGAGGAAATCGCCCTTATGATGCCTATCTTCGCGAAAGCATAAATCGCCAAGTCGACCCCCGCGAGGGGACTTGGATCCGCCTCGAATTCAGCCTTGCAGTCGAGGGAAGCGAACGTCATTACAGGGTGACCCGCCGCTGGTTCCTCGAAGGAAATAAAATTCGGGAAGCGGTAGGAATCGAAATCGATGGATCTTATGATCCGGTGATTAGCAGTGGATGGGCAGATCACATTGAGGATCTACTTCCGCTTGAAATCGCCTCTCTTTTCTTTTTCGATGGAGAAAAGATCGAATCCCTGGCGGACACCCGCCAAGCAGCAACAGTGATTGAATCGGCTGTTCAATCTCTCCTTGGCATCAACACCATTCGACAACTGCGAACCGACTTGGTTGCTTTGGAAAAGAGGAACGCTTCTTCCAAGGCGGACAAGGAGACTGCGGCAAAGCTTGAGTCAATGCACGATGAACTGAGGTTGCGTGAGGCGGCAGTAGAAGAATCGCTACAAAAGCGCGCAAGCATTCAGAGCAAAGTTGACCAGGCCAGGAAAAATCTTGCTGATGCGGAACGCTCTTTTGAAAAAGAAGGCGGCTCTTACTACGAACGTCGCGTATCCTTGGAAGCCGAGCGAGTCGCCATCGCCAAGCAGCGGGACTCTGTGCGCCAGTCCTTGATTATGCTTGCCAGCGGGGCTCTTCCGCTCTCGCTTCTGTCGAAGCAGACGTGGATGGTACTGGATCAGGTCGAGCAGGAGCGGGAAGCAGTCACGAACGCCCAGCTCCTTGAAGTCCTTCGCGAGCGAGATCAATGGCTCCTAAAGAGCTTCGAAAACGAAGGAAAAGCGTCTGATCTTGGCGTATTGGCGGAGAGGCTGGCAGAGGATCGCCGACTTCGCGAGCAAAAATCATCGACCGAATATGTGTACGGGTTGACTGAAGAGTCCTATGACCAACTTCGTGCGCTCCCTCAAATTTTGTCCTTAGAGCAGAGGCAGGCCAGTGACCTGACTGGCGATATGAAAAGGCTAAATGAAAAGATAGAGAGCCTTGATCGCCAACTCGCGGGAGTCCCGGCTGAGGATGTCATTGAAAAGAAGCTGAAAGATCGTGACGCAGCAATTCGCCGGGTAGCTGAACTTGAGGGAGTTCTAGCTACTGTCAACGCGGAGTATGAGCAATGTGTACGCCAGCGCGAACAGACACAGGCTGCTTTGGAGCGCGAGCATCGAGCCAGCATTGACTTGCTTGAAAAAACAGAGGATGCGGCTCGTATCATCGAGTATTCCAGTAAGATCCGAACCACATTGGATCAGTTCGGGAAAGCTCTTCTTGAGCGTAGGATCAACGGCCTCGAGGTCGCAGTCCTAGATAGTTTCAGCAAGCTCATGAGAAAGAATGGGCTCGTTAAGGATCTGCGAATTGACACCGCCAAGTACAATATTGTTCTAGTTGGTGAAGATGGCGAACCCCTGGAGCCCAATCGCCTCAGTGCCGGCGAACGTCAGCTGCTTGCCGTATCACTCCTCTGGGGTATCGCACGTGTTGCCGGAAACCGCCTCCCCAGTGTTATCGATACCCCGCTCGGGCGCCTGGACAGTCAGCATAGAGAGCATCTGGTCGAACGCTATTTTCCTAATGCCAGTCATCAGGTATTGCTGTTGTCGACTGATGAAGAGATCGATGAGCGCTTGCTTGGCATGCTGAAACCCTATATTGCCCATGCATACACGCTTACACACGACGACTCCAGTCTGACGACAACCGTGGAACCTGGATATTGGTGGATGATGGGAGCTGCGCATGTCTCTTGAAACGGTCCGCCTTTCCCAAACTGCCAAGGAACAACTCTCCAGGTTGAAGCGCGCAACAGGAATCAAGCACTGGAATATTCTGTGCAGGTGGGCTCTAGCTACCTCTCTGGACGACGAGTCTCCTCCGCTGGTCAGAGAAGTGACCACAGATTCCAATGTCGAGATGACATGGAAAACTTTCTCCGGCCAGTATGCAGATATCTATCTGGCGGTACTCAAGCTCAGGTGCATACAGGACGGTAAAGAGCCAACGGAAGAAAATCTCGGCCATACGCTCACCGTTCACATACATCGCGGGATTGGATATCTTGCTGGACGGCGCGATCTTAAGAGTATCACTGACCTCGTGAACACAAAAATGGCATAAAGGGCTTCCTTGGGGAAGGCCTGTGGCTTCTCCCGTAACGTTCCCTGTCCTCGTGCACGCAGACATCGCTGCCATGTGGGTCCTGCCGCCAGATCCTTCGCGGTTGGGCCCACTACGCATGCCTGCTGGCAACTGGTAAGAGAAGCTGGAAGTACGAAGTACCGGTAGCGTGTCCCAGGGCACTCTGAGACCTCTTAGGATGGTAAGCCGCGAAAGCCTCGAACCAGCGGCTGCGTCACCAACCCCCTACAGGGCCGAAGGGATGGCTACGGGCACAGTGCCAGACGAAGTGACCATGGCCCGCTACAGGATGGATCAGGTCGATCAGGCACCTGAGTCCCCAGGACTGTATGCGTGGTATGTGAAGTTTCATGCTGATCGTCCCGACTGGGAACTGACACCTACCGCCGATGGAGACGCTTCCATCGATGGCTTCACTAAACTTCTCATGAAGTACGCGGGGTACTTCGAGCCACTCCCAGTCACGTTGCAGGGACGCGGATCTTATGGTTCTAAATGGAGTGGCTCTCTTGAGTTGGATTTCCCCCTCAGACCTCCAGAACCTGAAGTTGAAGCCGACTCACCCGATTCTCCAGGAGTAGATCCCCAGGTTCGTGAGCGGCTCAAGGGTGCTGTCGAATCAGAGCCGCGACGCCGAGTTATGTCGCACATTCTTTCTGTGGCAGTTCCAGTTTTCTCGAGTCCTGTGTATATCGGCGTAGCAGGCAACCTTCGGCAACGACTCAATCAGCACTACGAGGATTTCACCGACGCTCGAGACTATCTCCGAACCCATCCCAGTGCAGTCAATTCAATGAAGCATCATGGGAAAAATTTCGGCTATCGAGCCGCTGGCCGACTCATTGCGCTCGAACGTCTAGAAGTGCGGGTTATGGAACTCGGTGAACAACTTCAAGAGTACTGTAGCACCGAGAATATCCGCGAAGCTGCAGAGTCGGCAGAATGGCTAATGCATAGGATGTTTGGCCCCACCCTTGGGAGGCGTTGAGGTTGTTCGGATCAGTCACAAAACTAACTTTCCGTGAGTTCGTCCAGGGCACCTGGGGAGGTTTCCACACACCAGCAGGCCGGGTGGACTACATCATGACCAAGGCACGGCTCGGTGAGGATTCAGGGGACCCTGAGCGCCTTCTCACCAAAAGCCTCGCTCCGGTCCGTGAAGTAATGAACCCCGACGACCTCGACTTCAATCAGCTGTTGCAGAGGGATCTCGATGACCACCGTGTCGCAGTAAAGCTGATCCCTTACCTCTTGACCCCTCAGCCGACAGGGCCAGCGTTCTTTCCCCCCATTGTCGCTGTTCTTCTCCCCTTCAAAAACAAGAGGCCTTCCTCTTTTCCGGATTTTACGGATCCCGAAACCATAAAAGAGGAAGATTCTAAGTGGGAAGAACTCCGGGCCTCCGATTCCTTCCGGGTGCAGCGACTGCTCGGTGGTAATGGGCGACTTCACGGTGGAAACATAGGGCGTCTTTGGTGGAACCCGTCGGAAGCAAGCCTGGTCGTACTCGACGGGCAGCACCGAGCCATGGCCCTTCTCGCGATTGAACGAACCATGTCAAATTCTTGGCAAGGAAGTCCAGGAGCTCGGTTCCGTTCTTTCTACGAGAACCAAGTGAAGCAGTGCCTCGCAGACGCACAAAGCCAGGCCAAGAAGGACGGTAGAGCAGAATTCGACCTGTCGAAAGTTGAAGTTCCGGTCACGGTATGCTGGTTTCCTGGCCAGAATGGCGAACAAGGGCGACCCCATGAAGCAGCCAGGAAGCTCTTTGTGGATGTCAACAAGGAAGCACGACCGCCGAGCGAGTCGCGGATTATTCTTCTTTCCGACTCCCTCCTCTCCAATGTTCTGGCTAGGAGCATGCTCAGCGACCTCCGAAACCAAACCGACAACTCATTTCTTCCTCTCTATGCGGTCGAATACGACAACCCCGACGCCAAAAGCTTCCGGCCTACGCGTTGGTCGGTTGTAACCAACATCAACCTGTTCAAGGCTGCCGTCGATCGATGCATCTTCGGTCCGATGAAATACATCGAAAACGTTGGTCTCACATATCGAGGCCGCCCCAAGGAATCGGATCGCGATTCGTGCATGCGCACGCAACTCGAGCTGAGCAGCATCTTTCCGGCACATTTCAATGACGGAGGGCTGTCTTTCGAGCGTGAAAGCCTCGGAGACAGAGAGTTCCCCCTCGGCCAGGTCGAGAAGATCAGCGAGCAGTTCTCTAAGACGTGGGGAAAGGCGATCCTCACTGTATTGTCGCAAACTAGGCCCTATGCAGCTCATGCGGAGAGCCTGAACCGCCTAAAGGACCAATGGTCTGTAGCAGACAACTACGCACAGCTCGCACACGATGCGCTCTTCACCGGAGTCGGTGTCTTCTGGACCCTCAAAGAAGGGTATGAGCACTTCCTGGAAAGCCACAACAAGGAATCCAGGACTCAGGTCAAACCCGATGTCGTTCGTGCCTGGACGACACTCACTACGAAGGCAGGAGACTTCGAGTCCATCCGAGCGCACGAATATCTGGGTTCAGGATCGAAGGAAAGCCTTAAGAAAAGCAAGTCCTCCTACGAAACGTTCAACACACACGCATGCCAGCTTGGCCTCATCCTCACGCTTGGATCATTGTGGGCCATCCGATCGAGCCAACAGGGACAGAATGCCTCTATAGCCAAGCTCCCAGACTTTGCTGCTGCCATGGCCGACGGAATCAACGCATATTTCGATCTGGAACATGGAAAGGCAAAAGACCGAAGGCTTTCCTTCAGTCGTGAATCAAAGAACGCTATCAACCAGGTCGGAAATATGGAGTCAGCTCAGGCTGTGTATTTCCGATACTTTTGGATGCAGACGCTGGCCACACCAGAAGCCTGGAGTCACATCGCCCCTTGGTTTGAAAGCCGCGAGAGCTTCGATGTCCACCTTTCAAAGGCTCGGCGCCTCTATCTGAACCTCCTTGAAAATCAGCAAGAGAAAGCAATCAGAACCAGTAACCCGAACATGGGCAAGGAGAAGCGAGAATCCCTTGCAAAAGAACAGGCATCGAAGATCTTGAAGTCGGCGCTTAAGGACTGGTTCGCAGTCTCATCTGAAGAGTATGAATCCTGGCATCAAGGGACCATAACAATTCAGCCAACGCTAGATGCAGACCCAGATGATGAGAGGGCTGAAACACCAGATGAGATTGACGAGCCAAGCCGCCGTTCCCCTCAAAGTCTCGACGATTTTCTGACTCCAGATGCAGATTAGGGCTGGCTTCTCTTGGCTGTCTTCAGCCGTTCGTCACGGTGATGAAGTCCTTCAACCTCAGGAACGGCTGTTGTCAATCCTGCGCACTAGCCGGTGGCCACGCAACTCTCGCCCGCATCTGTGTAGTTCAGCTTCCCAGCCTTGTTCTGTCCCGATCAGGCTGGGGTTCTGATAGAGGCCCGCCTTGGTTTCCATCTGGGACAACCGCTGGTACTTGGGCGCATCTGGGTCTTCGGGAAGCAGAAACTCATGTTTTCTGTGCAGCAGCGGGCGGTCTTCAGATTCCCCATAAGACTGGAAAAAAGTTGTGAACGTAGCAAGGTCGACAGTGTAGGAACTGTTAAGCCGCGGGTGAGGGTCGGTGTCGAAGTCGGGGTAGTCGAACCAGCCGACACCCCGACCTTCGTGCTGGAGCTTGGCGAGGTTCCATGCCGGCGGTCGGCCTGCCGCAATTGCCGCACAGTGCTCGTAGAGCCTGAGAACTATCGGTATTTGCTCAAGGGCGCGGCGGTGAACGTAGAGGGCTGTCGGTGTCAGCTTGCCGGCTTTGGAGCTTCGCATTGCCGCTCGCACGTAGGCATCGTCTCGCAGCTTCAGCAGCAGGCGGTCCGCCCTTCGGCAGGCCTCGGTGTAGGAGGTGAAGAAGGCTCTGATATCGAACTGGACGGCCAGTGGGAGGCTGCTGAACCTCCCGCGTCCGTTGAAAACCTCTAATGCCAGGAACAACAAGGTGTTTAGGGTCGACCGCTTTGCATTCTCTTGAACCTTCTCTGTGTCCACAGCTGTGCGCACTAGCCGCTGCAGTTCCTTGGACTTCAGGTGCCCCAGAGAGCCAAGGACAGACTCGGGCATCTCGTCCAGGCGGGGAGAACGTCCGCGGTGCTCGGTGAAGGAAACCATGGCTGCAACAGCGGACGTGGCATTGTTCGCCTCCCCCACTGCTCTTCGGGAATGATGCGTTGAGCTAGGTAGGCCAGTCGGTCGTTGTCGTGCTTGAAGGCGTAGATGACACCCGGGGCCGCAGAGACACACCGTACCTTCGTGGTGTCTTGGACATAGCGGCGTAGTTCGTTGGCGTCAAAGAGGTGCTGGAACGTCCTGCGTGAAGTGAGAACGCCGTCACTGAACTCCTGGCCTGTGACACGTCGGCGTTCCCAGGTCAAGCGAGTGGATACGACGAGCACATGCTCGGTGAGTTCCCACGCTCGCCTTAGGGTTTGGGCACGTTCTTTGGGGTCCTCGATCACGTTGAGCACGTAGGTGAGCAGGACTGTGTGGGAGAGCTGCGGCTTGATCCGGGGTGAGAAGACTGGATCCCATCCTTGAGCTGGCACCCCGAGCTTACGGAGTGCCTCAACATCGCCCCCTCGCCCGCATCCGTAGTCAAGGACAGTGGTGTTTGCTGCGATCTGTCTCTCTGCCAACGCTGTTCGAGCAGGAACGGAAAGTCCTCGCCGAGCGATTGCCGTCAATCGCCGCTCACTTTCCCATTCGGACGTAACGCTGGCCACCATATTCCTACCTTTTAAGTCTCGGTTCGTGAGAACGTACACGCGCCAGGTTTTTCGAAGGGGTTAAGGTATGTTCCCCCTGGGGGCTGGTGCAGGAACGACATGCCTGACCATCAGAGTTTAAGTTTTCCAGCTTTCCCTGCTCGACAGGCGATGTACGGGCTACTTTTAAAGCTGACGTGTCCTGCGTTTTCGAAGTCGGGTTTCATCCTGGGTCCACATGGCCTCAAGGAGGGCATTGTGGGGCTTCGTGGATACCTCGCTGAGTTCCGTTGTAAGGTCTTGGGCTTGGTCCACGCTGGACACAGCTTCGCCGATGTGGTAAGCCATCCGTCCAAATGCTCTCTGTCCTAGCTCTACAGCATGCGGGAACGTTAGGGCCCAGGTGCATCATCACCACCGCGGACGAGCCCGATGCGGTGTACATGGAATCCGTGGAGGAGGGCCGCATCATCTCCGCATCGGTCGATATTTGCCGGATCCGTATGGTGCTCACTGCTCTGGAAGGAGCCTCTCGGCGCCCGCAGGAGAGCTTGCAGGCCGTCCGCGATGAGATGAGGAAGATCGACAATGAGTGACTGGCACAAGAGCAGTTGCAGCGGCGGGTCGAACGAGTGCATCGAGGTCCAGGAGCACAGCGCCGGAGCGGACGTGCGCGACACGTAGAACCGTTCACACGGCTAACTCGCCTTCGCCTCGGACGAGTGGAAGGCCTTCGTCAGCACCCTTCACCTGACCAGCGAGTGAACGCCTACGAGATGGTCTCGCCGTTCTCCAGGTAGACCATTGTGCCCTCCTGGCGTGCGCGTGCGCCATGGGCGATCCTGCGCGCGAGCCGAGGGATCGTTGCCGCCTCGATCGTGGCTACGTCGTGGAACTCGTATCCGGTCAGCTCGGTCGGATCGAGGGTGATCTGGTCCAGCCGCTCCTGGCCTAGCACTCCCCCGTCGAAGACGAACAGCTGCTTGTCTCCCTCGGAGGGGTTGGGCGCCCAGTCCACGACCAGGAGGCGCCCGATGGGCGGAGCGATCCCCAGCTCCTCCTTCACCTCGCGCACCACGGCCTGGGTCGGTGTCTCCCCGTGCTCGATGTAGCCGCCGGGGATGTCCAGGTAGTCCTTGTAGGAGGGAACCACCATCATCACCTGACCGAGGTGATTGAAGAACAGGGCACCTGCGGCGACCCGGGGGCGGGAGAAGGATTCTGTGGGATCAGAGGCCATGCCCCGACACTAACGGCCTTCGCGTCAGAACATCCCCATCCGGTGCGCCAGATCCGCCAGCCTTCGCTCCCGCCTACCTGCCTTGGTCCGCATCATGCGCCCCATGATCTGATGACTCATCACGTGCCGGTGGACATGAGAGGCTGCCAACCTCTCCGCCTCCAGCATGCGCTCAACGGCTGACGGGATCTCGTTGACGTTCGCGAACGCTCCGGCCACGTCGAAGAGGTGACGTACCCGCCTCTCCCGTGGCAGGGCCGCGGTATCGACACCAACTCCCAGTTCGAGGACAGCACGCGGATCTCCGAGACTGGCGGCAACGGTCACTCTGTGCAGGACCACGTTGGTCGGCCCGAACGCCGTCCACAGATGGTTGGCGTCCCGCCCGAGCCGGGAAGCGACGCGTTCGGCTTCCTTCAGGTACTCCATCGCGCTGGCACGATCCCCGTTGCGCGCTGCGGCCACGGCTCCCGGCAACAACAGGGTGCCGTAGACGGACAACAGCTGCGCGTTGGTGGGACGACTGCCCTGCTCCCGCCGCAGATACGAAGCGGCTTCCTCTGTCAGTGCGACAGCCGTCTCATGTTGCCCGCGTGAGTGGAGTGAGTGCACCCCCGAACGCATCAGGGAACCCTGCAGGGGCAGATCGCCGTAGTCGAAGGCCGCCTTCATCCCTCGCTCCGTCGCGATCCAAGCCAGATCTGATTCTCCGACCTTGGTGAGGATCATCGCGCACGCCTGACAAGCCAGGGCGAGCAGAGCTCCGGCCCGTCGCCTCTGCTCACCCTCGTAGACACGCACCGCGTTCTGCGCCCGAGCGAGGAGATCGGGGAGCCCACGAAACACCCGGCTGTAGTCGGATGCTTGATAGGCGCCCATGACCGTTTCCGCCTCGTTTCGAAGAAAGCGCAGGTCCGGTTGCTCACCGTTGTTGTCGGCGAACGGGAAAACCGGGCTGATCTGTCGGTAGTCCATCAAGACTGACCGGATCTGTGCGACATGCACGTCCGTTTCCTCATGGTGCCCATGGTGCGCGTGGTCTCCGATCAGAGCGATGACGGGAACGCCGAGGGCCTCGGCCAGTGAGCTGATCACCGAGAGTCGGTCCAAGGGCGCCCGGTCGTTCTCGACCTTGCCCAGCCAGTCGGCCGTTCTCCCGACCAGACCAGCCAGTACCTCTTGAGAAAGGCCGCGTCGGAGCCGGTGCCAGGCGACCCGCTGGCCGGGGCTGAGCTGAGGGGAACTCGGAGGCATCAGAGCCCTTCCCAAACACCCCGGAATTTCTTTCCGGGTCACGCGGAGAATGTGGCCTTAACTTCCTAACACCCCGTCCACCCGCAGAGAAGGCCCGGTCATCCCTCTCATCTGACATTCCCTCGAAGCTCGTTAACGGACCTGACCAAAGAGGAGACAGTCAATGCGCATAACCTGCCACGAAGACCTCGTTCCCAGCACGGACTCCGGGTTCAACGTGGTCGAACGCAAGGGCATCGGTCACCCCGACTCGCTCGCCGACCTCATCGCGGAGGAGTTCTCCCGCCGCTACTCACTCCACGGACTCGACCGGTTCGGAGCAGTCCCGAACCACTGGGTGGACAAGGTCGCCCTGGTCGGCGCCGAGGCTGAGGTCGTCTTCGGCCGCTACACGGTTCACAAGCCCATCAGCGCTTACCTGTTCGGCAAGGTGACGCGCTCGGTGGGCGACCGGCCCATCCCGATCGAGGACATGTTCCGGGCGGCGGTCGAGGACGTCCTGGCCGAGGCGACCGGTAGTAAGGACATCGTCCGTTCCGTGCGCAGCCTCGTGGAGAACACCGCGGGTATCGGAGCGGACCACCCCGCCTCGTTCTACCGCCCCTCCGCTGGCGAGGAGTGCCGTGTACCGGGTGGCGGCGCGCTGGCCAACGACACGGCCTTCTGCAGCGCTTACGCCCCTGCTGATCTCTTGGACGTCTTGGCGATCGACGTGGAGAACCACGTCAACGGTCCCTCCTTCAAGGACGGGCTTGACGGCCTCGGTTCCGACGTCAAGGTCATGCTGGTCCGGTCGGGGAGCGTGCTGGAGGTGACGGTCTGCCTTCCGGTGCACCCTGAGGCGGTCGGCTCACACCGTGAGTACACGGCCCTGGTATCCGAGGCGTATGGCCGCCTCGACGACTTCATCAACGAGCACCCGATCGTCCGGCGGAAACCGTGGCTGACGCGGTTGAGCGTCAACACCAAGGACCACGGCAGCGGTGCCTACCTGGCGCCCTTCGGGACATCGCTGGGCAAGGGCGACTGCGGGCTCGTCGGCCGGGGCAACAAGGCCAACGGCGTCATCTCCGCCAGCGGCGGCGCGGGGGTGGAGGCCCTGGCCGGGAAGAACCCCGTGCACCACACCGGGAAGCTGTACACGCTTGCCGCCGCGCGCCTGGCTGACCGCATCCACGCCAATCTCGGTGTGCCCAACGAGGTCGTGCTCGTGTCGCGCAACGGCGATCGCTTGGAGGACCCGTCGTTCGTGGGCGTTCGACTGGCACGGCGCGGCAGCCGTCTCGACCGCGATGCCGTGCAGGAGTTGACCGCCGCGACGCTGGCCGAGCTTCCGCTGCTCTCCGAGCGACTGCTCACGCTGTCCCCGATCGACCGCTTCCGCGACCCGTCGCTGGTCCTGGAGGTGTGAGCCGATGGCGGACATCGACCTGGCCGAACGCAGCGTCGTCCTGGTCACCCTGGACTCGTGCCGCTACGACGTCGCGGCGAGCGCACACACCCCGAACCTGGCGAAACTCGGCCCGCTGCTGAAGGCCGAGAGCCCGGGAACCTACACGCTCCCCGCCCACGCCGCGTTGTTCAACGGCTTCCTGCCCCGGCCGGTCTCAGGGCCTTTCCCACTCGGCGGAAACAGCGTGGACACCATCTGGCGTTCAGCCGCGGCCCGGCCCTCGAAGCGCCACGCCGTCCCCTTCGACGGGCCCACGCTGATGGCGCACTACAGCGGTAAGGGCTACCGAGTGGTGGGCGCGGGCGGCGTGACCTTCTTCGACTCCTCGGAGCCGGCCAACGGCCTGCCGAGACTGTTCCCGGAGTTTCACTACTTCGGTCGGCCCTGCCGCCCCTCAGCCACTCCAAGGGCTCGTGTCGCCGATCGCGGTGAAGACCTGCCGTTGGCCCACACTCGGATGCTCGCGGACCTGTGTCTGGAGGCCGAACGGTTCTTCCTGTTCGTCAACTGCTCCAGCACGCACATCCCCTACACGACCCCCTTCAGCCCCCTCACCAAGCGGAACAAGGAGCTCCTCCAACGCCTCTACCAACTGCACGACTCCCAGCAGAACGCCTCCGACGATGACCTGCTGACCGCTGAAGACATCGAAGTACTCCTGGACATGCAGAGGCGCGCCCTGGAATGGGCCGATACCCGTTTGGGCGACCTGTTCTCACGGCTGGAGGCACGGTGCCCCTTGGTGGTGGTCTGCGCCGACCACGGCGAGGAGTTCGGAGAAGGCGGCAGGTTCGGCCACGCGCACCCGCATCCGACGGTCGCCACGGTGCCCCTGTGGTGCGGCGTGTTGGGTGGGGGATGATCCATGGCCGATCTTCAACCCTGGTTCATGCATCCCGCGATCACCGCGGCTTCCTCCGAGGGAGTCCGGACACGGCTGGGCATCTCCCCCAACCACGCGTCCTTCCGCGCCGGCGTCCTTCGAACCCATCTGCTCACCGCGCTTCTGGCCCACAGGGCCGCACAGCATCTCGGTGTCTGTACGCAGGTGGCGGTTCGGTGGGACGACAGCGACAGCCTGCGCAGCCGCGACGAACACCGATCACGGCTTCTCCGAGAGCTCACGCAGGTGGCTCAGATACCGGTCAAGGACGAACAGCGGGTCTTCCGCCAGAGCCAGCGAGGTTACCGGTACCAGCAGGCCTTACAGCGGCTGGATATCCAAGGTCTCCTGGTGACGAGGCGAGGACTCGTTTGCCTCGATGTGGCCGCCACGGACCGGCTCATGACCGAACAGGGCATCTGTTCCAAAGCTCTGACCGCCTCGGTGGCGGTGAACGCCACCACAGCCCTCACTCCGGCGCAGGCGACGGTTCCGCTCATGCGCGGTGACGGGCGGGCCCTGTGGCATCTGGCCACGGTCGTGGATGACATCGAACAGCGCACGACCCTGATCGTCCGGGGCACCGACAAACGCGACGCCACACCCGTCCAGGTCCGCCTGTACTGGGCCCTGAACGAGGGAATGCGCCCTCCGGCGCACCTGTTCCTGCCCAAACTGCTGGAGCCGGGGTCTGTAGTACCTCGTATCTCAGACCTGCTCGAACAGGGCGTCAGGCCCTCGACGCTGCGGTGCTTCCTCGCTGAGCCGTACCTGAGCCAACTGCAACCAGCTGCTCTGCCGGTCAGCTTCTCCGACCTGGTGGACCAGGTCCGTACGGTTCTTCCTCGGCACGGGGACAGCCTTCTGGACGAACGACGTCTACGGTCTCTGGACCGGAAGGTGTCCGTCACCCTCGCTCCAGAGGTGGCCAAACAGGAACTGGGTGATCGCTGTCCGGGGGCGCCCCCGCGCGTCACCACATGGATTAGCCGGTGTTACCCGCGTCCGCTATCTCAACAGGCCCGGCTGTGCCGGGCACTCACCGACATCGAGATCAACCATGAACCACCTCCCGACCAAGCGGAGGAGGCGTGGTGGTGGCTGGACTCCTGGCTACGCGACATGGCCAAGGGCCCGCCCCCGCATCCGGTGCGCTGGGTGCTCACCGGACAGCGGGACGGGCCCCGGGCGTCAAAACTGCTGGAGGTCTTCCCTCCGCATCTGGTGCCCCTGCGGCTGGCCTCGGCCCGTCAGGCGTTGAGCCGCTCCAGCGCCGCGCGCAGCCGCTCCAGTGTGCGCTCGCGACCCAGCAGTTCCAGTGACTCGAACAGAGGCAGGCCAACCGTGCGGCCGGTGACCGCGACCCGCACCGGCGCCTGAGCCTTGCCGAGCTTGAGCCCTTGGGCGGCCCCAGCCTGCTCAAGGGCTCCCTTCAAGGACTCGGCGTCCCAGCTCAGGGACTCGTCGGAGAAGGCGGCGATCGAGGCGGTAAGCATCTCCGCGCCGATCCCGGGCTTCATGGCCTTGGCCCAGCTCTTGTCATCGAAGACGGGCATGTCCAGGAAGAGGAAGTCCACGTTCGGCACGATCTCGCTGAGCACCGCCACCCGGCTCTGCGCCAACGGGGCGATTGTGGCGAAGACGCCCGGGTCGAAGTCCTCACGCCGCCACGGCACGTCCTCACCCTCCAAGTAGGGGGCGCAGCGCTTGACGAAATCATCCACCTCCAGGGCGCGGATGTAATCGCCGTTGAAGGCGCGCAGCTTCTTCTCATCGAAGAAGGCGGGCGAGGAGTTCACATCCGACAGCGCGAAGAGCGGAATCATCTCCTCGATGGGCATGATCTCGCGGTCGTCCCCGGGAGCCCACCCCAGCAGCATCAGGTAGTTGACCATGGCCTCGGGCAGGAAGCCCTCGGCCTGATAGGACTCCATGGCGACCTTGTCCCGGCGCTTGGACAGCTTCTGGCGCTTCTCGTTGACCAGCACCGGGGCGTGCGCCCACACCGGCGGCGTGTGCCCGAGTGCCTCCCACAGCAGCTGCTGCTTGGGGGCGTTGGACAGGTGCTCCTCACCGCGGATGACGTGGGTGATGCCCATCTCGACGTCATCGACCACGTTGGCCAGCACGAACAGGGCGGTGCCGTCAGCGCGGGCGATGACGAAGTCCTCCAGGGCCTCGTGCGGGAACTCCACCCGACCCCGGATCTGGTCTTCGACCACGGTCGGGCCGCCCTCAGGAATCCGGAAGCGCAGAGCCCTTCCGGGCCCGGCCTCCAGACCGCGGTTCCGGCAGAACCCGTCATAGCCCAGGTTGGGGTTGTCGCGTCGGGCCTGGACCTGTTCGCGGGTGCAGTCGCAGTAGTAGGCCAGACCTTCCTTGCGCAGGCGCTGGGCGGCCTCGGTGTGCTGGTCGGCGTAGTCGGTCTGGGAGTAGGGGCCCTCGTACTGGGTGGCGTCCACACCCAGCCAGGCCATCGCGGCCAGGATGCCCTCGGTCCATTCGGGGCGGGAGCGGGCGGCGTCGGTGTCCTCGATCCGCAGCACCATGGTGCCGCCGGATTGTCGTGCGACCACCCAGTTCAGCAGCAGGGACCGGGCGTTGCCCACGTGGAACATGCCGGTCGGGGAGGGAGCGAACCTGGTGCGGATCGAGGTGTCAGTCACGGCCCAGAGCCTAGCGCGAAGCCTTGGCGCAACAGGGCTGAAGCACGTATTCGCCCCGTTGGCCAAGGCAGAGTTGTCTACGCGGAGACGAGAGCGCCGCGCGGGTGCTCGCCTCTCAGCTCACCGGCCAGAGCGCCCGCGTGGAAGGCGTCCCATTCGGCCTTGGTGTAGGTCAGGGTGGGGGAGTTGGGCATTCCGGTGTCGGTGAGGGTGAAGCCGCCGTCGGGGAGGAATGTGGCGTGCAGGCGTCTGAAGACGGTTCTGCCACTCACGACCTGGTCGAGGAAGTACTCCCAGTCGGCGTGAGGAACGGTGAGCGTGGGCCCGGCGGGGTTCTTGGTGTCACCGACCTCGATCGCGCCCACATACGGGACCCTGATCTGGACACACCCTTGAGGGTTGGTGCTGAGACTCGACTTCACCCATGCCGTAGGCAGAACCTGGTCTTCCTGGGAGGGGCGACTCACTTCAGCTCCTTGAGGGTTTTGGCGAGGTAGTCCGTGGTGTCCTCGGGACTCAGCGCGATCTCTTCCAGTCGCTTCAGCAGGAGCTTACAGCGGCGTACTTCGCGTGGTTTGAGCAGGAAGCTGTTGCCCGTGCTGCCCTCCGCGTGGGCGACCGGGGGCTGGTCCTGGAACTCCAGGAGGGCGACGTTCCCGTTCAAGCCGACGTGTGCCCCCAACGAGAAGGGGAGCACCTGGATGCTGATGTGGGGCTTCGCCTGTTCCTCGATCAGGTGCTGGATCTGCTCGCGCATCACCTCGGTGCCACCGATCGGCCTCATGAGGGCCGCTTCCTCCATCACTACCGACAGGCGCAGAGGCGGTTCGCGGTCGAAGAGCTCCTTGCGGCGCATCCGGACGTCGACCAGGAGGTCGATGTCCTCCGGAGGCTTGCCGAAGGTGGCTCCATGAAGGACCGCGCTGGCGTACGCCCGGGTTTCCAGCAGGCCATGGACGAGCGTGGTCTCGTAGGCGTGCACGGACACAGCGTCGAGCTCAAGACCGATATAGGTGTCGAATCGGGGAGGTAGGACCTCGTCGTAGGCCTCCCACCAACCGGCTTCGGAAGCGTCGTCCAAGAGTCGGTGCAGTGACTCCCTCTCACCGCTCTCTTCCACCCTGAACAGGTCCAGGAGCTTGTCGAGCTGCTCGGCGTCAGGGACGAGGCTTCCGCCCTCGAACTTGCTGATCGTAGAAGGCGCGCATCCGATGTCCGAGGCGACGCGAGCGCCGGTCAGCTTCCCGTCCGAACGCAGTTTGCGCAGGTGGGCGCCAAGCTTGCGGCGCGCTGCAGCCGGGCTGCGCTGAGCTTCCACGTCGTTCCTCTCATCCCGTTCTCGCGGCTCCGATGACCGGTGGGCACGCCCACTCACCATAAGTCTTGGGCCCCCTCAGATATGCCCAGATCCTTCCGAGCACTTGCCAGGAAAGTTCCTGGAATGCATTATGAGATCAGTGAGCGTTCGGTTGATCGCCCTCAGTGATGGGTGTCGGGTGGAAGCTCGCCGCCGGTGATGGACGTTGCCTGGGAAACCAGGTGTGTAAGACGCCGCCCGGCATGCAGGTTCACGCCGGAGCGAGATCAGTACCTTCCGCGCCGGGTGCCAGTCCATCCCTTCTCTTGGAAGGTCACGATGAGCAGCTTTGACATACCGCGGCAGCGGAGGACGCAAGACGAGGACAGCGGCCCAGCTATGGGAGGAAGTGGTCTACCCCGACGGGTGTCCGGTGGCAAACGAGGCGTGAGGGTGGCGATCTTCGGCCCGTTGCCCTCACAGGTGCGGCAGATGCGCGCTTGGTGTCGTAACGGCGTATCCGTGGACCCGCTTCGCGCTCTGCGCATCGAGTTGGTGGCCAGCGAGCTGGCGACCAACGCGCTGACTCACTCGGCGTCAGGCCAGGCGTGCGGGCACATTCGGGTGGAGATGGAGTCGCTGCCCGGCCGACTCGTCCGTATCGCGGTCACCGATGACGGACCGCGCCCGGGGCACACCGTCTGCCTGCCGCGCCTGTCATCGGAGGTCGACGCTCTGACGGCGTGCGGACGAGGGCTTCGCCTCGTAGACCGTCTGTCCATGGAGTGGGGCTGGAACGGCGAACCCGGTACGCCCCTGACGGTGTGGGCGCACATCGACCCCTACGCGCCCGTCCCCGACCCCGACGACGCCGTCGCGGCCTGAGCAGCCCGGAATGGCGTGGGACCGAAGCCAGGACGCCACCCAGTACGAGGCCGCCCGCCTGCTGGAACAACTCCACGAACACTGGTGGGTGCTGTGGGGACCGGCTTCGCGCCGCTTCTTCGCCTTCCACCTCGGCCCGCATCGTGTTCCGCCGCTGAGCGCAGCCACACCGCAGCTGCTGGACGCGGCCATCCGCGCCACCGAGCGCGAACTTCGATCCCTTCGACCGTGAGCGGGAAGCGCAGCCCTACCCGGGGCCAATGACACCCGCGCACAGAACAGAAAACAAGGTGCCCCGACCGGTGCTCTAACACCGGACCGGGGCGCGATCAACCACCTGAGCAAGCAGGAGGAAGACCGTGGAACACCCTATCGGCAGGCACCGCAGGCCTCGCCAGAGTCTGGCCGGGCGTGTGTGGTCGCTGACCGCCGCCATGTTGGCCATCGCCCTGGCCTACGTGTTCGTCCCCCAACACCACCGACGCCCCGGGCCGGAGCGGACCGCGATCACGCCGTCGCCCCGCCGCCGAGAACTGCCGCCCGCGCTCGTACCCGCTGAGCGACGCCCTGTCCAGGAGCTGACGGGTTTCCTCGGCGAGCAGATGCGGCGAGCGAACGTCACTCGAACTTCCTCACCTGGAGAGAGTGCTCACCGAGCGCGAGCACTACGTACCGAGACGGGCGGTGAGGTGCTCGCTCCCCACCCCGGTCTCGACGCGGTCGGAGGAACTCTGGTCCGGCCCTACCTGCTCTCACTGGCCCCTGACCTTCGCGAATCTGGTGTTCCGGCTCCGCGCGTTCCGGTCGGTGATCTGCTGGCCGAACCCGTGAAGGAGCAGTCCGACGACTTCGCGGATCTGGCTGCCGTCATCCGCGTCTACCTCGACAGGGTCGGGTGAGCGCCATGACGACGACCCTCACTCCTGTCCCGGCTCCGGAACCGATGCCGTCCCCGCCCCGGCGGGCGTCGACCTGGTGGGAGCACCGCGTCTACCGCTCGGACCTGGCCCAGGCCCGACAGGTCCGCGCCGACCTGCGCGCCGATCTGGCGGGGTTCGATCCCGACCTGGTGGACAGCGTGCTGCTGTGCGCGGCTGAACTGGCCGCCAACGCCGTCAAGTACGCACCCGAGGGCCGGGAGTTCCTGCGTGCCCTCGCCCTCCTGGACGAACGCACGCTGTGGCTGGCCGTGGTGGACGAAGGGGGCGGCACTGGCCTTCCCCGCATCCCGCACGACCGGTCGGAGGACGAGTGGTCGTGGGCCGAGGGGCGGCGCGGCCTGATGCTCGTCAACTCCCTCGCCCAGGCATGGGGCCACTACCCGGTGGGACCTGGCAGCGCCCGTCTGGGTCTCGGAGTCTGGGCGACCTTCCCGGTGTCACCCGACGAACGCCCCCTCGGGCTTCCGGGGTTCGTGATGAACAGCTGACCAGGCTCTGAACCTGAGTCGCAGTGGGCGGCGTCTGTCACGGGCGCCGCCCACCGTCATGTCTGGAAGCCGTATTACTGGTGATGCTGGCCGACTGGAGAGTGTTTCCGCAGGTAGGCGAGTTGGACATCGAAGAGGCGTGAGCTTACCGACAGTTTTTCTCCGAAGGGTCGTCCGTAACCACTTGTGCGCAGGCCAGATGAGGGGCTAACTTCATCTCTGTCACGGAGAGTGACAAGAAAATTACTCCAGGGAGCCCTCTGTGGTGCGTGGATTCCTGTTGTCCCTGTCAGGCGTGCTGCTCCTGACAGGGTGTACCGCGGAAGCGGACGAGGCAGCCGAACCGGTCGTTCAATCCTCAGCCATTCCGTCTGGAACGGAAGCTCCGGAGAAGTCACCGGAAGAAGAGGCCGTCGACACCTACCTGCGGTTCTGGGACGCGATCGTTCTCGCTTCGGCGGAAATGGACCCGGACCATCCGGACCTGGAGAAGTACGCCGCCGACCAGGCGCTCGAACTTGCACAGCGAGGTGTTCAGGGGGTCGCTGACGCTGGTGAAGGCATGGAAGGCGAGCCGGTTCCGACTCCTGAAGTGGTCTCCGCGGAGCCTGACGGTGAACCGAGGTCGATCGTGATCAGGGACTGCCAGGGAGCCGGTGACTGGAAGGTCGTCGGGGAACCCGAACCGAGGTTTGACGACGTGCGTGTGGACGCCAGGGTGAACCGGGACGTCTTCGCCTGGCGGGTCGTCGAGATGCAGCTGTGGGGGGATGACTCGTGCTGATCGCGAAGTCCGCTTTCGGCGTCATCGTTCTCGGCATGGCAGTTATGTCTCCAACGGTTCTGCCGCAGGGCGATCCGGATTTCCGGGGCACTGCGATCTGCGGAGAGGGTGGTTGCTCCGCCTTCGCCGAATCCGGGCAGCACAGCGGTGGCTCGTCGGACAGCGCACCCCGACCCGACAGCGGCGCAACCGCCGTGCTCTCCGCCGAGGACCCGTGCGTGGAGATGGACCAGGCGGAACCGGGCTGGACCTGCGTCGCCTCGACCAGGTCCGGCCCGGGCGGCGGGGGAACCGTCAGCCCGCGCGAGGCCGCCGAACAGGCACGGGCATCCATGAGCCTGCCCGCGCCCGCCCTGGCCTCCTCGCCCGCCGAGGACACGGTCGTGCACTTCCCGGTATGGCTGTGGGTGGACGGCGCCGACTGGGAACCGGTCAGTGCGACCGCCTCCGTCTCCGCAGGGTCGGTCACCGTGACCGCCGTGCCGCAGCAGCTCCGCTGGGACATGGGCGACGGAACGGTGCTCTACTGCGACGGGCCCGGGACCGTGTTCGACCCCGCGCGCCACGACTCCCAGAAGCCCTCGCCCGACTGCGGCCACGCCTACACCCGCACGTCGCGTAACCAGCCCGACAGCCGCTTCCCGGTCGCCGCCACGGTGTCCTGGACGGTGGAGTGGACCACCAGCGCGGGTGGCGGAGGCACCCTCGACCCGTTGACGACCAGCGCCTCCGACAGCGTCCGCGTGCGCGAGGTCCGCGCGCTGGTCACCGACGGCTGAGCACGGCAGGGACCTCGACGCACCAGGCAGGGACGGGAGCACAGGGCGTGACGACGTTGACCAAACCCCACTCAGGCGACCGGAAGACCGGGAAACCCCGGCTGTCCGCCGTCCGCCGCCGCGGCTGGAAGCGGCCCTTCGCCGGGATCGCCGCCATGGTTCTGGGCGGCGTCGTCGCCGCCTGGGCCGCCACCCGCGAGGAGGAGCCCGCGACGGTCCTGGTCGCGGTCAACGACGTGGAGGCCGGTGACGGCCTCGACATCGCCGACCTGCGGGTCGTGTCCGCGTTCGGTGTGGAGGAGCTGGATCTGGTCACGGTCCCCGAGGCCCTGCGCGGCCGGGCGGCGGCACCGATCCCGGCCGGAACCGTGCTCACCGGCCCGATGATCGCCGACACCTCCTCCTGGCCCGCGCCGGGACAGGCGGTGGTCGCGGTGCAGACCACGCCGGGGATGCTGCCGGAGTCCGCGGGCAAGGGCGCGCTGCTGCTGGTGATCGCCGAGGAGGGCGACCCCTTCCACGCCCGCCTGCACTCGTCGGGGGACGAGGAGGCGCCCGCGGACGCGCGGGTCGTGGAGCTGCTGGTGGTGGACGAGGACGCGGCCGGGGTGGCCCGGGCCGTGGACGAGCCGGGCACGCGCCTGGTGCTCATGGCCGAGCCGTAGGACGACAGAGCAAGACGCAAGGGGGAGACCATGATCATCGCGGTGTGTTCGTTCTCGGGAGCTCCGGGGGTCACAACCCTGGCGACCGCCTTGGCGGCGGTGTGGCCCACGGGCCCGCTCACCGTTCCGGTACTGGTGGAGGCCGACGCCAGCGGCGGTGACCTGGCCGTGTGGCACCGGCTCGTCGGCCGACCCGGGCTGGTCTCGCTCGCGGCGTCGGTCCGGGCCGCATCCGAACCGGACGGGGAGCAGGGGGCGCGGCGCGCCCTGCTGGCGCACGCCGCCGAACTCCCCGGAGGGCTGCGGGCCCTGGCCGCGCCGACCACGGCGCACGAGGCCTCCGCCGTGGTGACCGCGCTCGCCCACCGCGCCCGCGTCCTGCGGGGCGGGTTGACCGTCCTGGACCTGGGCCGGGTGGCCCCGGGGAGCGCGGGCGCGCACCTGCTCACCCTGTCCGACGCCGTCGTGCTGACCGTCGCGGGCGACGACGCCGCGCAGATCCACCGCGTCTCGCGCTGCCGTGACGTCCTGGAGTCCTTGGCCGGCAAAGGCGCCGCGGTCGGCCTGGCGGTGCACGGCTCCCGTTTCTCCACCAGTGAGATCACCGCCCAGACCGGCTGCCGGGTGTGGGCCCAACTGCCGCACGACCCGACCGGCGCGGCGTTCCTGCGCGGAGAGGACTCCCGCCCGCGGAATCTGCGCGAACGCGTGGCCGCCTGGTCGCACGCCCGCCACAACCCCGACGGCGTCGAGTGGATGCCGCTGCTGGCCGCAGCCCGCGGCCTGGCCGAACGGGTCGACGACATGGTGGACGCCGCCGCGACCCTGCGCCGCTTCGAGGAGGCGTTCGCCGCGTGAGCACCTCCGACACCTCCCGTGTGGCCACCCCGAGCGGCCAACGCGTCACACCGCACCTGGCCGAGACCGCCGCACAGCTGGCCGACCGCGTCACCGACACCCTGGTCCGCCAGGAAACCGACACCCCGGCGCGCGAAGGCCACCGCACCCGTCGCGAACGCGCGGACGCGCTGCTCGCCGCCCTGCTGGAGGAGTACGCCTGCCGCGCCCTCACCGGAGCCGCCCGCGCCCTGACCGGCCCCGAGGAGGAGTGGGTCCGCGCCCGCGCCCTGGCCCAGGTCTGCGGGCTCGGCCCCCTCGAACTCCTGCTCGGCGAACCCGGCGTGCGCGACATCCACATCAACGGCACCCGCGTCTGGGTCGACCTCGGCGACGGCCGCCGCGAGGAGCGCGCGCCCGTCACCTCCACCGACGAGGAACTCGTCGCCCTCGTCCGGCGCCTGGCCGGACAGGCCCCCGGCGGAGAACGGCGCTTCGACGCCTCCGCGCCCCTGCTGAGCATGGAACTCACCGGCGGCGCGCGCCTCTCCGCCGTCATGGGCGTCTCCCGGCGCCCGGCCGTCACCATCCGCCGCCACCCCGAACGCGAACTCACCCTGTCCGACCTCACCGCCTCGGGCATGCTCACCCGCCCCGTGCGCTCCCTGCTCACCGCGGCCGTGCGCGCCCGGCTCAACCTCGTCATCGGCGGCGCCACCGGCTCGGGAAAGACCACGCTGCTGCGCGCCCTGGCCCGCCACATCCCGCCCTTTGAACGCGTCATCACCGTCGAGGACGCCTTCGAGCTCAGGCTGGACGCCGACGAGGACCTCAACTGCCTCGCCCTCCAGGGCAGGCCGCCCAACACCGAGGGCGCCGGGGAGATCACCCTGGCCGACCTTGTCCGCCACGCGCTGCGCATGTCCCCGGACCGGGTCATCGTCGGCGAGACCCGCGGACAGGAGACCGTCGCCCTCCTGCACGCCATGACCATGGGCACCGACGGTTCCATGGCCACCGTGCACGCCTCCTCCTCGGCGCAGATCCTCACCAAGCTCGCCACCTACGCCAACCAGGCCAGCGAACGCCTGACCCTGGAGGAGAGCGGAGTCCTCATCTCCTCCGCCGTCCACCTGGCCGTGCACATCGACACCGACGAGCACGGCGGCGGTCGCGTCAGCAGCATCCGCGAGGTCGTCGGCGTCGACGGGCCGCAGGTGGTCACCAACGAGGTCTACGCCCGCGAACACGGCGGGTTCACCACCCCGCTGAGCCCGCAGTACACCCGCAAGCTCACCCGCGTCGGTTTCGACCCGGCCAGCCTGTTCGAGGACGCGCGGTGACCACCGTCCTGGCCGCGAGCCTGGGCGGCGCCGCGGTCGGCCTGGGCCTGGTGCTGCTCTGGCCCGTGCTCACCGCCGCCCCCGGGAGCCTGCGCTCGCGGGTCAGCGTGCGCCGCGACACCGTGTTCCGGGCGGCCGCCGCACTCGGCTCGGGCACGCTCGTCTGGGGCGTCACCGGCTGGCCCGTCGCCGCGGCCCTGGCCGCCGCTGCCGCCTGGTGGCTGCCCGCCGTCCTGGGACCCGACCGGGCCACCGCCGCCGAGATCGCCCGCATCGAGGCCGTCGCGGGCTGGACCGAACAGCTGCGCGACCTCATCACCGCATCCTCCGGGCTTTGCCAGGCCATCTGGACCTCCTGTGCCATCGCACCCGAGGCCGTGCGCGGCGACGTGCAGGGCCTGGCCGCGGACCTGACCGCGGGCAACGACCTGGAGGACGCCCTCACCGCCTTCGCCCACCGCGTCGACAACGAGACCGCCGACCTGGTGGCCGCCGCGCTGTCCATGGCCGCCCACCGGCACGCCGCCGACCTGGGCACCCTCCTGGGCAGCCTGGCCGAAGCAGCGCGCGACCGCGCGTCCATGCTCGTGCGCACCTCCACCTCCCGGGCACGCACCCGCACCTCCGTCCGCATCATCATCGCCGCCTCCCTCGCCATGGTCATCGGCATGGCCGCCCTCAACGGCCCCTACTTCGCCCCGCTCGGCTCGACCACCGGCCAACTCGTGCTCGCACTGGTCGGAACCGTGTGGGCGGCGGCGCTGTGGTGGCTGACCCGCCTGTCCGCCCCGCCGCGCACCGAACGCGTGTTGTCGGCCCACGAGCAGGAGGAACGCATATGAGCGTGTTCGC
The DNA here is from genome assembly GCF_000381685.1 of Nocardiopsis sp. CNS-639. Classification (NCBI taxonomy): domain Bacteria; kingdom Bacillati; phylum Actinomycetota; class Actinomycetes; order Streptosporangiales; family Nocardiopsidaceae; genus Nocardiopsis; species Nocardiopsis sp. CNS-639. The sequence continues at coordinate 289,263 of NZ_KB906856.1, forward strand.
GGCGGCCCTGGGCGGGGCCGCCGTGGGAGCCGGACTGTGGTGGGCGGCGCGGGTGCTGAGCCGCCCCGACCTCGCCGACCTCCTCCCGCCGCCGGACCTGGAACAGGAAGGGGTGCAGAGGCGGGAGCGGGAACACACGTGGGGGCGGGCGGGGCAGAGGAGGGGAACAGGGGCCACCGGGATCGTGGGCGCCGCCGCGAACGCGGCGCGGGCCGGAGGGGGAGTGCTGGCCCGGCTCGGCTGGCCCGGCCCCCGAACCCGGCGCGACCTGGCCGTGTGCGGCATCGACACCGACCGCCACGGAGCCGAGACGACCGTGTCCGCGTTCGCCGGAGCCACCCTGTTCCTTGCCCTGCTGGCCACCGCCGTGCCGCCCGCGTCACCGATGCCGCTCACCGCCGCACTGGGACTCGGCACGTCCTTCTTGGGGTTGTGCCTGGTCGCACCCGCGCTCGTGCTCCGCCACAGGGCGGCCCGGAGCCGCGCCCGGCTGGGCGCGGTCACCTCGGTCATCGCCGACCTCGTCGGGGTCGCCCTGGCCGGGGGGTCGGGGGTCACCGGAGCGCTCACTTCCGCCACCCGGCGCGGGAACGGACCGGCCTTCGACCTGATCCGGCGCTGCCTGCACGAGGCCAATCTGCGCACCCGCCCGCCCTGGGACGCCCTGTCCGACCTCGCGGAGCGGACCGGTGTGCGAGAACTGGACGAACTCGCCTCCTCCATCCGCATCGCCGGAACCGACGGCGCCCGGGTGCGCGCCTCGGTCCGCGCCAAGGCCGCCGCCCTGCGCACCCACCGCCTCGCCGCCCTGGAAGCGCAGGCACACGAGGCCACCGAGCGGATGACTCTGCCGGTCATGCTGCTGGTGCTCGGCTTCCTGCTGCTCATGGGCTACCCCGCCGTCACGCACGTGACCAGCGGGTTCTGAGCCGAGATCCGACATCCCAGACGCGTCAGCCATTCGCTGTCCACCGCCCGCCGTCCGCCGTCCGCTTTCAGCGGGCGTCCAGTCACCGACCACCGAACGCCAGCCACCCGCCAGCGGCCACCACCGGCACACAGACACCGGCCCGCAGGCACCGGCCACCGAGAAAAGGGGCAACCACATGCGCCAGGCCCTGCGCCGCGCCCTCACCGCACTCGTCCTCGGCACGCGCCGCCACGGTCGCGCAGCGGACCGGGGATCGACCACCACCGAGTACGTGCTCATGCTCGTCGTCGCCATCGGCATCGCCACGGCGGTCGGCGGCATCCTCACCCCGAGGATCATCGAGAGCGCCCAGTCCGTCGACCTGGGCGTCACACCGTGAGGAACCGGCCGAGGCGGGACGGCAGTGGCGGACGGGACTGCTCGGACGCCTGGAAGCCCTGGGGCGTTCGGAGCGGCCGGGACCATCGGGAGTTCAGGAACCGCAGCGGCGCAAGGGGAGGCCGGGACGACAGAGGCGGCGCGGACACCCTGTTCGTCATCCCGCTGATGTTCCTGATGCTGCTGGGCATCCTGCAGTACGGCCTCTGGGCGCACGCCCACCACCGGGCCCAGGCCGTGGCCACCGAGGCGCTCGCCGCGGCACGGGCCTTCGGCAGCAGCGCCGGAGAGGGACGAGCGCGGGGACACGCCCTCGCCGAGGACCTGGGCGGCACCATCCTGCGGGATGTCCGCGTCCGGGTGGAACGGGGTGACGCCACCACCAGCACCAGCGTGGACGGCACCGCGATCAGCCTGGTCCCCGGCTGGAACCCGTCCGTCAGCACGACCCTGTCCGGACCCACGGAACGCGTCGACGGAGCGGCCCGGTGACAGCGTCTCGTGAGCGGGTTCGGAACCGGGATTCGGGGCGGGAGCCGGGCCGGGATCGAGACCTGAAGCGGGAGCGGGACCGGGGGAGCGCGTCGGTCGAACTGGTCCTCATCGTCCCCGTCGTATTGGCCTTCCTGCTCTTGCTCGCCCTGACCGGCCGCAACTACACCGCGGCGCTGGCAGCCGACGCCCTCGCCCACGCCGCCGCCCGCTCCGCCTCTCTGCACACCGACCGGAACGAGGCCCGAAACGCCGCTGAGCAGGCCGTCGCCGCGAGCGTGGGCGGCTGGGGACGCGCCTGCCAGGAACCCGCCGTGCGGTTGCGGCCGACCACCGAAGGGAACCTGCGCGCGATGCGAGCCGAGGTCGAGTGCACCGTGCACCGCGACGACCTGCGGGTCCTTGAGGTCAGCGAGCGGCGCACCGTCACCGGAACCGCCGTCTCCGTCCTGGACGTCCACCGAGAGCAGGAGCCCTGATGGGCGGAGGCAGCCCGAGCGCGTTCGTCGTCGCCATCGCCGCGACCCTCCTGGCCTGCCTCGGCCTGGTCCACGACGGCGCCCAGATGCTCCGCGCCAAGACCCGGACCACCACCCTCGCCCACGAGGCCGCCCGGGCCGGAGCCCAGCACCTGGACGCCGACCTGTTGCGCACCGGCACCCTCGCCCTCGACCGCGACGAGGCGCGCAGCGCGGCCCGGGACCACGCCCGGCTCGCGGGCACGGGTGCGGGGGCGAACGCGCAGGCTGGCACGAACGCGGCCGCGGACGTGGACGTGGTTGTCAGCGCCGCCGAAGTCACGGTCACCGTCACGACCACCTACCGCCCGACCGTGCTCGCGGTGCTCGGAGAGGTCGAGATCGCCTCCCGCGCCACCGCGACCGCGCACACCCCGACCCCCTGAGACGCCGAGGGAAAACGCTGGAAGAGGGGACGACATGCACCACCCGGTTCGCAAGACTCTGGCCTGCGCGATCACACTCACTCTGCTGATCGCACCGCCCGTCCTGCTCCAGCGCTGGCAGTGGCCCGCGCAGCTCGACGGGATGTCCTGGGGCCACCTGTGGCTGACACTGATCAGCGCGACGCCGCCCACCGTGCTCCTCCAGGCACTGACACTCGTGCTGCTCTGGGCGCTGTGGGGCACCTTCGCCGGGCTGGTGCTCCTGGACACGGCGGCCCTCCTGCGCGGGCAGGTGCCCAGGATCGGACTGCTGCGCCTGGCGGTGACAGGGGTCGCTGGAACCTCGATCGCCGTGTCCACGCCCGCCGTCGCCTCGGTAGCACCCGCTGACAGTGCGCTGACAACCGGCGAACAGGAAGCGCGCGGAGAGGAACCGGCGCACACGCTGGGACGCACCCGGATGCTGGCGGGCTTCGGGACCGACTCCGCCCAGCTCACACCCACCATGACGGAGGAACTGCTGCCCACCGTCGAACTCCTCCAGCTCTTCGGAGACCCGGGGAAACCGGTCACCGTCACCGGGCACACCGACACGAACGGCCCCGACGCGTACAACCGCGCGCTGTCCGAACGCCGGGCCGAGTCCGTCGCCGCCTTCCTGGCCGAACAGCTGGGGGAGGGGTGGACCATCACGACCGAAGGCGTGGGCTCCGGGCAGCCGCGCAACCATCCCGATCTGGGTCAGGCCGCCGACCGGCGCGCGGAGATCGCGTACACGCTGACCACCCAGCCCCGCGCGTCTGCTGACAGCTCGGCGGAGCAGGGCGAACGGGAGCCGAGCCCGCCCTCGGAGCAGGAACAGGAGAGGGGCCGCGAGAGCAGGGAGCGCGAGAGTGGGGACTCCGAGAGCAGGGGCCGCGAGAGCGAAGCGGTGGACGACCTGGCTGACAGCGCGCTCACGTCCGGCGAAGGGGAGGACGCAGGGTTCTCCGGTACGAGCATGCTCGTCGGAGCCGCGGCGGGCGCGGTCGCCGGAGCGGTCGGTGGACGGCTCACCGCACCTCGACGCCGTGGGGTCCGTCGGGGCGAGGCCGATCCGCTGGCGGGTGGGGAGTCGGACGTACCTGAGCCTGAGCCCGAGGGGGTTTCCGGCGTCGAGGTCCTCCGGAGCGCCGGAACGGAGCTGGTCTCGGCAGGGGGATATCTGAGGGTCGCCGACGACCTGGCTGTCAGCGCACGCGACGGGCTCAGCGTGGCCGGAACCCACGGGGCGGAAGTGTGCGCCTCCGTTATCGGCCGCGCCCTGGCGGATGAGCACACCACGGTCATCACCACCCAGAACGTTCTGGCACGGGCGGGAGCGCCGGAGGACGTGGACGCCCCCGGTCTGGTGGTGTGCCCCGACACCGCGTCGGCGATCACCGAGACCGAACTGGCCTACATCAGCGCCGTGCGCCTGGAGGACGAGGAGGAAGCCGCTGACGCTCCCTCGTGGACGCTGCTCGTGGTGAAGCCTCCCGAGGAGGGGTGGGTCAGTGACCGGCTGGACATGGTGACCAGGGGTTCGACCGACAGCGGCACCGTTGTCCTGGTTCTGGGGGAGGGATGGTCCTCGCCCACGGTCCGCTGCGACGCCCTCGACACGGTGGAGGTCACCGACGCGGACGGGGGCGTGACCACCGTGTACGACGGCCTTCGCCTGTTGCACGTGGACGCGGCTGCTTTCTCGGTGTGTCTCGGCACTGACACGGAGGGGCTGCCGGTAGCTGAGGAGGCTGAGGAAGAAGAGGAGGACGCTTCCTGCTCCCCGGCCGTGGAGGAACCCGAACTTTCCGAGGAGGGGGAGGAAGTGGAGGAGCCGGTGAAGCCGCAGCTGCGGCTGTGCCTGTTCGGACCTCAACCCAGGATCGTGCTGGACGACGCCGATGTCGGGGCACGCATGCGCGGTGCCACACGCCGTATGCTCGCCCTCCTGGCGCTCCATCCGTGCGGGATGGGTACCGAGGCGCTCACCGAAGCCCTGTTCTCCCACTCCTCTGAGAGCAAGGCCCGAGGCCTTCGCAACACCGCGTCCAGCGACGCGCGCCGCGCGATCCGCGAGGCGTTGGGGGACGGCGAGGCCGAGATCCTGGAGGTCACCTCGGGCCGGTACCGGATTCTCCGCGAAGCCGTTGACGTGGACGTGTGGTGCTTCGACGCCGCGCTCAAGGCCGCGAGCGCGACCCGGGACGCGGACCAGCGTCTGGCGTATCTGCGGATCGCGGCGGCGGAGTACACGCACGAGCTGCTGTCCGAGGTGGAGTTGCCGTGGATCGAGGAGAAGCGCCAGGCCTACCGTCGAGCTGCTGCCGACTGCTTCGTCAGCCTCGCCAAGGCCAGTGAGGGGCCGGAGCAGGGGCTGGTCTGGTTGGAACGGGCGAGGGAGTCTGACGGCCTGAATGAGGCCGTCTACCAGGAGGTCATGCGGACCCAGGCGGCTTTGGGGCGGTTGGACGCGGTCGAGCGTACCTACCAGGAGCTCAGCGAGCGGCTCAAGGCCATGCGTGCTCGTCCCAGCGCCAACACGAGCAAGCTCTTCCAGGAGCTTCTCGGTCGTTGAGGTTGCGTTAGCTGGGATGCTGGTGGAGCTGGGAGCTGGCTGTGTGAGTATGGACGTGGAACGGGCGTCGAAGAGGCTTTAAGTAAGCTCTCCGCATAGATTGCGAGGAGATAACGGCCCGCGTTTTCGCAGGTCGTTAAGCGGTGAGCCCCGCGCACGCGGGGATGGACCGCACGTCGGATCGTGCCCGTCCCGCCTGTACGTGTGAGCCCCGCGCACGCGGGGATGGACCGCTGCCCAGTCGCCGGAGCGACCTTCAGGTGTTGTGAGCCCCGCCATGCGGAGGTCAAATGGCGGTACGGAATTCGCCTGCTTTCTTGGTCGAGCCTGTTCGCCAGGGTGTTCGTCTAAGCGTGCGAACAGGGTGGATGGCACTGACAGGGCAGGTCAGAGTGGGTGCAGGGTGTTCGTTCTGACGCCCCGACTTATAGCGTCTTGCTACTTCTTCACCGGGGTGGGGGAGGGCTGGGGGCGAGAGGTTCTCACCGCTCGGGTGTCCAACCCGGTGGGTGCGGGTGGCTTCTTTGGAGGGTGAAGGGGACTTCATCCGAGGAAGGGGCGTACCCATGTGGGCGTGGGACGAGGACAACGGCTGGTGCCTGGGCGGCGAGCGCTGGTGCTCCGCGAAGGCGGGTCACGGCCAGGGCCGGTGCCGTCGGGTGAAGGAGCCCGTGGTGCCGGTGGCGGGCCAGCGGGAGCGTCAGATGTTGCTGACCGACCTGCGGGCGCTGGTGGCCTACCTGGAAGCCCACCCGCAGCTGCCGGTGGGGGAGATGACCCGCGTGGAGATCACCTACTTCCCCGAGGGGTGCGACGGACACCAGCAGGACCAGGTCGTGCGCCTGGCCGAGGCGCTCGGGACGCGGTCGCGGTGGGAGGGGGAGCACTTCTCGTGCGGCAAGTGGTTCGGGCAGGCCGGATACCGCGTGGTGTCCATCCCCGAGCGTGCGAGGAAGGGCGAGCTGGCTGCGGTGGTCCCGTTGGGAGGTTCCGGGCGGGGCACGAGCTGGCTCGGTCTCAGGTCGGCCCTGGCGCGTTCCGGGGCCGTTCGTCGTGTCCGGGGAATCGTCCACAGGATGCGCGGAACCGGTGGCGGAGTCGTACGCCGAGGCCGTGCGCCGGTTTCCCACCGGACACCTGTTGACCGCCATCCGGCCCTCTTCGTGCTCCGCACGCGCGGAGGCGAAGCTGACCGGCCGGGGGCACGGGGTACGGGACATCACGCGTTCGATCTGGGCGGGTGGTGGTTCTTCCGCAGTGCGTAGGGGACCGCGGGCGTCCGGGCCGGAAGCGAAGGGGCCGTTCGTCGTGTCCGGGGGATCGTCCACAGGGTGCGTGGAACCGGTGGCGGAGTCGTACGCCGAGGCCGTGCGCCGGTTCCCCCGCCGGACACCTGCTGATCGCTAGCCGTCCCGCTCCGGACTCCGCGCAGGCGACGTCCCTAACACCGGGCGGACGCGGCCTCGACCCCCGCCGCATGCAGCCTCCGGGCCAGGAGCTCCACCTCCGGAAGGGTTCCCGAGTAGTCACCAGCCAGTACCCGGTCGAGCACGGCTCTGGCATCGGTGAGGCCGATGCCGAGCTCGGCCCGCAGCACACGCATGATCGCGACGTTTCCAGCTGACGGGTCCACGAGAAGCTTCACCGGGCCGTGCTCGTCGAGAATCCGATCCCGCAGTTCGTCGGGGAGAGCACCGCCGCAGGCCGTGAACGAGGAACCACAGGCCCGGCACGCGCATTCGACGTCCCACCGCAGGGATCCGCCCACCAGGACCTGGACGCCCTGGCACTCCAGTCGTCCGCCGCAACCCTGGCACACGGCCGGATATTCGATGGACGCGTACACGGGCTGCTGGGTCATCCCCGCTCCTCGACGGAAGAGAAAACGGCATAGTCGGAAGCAACGATGACACCGAAGGCGCTACCTGCCGTGAGTTCGGTCAGGCCGACGGCACTGATGAGGAGCAGCGCTCTCTTTGATGCGAGGGGCGCAGAACTCTGGTCGTCGGACACGCGGAGCCTTTCCGCTGAGGGCATGATGGTTTGCCACGCTCTGAAACCCTAAGGTGCCCTGCCTCAAGGTCCGAAGACGGGGGATGGACAAGACAAGCCGGAAAAGGGGAAACAGCCCAGCGTTTCCGCGTTGAAGCGTGCGGCCTGGACGTTGACCGCATGGTCCCGTTGGCGAAAACCCGGGGCTCGGGGGCTCCGAGCGGACCACGGGCAGGGTCTACCGGGGGCTGACGGCGGAGCCGACCGAATACGGTGCACCTACCGTCCCGGCCTTCGGCTGCCCGGACGCCGCGATCGACACCATCTCATCGGCTGGTCCCGGACGGCTCGCGCCGGACGCAAGGGTACCGACACCGTCCTAGCTGCTGGTGAGCTTGCGTGGCCCGGCTCCTGCCCACTTCCGTGCCGCAGCCATTGTGAGAGTGGCAAGCAGCACGCCGACAAAAGCACCCGTGGTGTTGACCAGGACGTCCGCGACGTCGGCGCTTCTTCCCGCGGCCAAGGCCCACTGGATGCACTCGATGGTCACGGAAAGCCCGGGGCCGAAGAACGCCCGAGCTGCCCAGGACCTGAAAGCGTGGAAGGCCAGAACCCCGATGGGAATGAAGAGGAGGAGGTTCATGACCTTTTCCTCGACGATCAGCCCTGCATACTCCAGGGGCTGGCCAGTGGTGGCGATGCCGTCCGCCATCTCCCGGAGGGCAAGGGCCTCATCCTTTCCCGAGACCTCTCTGCCTGCTTGGTCTGTCACGGTGATAGTTCCGTCACTTTCCTCGTGAAGGAAAAAATCGTGAGGCTGGAACCGAAGTTCTGCTTGCCTTTCCTCTTCTGTGAGCTCATGCGGACTGTAGAAGGCGCTTTGCCCGTTGCTCAGGATCGAAGCATACGTCTCCTCCGGAATGGACTGCTGCTGAATCTCATGAAAAGAAGAAAGAGGATCCCATTCGACGCTGCGGTCGGCGGTGTTTATCTGGGTCCAGTGCAGGAGCGGCGCCGCGAGGACGAACAGATACAAGCAGGTCGCCACTGCGGTCAGGGCGCGCACCTTCGAGCGCGCATCTCCTTTCCCCCGAGCAAGGGAGAGGGAGATGAGGAACGAGCAGATCGCGATGAGAAAGACTAAAACCGCGACGGTGGTCGGATTGACATGGAGGAGAACGGTCCACATTTCTTTCCTGCCGAGTCTTTCGTCGGTTGTGTGGGGGCAGCGAGTGAAGCTCAAACCCGGTGCGGGCCAGGAAGGACCATGAGCGCCGGTCCTCCTCGCAGACCCGGTCGATGCCTCGCCCCGCCGTGTCGGCGACCTCCGCCGGGTGGTCACCGGCCGTGTCGGACGACTCCCGGGGCCTGCCGGACGACCTCGGACAGCGCCGGAGGACCTCCGTCGCCCTTTGCCGGTGTACTCGGTCCGCCCCCTAGGAACCCCCGCCCGGGACGACGACCGGTGTCCAGGAGGGGTGGTCCGGTTCGTACTCGTCCTCGGTGGGCTGGTGCGCGTCAACGCGGGGTCGGTGACGGCGTCAGTGACCCCGGACCGCCTACGAAGCTACTCCCGGATCACCTAGCCCCTCGCAGCGGCTCCGGGAGAAGCGGGCCTCGACGAGGTGTCGGTCACCTGTCCCTTGAGTCCGACGCGACGTCACACTGTTGAGTGGGCGGCGCCAAGCACCACGAGCGGAAGGCCTCCCCGTGAACGGCCCGGCTGAACGAACACGCCTCGACGCCGCCGACTACGCCCGCGCCGAGCAGATGCTCGCGCCGCACAGAGCCCGCCTCATACCGCAGGCCGCCGTCGCACCGCAGTGGTCGAGCGACGGCACCCGGTTCTGGTACCGCTCGGGGACACGGCACATCGTGGTCGAGCCGGCGGCGGGCACCAGACGCGACTCGTTCGACCACGAACGCCTGGCGGCGGCGCTGTCACAGGGCTCCGGACACGCGGTCGAGGCCGACGCCCTGCCGCTGGCGTCCCTCGACTTCGAGCCCCCGGGCGGTGGAGCCGACGCGATCCGCTTCTCGGCGTTCGGCACCCGGTGGGAGTGGTCGGACCGCGCCTCGTCCTGCACCCGGATCGACGACGACCACCCCGCGGGGCCGGGTGAGGTCGCCTCACCGGACGGGGCGTGGGTGGCGTTCCGCCGCGGGGGCGACGTGTGGGTGCGCAGCCGCGACGGCAGGCAGGAGTTCGCGCTCACCGAGGACGCGGAGCCGGACTGGGACTACGGCGGCCTGCCCGACGCCGCCACGAAGGTGTCGCTGCCCCTGCAGGGCCTGGATGCGCCGCTCGTGGCCGAGTGGTCGCCGGACTCCACCCGGCTGCTCACCCACCGGATCGACCAGCGGGGGCTGCCCGAACAGGTGCTGGTGGAGTCGTCCCCGCCCGGGGGCGGGCGGCCGGTGGCACACCGCATCCGCTACCCCATGCCCGACGACGAGGCCCAGGCGACGGTGTCGTGGTGCGTGCTCGACGTCGGTACCCGGCAGGTCGTCGGTGAACAGGGCGACCCGGAGGTCCTCTCGGTCCACAACCTGACGCGACGGTGGTGGACGGGGCAGCGGGGCAGCGCGATCCACGTCCTGCACCAGTCGAGGGACGGACGCACCCTGGAACTGCGCCGTATCGACCCGCTCACGGGGGCGCGGACGACGCTGGTCACCGAGACCGACCGCACCCGGGTCGACCCCTCGCCCTACCTCCACCTCCCTCCGGTGACGCGTGTGCTGGACTCCGGGGAGATCCTGTGGTGGTCCCAGCGCGACGGTTGGGGCCACCTCTACCTCTACTCCGCCGACGGCGGCCGGGTCGAGCGGGTCACCGAGGGGCCGTGGCTGGTCCACCGGGTGCTGTGGGTCGACGAGGACCGCCGCCAGGTGTGGTTCGTTGCCTGCGGACTCCACGCCGACGACCCCTATGTGCGACAGATCTGCCGCGTGGGCCTCGACGGCAGTGGGTTCGAGCGGCTCACCGACGACGACCTCGACCACGACGCGGTCAGCCCTGCGCAGGGCGGCTACCTCCTCGACCGGGCCTCGGACGTGGCCACGCCGCCGCGGGCCCGGGTGCTCGACGGCGACGGGCTGACCCTGGTCGAACTCGAAGCCCCGGACACCGCTCCGCTCCGAGCGGCGGGCTGGAGCCCGCCCGAGCGGTTCCGCGTCCTCGCCGCCGACGGGCGCACTCCGGTCCACGGCGTGCTGTGGCGCCCGCACGGCTTCGACCCGGCCAGGCGCTACCCCGTCGTCGACCACTGCTACCCCGGACCCAACACGCACCGGGCGTCGCCGGCGTTCGGGAACCTGTTCACCGGGGAGCCCGAGGCGCTGGCCGCGCTCGGGTTCGCCGTGGTCGCGATCGACGGCCGGGGCACCCCGCTGCGCGGCAAGGCGTTCCTGGACCACTCCTACACGGGGGACCTGGGCATGTCGGCTGCGCTGGCCGACCACGTCGCCGCCATCCGCGAGCTGGGGCGCCGCCACTCCTGGTTGGACACCGGCCGTGTGGCCATGACCGGCGATTCGGGGGGCGGTTTCGCCACGGCCCGTGCCCTGCTCACCCATCCGGAGTTCTACACCGTGGGCGTCGCGCGGACCGGCGCCCACGACTTCTCGGTCTACCTGCCCTTCTGGACCGAACAGTTCTGCGGCGAGCCCAGCGCGGAGAACCGCCGGGCCATGGTCAACACGCACCTGGCCGACAACCTGCGCGGCAAGCTCCTGCTGATCGACGGCGAGCTCGACGACAACGTGCTGCACTACCAGAGCCTGCGCCTCGTCGACGCGCTCATCGAGGCCGACGCCGACGTCGACATGCTCCTCGTGCCCGGCGTCGACCACAGCCTCATCGGCCGCTACCACTACATCACGCGGCGGACCTGGGACTACCTGGTGCGCCACCTGCACGGCACCGAGCCCCCGCGCTACCGCATCGCTCCGCTCCCGCCGATGCCGGAGTGGGCAGTCGTCCCGTCCTGAGGACGCGCCGGTAGGGGCCCCGAGTCACAGCGGGTTCAGAACCGCTCCCGAGCAACGGACCGCTGCCCGGAGGCGGGCCGGTCGGCGGCGCCGACCGGCCGGTGTCACGGGGTACCGGACATCACGCGTTCGATCCGGGCGGGTGGTGGTTCCTCCGCGGTGCGCAGGGCGCCGAGGGCGTCCGGGCCTGAACCGAAGCGGATCCAGGCCAGCTCCCGCGCCCGGCGCCGGTCGAGCGCGAGCAGGCTGCGCGCGCCCGGCGCGAACGCCTTCGGCCCGCTCCGGGTGGCCGCGCGCAGCCGCCGCCAGCGCCGCGAGTGCGTCCGGTGGCTGCGCGCGGTCACCCGCCGTCCCCGGGCGGCCTGCCCGCTCCGGGCCTCCTGCGGGGTGGCGTCGATCATCAGCACGTGGACCTCGTACCGGCGCAGTCGGCAGAGCAGGGCGAGCAGCACGCGGACCGAGCGCCGGGTGCCGCACTCGTGCACCACCACGGGGCCGCCGCGCAGCGCCGCGGCCACCCGGGCCAGGTGCAGTACGTGCACCACCCAGCGCCACAGCGGGTAGGGGACGCGGCCGAGCAGCGCCCGGAGCCGGTAGCGCGACTGCAGCGAGTCGATCACCCGCACACCGTCCGCGGCGATTACGGTCCGGTCCTCGTCCCCGCGCAGACCGAACAGCCGCCGCAGCAGGGTGCTCTTGCCGGCGCCGGGCACCCCGGTGACCACCACCAGGGAGCGTCGGGGGTAGACCGCCCCGCGCACCCTCGCGTCGTTCACCGAGGGCGCGTACCGCACCAGACCCTGGGACATCTTCGGTAGCTCCTCAAAGCCGACCTGGGCGCCGGTGGGGTGCGGCTCCACAGCGGCCGCGTCACCGACGTCATGGCGCTGCTGTGCACTTACTTGAGAGGTGGGTGCCGCGGAGGGCGGGAGGACCGCCGATCGCGTTGTGGAACCGGTGGTGATTGTAGTGATGCCGCCACCTCGGAACGCCTCCGGTTCCCCTCGTCGGCCGGGTTCCCGCCGCAGGCCGGGCGGAAGCGGTCGTCCACGGTGTCGCACAGGTAGGAACCCCCCGTGTTCAGGTGTACCCCGTGGCGCGCGCGGGACGCCCGCCGGGACCCCTTCGCGGGCTCACCGGGTTGTGTCCGTGGGGCCCGCGAGGCCCCCGTCCACGGGTCGGCCTCCCGGTTCGATCAGCGGCGCGAGCCCGTCCAGCAGGTGTTTCATGCCGAGGCCGAAGATCGCGTGCACGTCGGTCGGCCCCGAGACGCTGAACGTCAGGGGGAACCTGCCCTGCTCGGCGATCCGCAGGAACTCCTCGCCCCGGGACCTCCACCAGTGCTCGGCGTCCATCCCGGCCTCGTACCCCTCCACCACCGCGCGCGTGCCCTGGAGGGCCATGCCGGAGGTGTAGGCGGACACGAAGGTGAGGATCGCCATGGCCTCGTCCGGCGAGCGCCCCTGGCCGGTGATCACCCGCATCATCCACTCGGCGTTCTGCACCAGCCCGGGCGACTGAACCGCTCCGGCGAGCGGAGTGAGCTGGACGGCCCAGGGGTGCGCCCGGTAGATGCCCCACTCCGTCAGCAGGGCCAGTTCGAGCGCCTCGCGCCAGTCGGCGGGCGGCGGGTCGGGCAGGGCGTGCTCGGTGTAGACCTGGTCGATCATCGCCGTCACCAGCGCGTCCTTGTTCGCGACGTGGCGGTACAGGGCCATGGTGCTCACCCCCAGCTGGGTGGCGACCCTGCGCATGGACAGGCCGTCGATCCCCTCGGCGTCGGCGATGGTGATCGCGGTCCGGACTATGGCCTCCCGGGCGAGGCCGCCGGTCTCGGCGGCTTGGCGGTGGCTTCCCGGGTCTTCCGTCCGCGCCGGACGCGGGCGTTCCCGCTGGCGCTGTGGTCCCCGCGGCTCCGGTGCGGCGGCGGGTGCGCCGCGCACGAGGGTGCCCACTCCGCGCACCGCCTCGACCAGGCCCTCCTGGCGCAGGGCGGCCAGCGCCTTGGTGGCGGTGGCCATGGCCACCCCCCACTCGCGCATGATCTCCCGGGTGGAGGGCACCCGTTCGCCCGGTCGCAACTCCCCGGAGCCGATGCGCGCGCGGATGTCGGTGACGACCCGCGCGTAGGGCGGCAGTTCCTTTTTTCCGGTCGTGGACACCACTGACCCCTTCCGCTCCTGTCGCGCTACTCCGAGTGTACTAGTGCACGTCGGGGTTCGGGTTACCTCGTCGAAGGCGCTGGGGTGACCCGGGGGAGCCCCTTTCTGCCCCTGGTGCACTAGGCATGTGCACTAGTGCTGTTGGTCTTGAAGTCGCACTTTGAAGGGTTTGCGACAGGGGGTGTGCTGTGTATACGTTGTACGCGCAGTGCGTCGCTCCGACGTGCGCCCCGGTGCGCGCCTCGGCGCGTACGCCGTCCATCGGAGCCCACGGCCCTTTCGGAGGCCACCATGTCCCATACGTCCACCCCAGAGCCCCGCACGGCTCCGGTCCCCGACCAACCGCTCCCGCTCGGCCGCCGCTCCCTGGCCCCGGACCTGGCCCGCGGCGTCATGCTGCTGTTCATCGCGCTCGCCCACACGCACCTGTTCACCGTGTTCATCGGCGGCCCGCAGGGCGCTCCCGACCCCGCCGACCAGCTCACCACCGCGGCCACGGTCATGTTCGTCGACCTGCGCAGCTACCCCATGTTCGCGGCCCTGTTCGGGTACGGCCTGGCCCAGATCCACCGCCGCCGAGGCGAACAGGGGCAGGGCTGGCCCCGGACTCGCGGCCTGCTGCGCCGACGCGGCCTGTGGATGGTCGCCTTCGGTCTGGCGCACACGGTGCTGCTCTTCCCCGCAGACATCCTGGCCGTCTACGGCCTGGTGACGCTGGCCCTGGTGGGCGTCCTGCGGTTGCGCGACCGGACCCTGGTGGTCCTGGCGGCGGCCTGGCTGCCCGTGGCCGCGGCCGTGCACGCCCTGATCGCCGCCGAGGACGCCGTGACGGGGCAGGGCATGCCGCTGATGCCGGACGGGTTCGCGGACGAACTCCTCTTCCGGGTGACCCTGTTCTCGGTCCTGGCCGTGGTGATGTTCGCCAGCACGCTCGTCCCGTTCCTGATCGGTGTCCTGGCGGCCCGGCACCGGATCCTGGAGCGGCCCCACGAGCACCTGCGGCTGCTGCGCGCCACCGCGTTCGCGGGCATCCCCCTGGCGGCGTTGGGCGGCCTCCCCCTGGCCCTGGACAAGGCGGAGGTGTGGACCGGAGCCACGACCGGGGACCTCGTCGCCGCCACGGCACTGCACCAGGTGAGCGGCTACGCGGGCGCGCTGGGCTACGCCGCGCTCATCGCCCTGGTCGCGGTCCGCCTCACGGGCCGAGAGGGGCCGGTGACCGACGCCCTGGCCGCGCTCGGACAGCGCTCCATGACCTTCTACCTGGCCCAGTCCGTGGCCTGGGCCGTGCTGTTCTCCTCCTACACGCTCGACCTGCACATGACGTCGCCCGCCGTCGGCGCGGGCGTCGCGGTGGCCGTGTGGCTGGCCACGGTGCTGCTCGCCGACCTCATGCGCCGCCGGGGCGTGCGCGGACCCGCCGAGGTGGTGCTGCGCCGCCTCACCTACGGGCCGTCGCGCTGAACCGTCCGGTCCTCCCGGGCGGGGCCGGTCGGCGGATTCCTCCTCCGACCGGCCCCCAGCGGTGCTGGCGACTCCGGAGGCAGCCGTCATGTCAGACGGCCTTCTTGGCGACGCGGTGCAGGCGGATCGCGGAGACCAGGAAGAAGATCCCGCCCAGGGTGGCGTAACCGGCGAGGCCCGTCAGTGGGGCGTCCGGGGTGCCGCTCTGCATGAGGAACCCCGCACCGGCGAACGTGGAGATGCCGCCGCTGAGGATCATCGCCCACTGGCCGCCGAGCCCGTAGCGGATGAGGGCGACGGTGAGCTGCACGGCCCCGGCGGTGATCGCCCACACGCCCCACACGGCCAGCACGGCCGAGGAACCCGAGGTGACGGCGAGGCCCAGGCCGACGGCGGTGAGCAGGCTCAGCGCCATGTTGGCGTACAGCCCCGCGGTCGGCCGCGCCGCCGCGGACCTGCGGAAGTCGACCACGGCGGCGGCGAGGTCGAACAGCGGGTAGAGCACCAGCAGGGCGATGCTGACGGGCGTGAGCGAGGAGGCGGTCAGGGCGAGCAGGGCCGCCCAGACGACGGCGAACCCGAAGCGGACGTAGTACAGGTTCCGCAGCCCGCGGGCGATGCCGATCCTGTCGGTGCTGTCGGTGCTGTCGGTGTTGGCGCTGGTCGCGGTGGTCGCGGTGGTCATAGGGTGCTCTTTCGCTGAGTGGGCCCGGTGGTCCGGGGCCGATGTCCGGTCCGGGTGCGTCGCTCGTGTCCCCACCGTGCGCGGTCGCGGGGTCCGGCCATGGAGCGGCCGGTCTCGGACGGGGCAGGCGGTCGGATACGGGAACGGCTCCCTAGGTAGAATGACTAGTAACTCTACTTGGTGGCGAGTGTAGGCGCGGGGGCGCCGGTCCACAAGCCCGCGGAGGAGCTCATATGATTCCGCCCATGGCCAATCCCATGCGTGAACGCCTGTTGGAGGCGGCGACCGAGCTGTTCTACGCACACGGCCTGCGTGCGGTGAGCGTCGACAAGGTCATCGACGGCGCCGCCACGACGAAGGTGACGTTCTACCGCCACTTCAAGAGCAAGGACGACCTCATCGTCGCCTACCTCGAACGCCGCGCCGCGCTCGAACGCGAGGGGGTCGACGCGGCCATCGCACGCGGCGAAGGCGACGTGGACACGACGTTGGGGCTCATCGCGGAGCAGGTCGGGATCATGGCCTGCGCGCCCGGGTTCCGCGGCTGCCCGTTCATCAACGCCGCCGCCGAGTACCCGGACCCGGACAGCCCCGTGCGGCGGACGGTCGACGCGCACCGCCGCTGGTGCAGGGGGGCCTTCGAACGGCTCGCCGCACCGCTGGGCCACAGGGAGGCGGGCGACGTCGCCGACGACCTGATGCTGCTCCGCGACGGCGCGATGGTCGCCGGATACCTCGGTGAACCGGCGGCCGTCGCCGACTCGTTCCTGCGCAGCGGCCGTGCGGTCACCGGTGTCGCCGCACCCGGCGGCGCGTCCGGTTCCGCGGGGCCGGTCGGCTAGGCAGCGGTCCGCGGTCGGGCCGTGACGTCGAACGGCAGCGGGCGGAGCCGTCGAGCGTGCGCGTGGCCGCCCGCCCCGCCGAGGAGCCGCCCGCTCCGGTCCGGTCGTTCAGACTCCGAACGGCGCCGCACGGCCGGGAGCCGCACCGTCCCGGGCGGCCCGCCGGGCGGAGGCCACCGGTACGGGTTCCGCGGGCGCGCGTGCGACGGCGCGCCTCAGGCGGAACGCCCGGAACCGACCGGCTCCTCCTGCCCGACCTCGTTCACCGCCGAGCTGGGGACGCCGAAGATCCTGTCGAAGGCCCAGTTGTAGGCGAAGGTGTAGAACGGGATGTAGACGATGAACACCAGGTCCAGCACGAACGCCTGCAACAGCGTGATCTCCAGCCACCACGCGATGAGCGGGATCAGGAAGCACACCAGGGTCAGCTGAAAGCCCACCGCGTGCAGGACGCGCCGGCGCACGGTGCGCGTGCGGTCGCGCTGGCGCCGCTCCCACGCCTCGAACAGGTAGTTGAAGGCCAGGTTCCACACCGTCGCCACGCAGGTGATCATGAGCGCCAGGGGTCCGGTGGTGGCCGGTGACTCGCCCGTCAGCAGGGACATCACCGCGGTGCCCACCGCGAGCCCCAGGATCTCGTATCCGCCCACGTAGACCAGCTTGCGCTTCACACCTTGCACAGCACACACTCCCGTTCCGTCGGCCAACGGGGGAAGACGTTATATTCAGGGCTAATGAACAGAAAAGTCAGGTCCCTTCAGAAAATCTGACAGTTGTATGGCTCTCTCCAGTGACGGCATCGAGCTGTTCCTGGCCGTGGTCGACCACGGCTCCTTCTCCGGCGCGGCCCGCGCGCTGCGCCGGGTGCCCTCCGCCGTGAGCATGGGCATCGCCAACATCGAGGCCGAACTCGGTTACCCCCTGTTCGACCGGTCGCGCCGCGAGGCGGTGCCCACCCCGCGTGCGCTGGCCCTGGTGCCCCACGCACGGGCCGTCGCCAGCAGGCTGCGGCTGCTGCAGGTCCACGCCGTGGAGCTGTCACGGGACCTGGAGAGCACGCTCACCGTCGCTATGGCCGCCGGGGTGCCGGACCGGGACCTGCTGGACGCCCTGGCCCGGGTCGGCGGACGCTACCCCCTGCTGCGCGTGAACCTGCTCCGGGCGCCCCAGGACGGGGTCCGGGAGATGCTGCACCGGGAGCGGGCCGACCTGGCGCTGCTGGCCGCGGCTCCGGACGTGGACCGGGAGGAGGTCTTCACCAACGTGACCGACGAGGTCTTCGTGGCGGTGGTCTCGGCCACCGCGGACACCCCCGGCCTGCCCGCCGACCTGCGGCGCCTGGAGGACCTCGGCGCCAGCCGCCAGATCGTGGTCGCCGGTCCCGAAGACGCGGTCGCCGATCGTCGGCTCCTGGTCTCCGACGCCCGGTGGCACGTGGACTCGGTGGAGGCCGCGCTGGGGCTCGTGGAACGCGGCGCGGGATGGGCCAACCTGCCCCTGGGGGAGGTGCGGGAGGCGGTCGCGGACGGGAGGGTGAGGGTGCTGGAGTTCGTCAACCTCAAGAACGGGCTGGCGATGCCGGTGCACCTGGTGTGGCTGCGCAGGAGGCCGCTGCGCCGGGCCGCCGGGGAGGTCGTCGCGCTGATGAGCCGCGACCACCGCTGACCGGCCGGAGCGGGCGGGTCCGACGCAGACGGGCCGTGACCGCGACGGGCCGGGCTTCCCCGCCGATCCCCGCCGAGCTTCCGGCGTCCGCGGGCGGGAGGTTCAGTCAGCGGCGGCCGGTGAGGGGGCTCTCCTCGGCTCCGGCGCCCTCGGCGGAGGCGATGACGTCGTCGAGCAGCTCCCGGGAACGCCGCAGGTCGGCGATCATCCGGTCGATGCGCTCTCGCTCGGTCCTCAGCTCGCGGACCAGGTGGGCGTCGGCCGTGGCGGCGGGTCCGCCGTCGGCGTCGCGCATGCACGGCAGCAGCGTCACGATCTTGGCGCTGCACAGCCCCGCCGCGTACAGCTCCTGGATCCGCGCCACCCGGTCCACCGCGGCCTCGGCGTACTCGCGGTGCCCGCCCGGGGTGCGCTCGGAGGCCAGCAGGCCCTGCTGCTCGTAGTAGCGCAGCGAACGCGGGCTCACCCCGCTGCGCCGGGCCAGCTCACCGATGCGCATGACGCACCTCACGTTCCTCGCGCTTGAATCTGACATTGGTGTCAACTCCTACGGTATCCGCATGAACGCCAAGGAGACAGAGTCCCCGCTTCTCAGCCCCGCGCGCCTCGCCGGCACCGACCTGCCCAACCGGCTCGTGATCGCCCCCATGACCCGCAACCGCGCCGAGCCCTCGGGTACCCCGAGCGAGCTCATGGCCGAGTACTACGCCCAGCGGGCCTCGGCCGGTCTGATCATCGCCGAGGCCTCCACACCCAGCAGGGTCGGGCGCACCTACCCCGACATCGCCGCCCTGTACCGTCCCGAGCACACCGAGGGCTGGCGTCGGGTCAACCGCCGCGTGGCCGAGGCGGGCGGGCGCATGTTCGCCCAGATCCAGCACGGCGGTCGCGTCGGCCACCCCGACACCAGCGGCCTGACCCCGCTGGCTCCCTCACCGATCGCGCTGCCCGGGACCATCCACACCCCCGGCGGACGCCAGCCCGCCGTGACACCCCGGCAGATGGACGGGGACGACATCGCCGCCACCGTCGCCGACTTCGCCTCCGCCGCCCGCCGGGCCGTGGAGGCCGGGTTCCTGGGCGTGGAGGTGCACGCCGCCAACGGCTACCTCCTCCACCAGTTCCTGACCCCCGGTACCAACCGGCGCCGGGACGCCTACGGCGGCACCCCCGAGAACCGGATGCGCTTCGTCCTGGAGGTGGTCCAAGCCGTCGTCGCGGAGGTCGGTTCCGACCGCGTCGGCGTGCGCGTCTCCCCGGGCAACACCGCCAACGGCATCGCGGAGACCGACGAGGACATCGCCGCCCTCTACCCGGAACTGACCACCCGCCTGGACGCGTTGGGGCCCGTGTACCTGCACGTGGCCTTCGCCGACCCCGACAGTTCCGTGTGGAAGCGGATCCGCTCACGCTGGTCGCGCACCCTGATCGGCAACCCGGTGCTGCCCGGCGGCCAGATTCCCGCGGACGGCGGACGGGACGCCGCCGAGCGCATGCTCCGGGCCGGGGCCGACCTGGTCGCCCTGGGCAGGCCCTTCCTGGCCAACCCCGACCTGGTCGAGCGCATCCGCACCGGGGCGCCGGTCAACCCGGTGCGCGACAGGTACCTGATGTACGTGGGTGGGGCCACCGGCTACACCGACTACCCGGCACTGGGCGGCTGACCTCGTGCCCGGCTGGCCCCGCTCTCGACTGCCCCCGTCCCCGGCGGCGGCCCGCGTTCCCCGCGCCTACCGGTCGGTGCCCCCGGGCCGTCGCCTCGGCAGGGGCCACCGCTGGGCCGCCCCCTCCCGAACGGGCTCCGCGCCGACCGGGTCCGGGGCGTCGCCCGGTTGCGGCCACGGCTTCGCCCGAGTGTCCAGCCAGTGCGCGGCACCGGCCGGGCCGGAGTGGGTCAGGGCCGCGCGGATCGCCTCCAGTGAGCCGCCGGTACGGCCGGAGCCGGAGGAGGCCGGGGTCGTGTGTCGCCGCTGGTCATCGTTCATGGGGACCATCGTCCGACCGGTATCCGGTATCGCATGGAATCGTCCGCCCGGGCTCAGCCGGACGCGCGGTCCGGGTGGGTCCCAACCGTGAGGTGAGGAGTGGCCGGTCAGTCCCCGAGGAGGCGTTCGACGAGGAACCGCCAGCCGTCGATCAAGGGATTGGGGGCGTCCGGCTCCGGAGGGACGGCGACCTCGTCCGTCGACATGTACAGCACGAGAGGACCCTCCAGCGCGGCGGTCAGCTGCACGGAGAGGCCGTACAACCGGTCCGCGGGCAGACCGGCCAGGCCCAGGAGCATGCGGATGTGGGGCTGCGTCATACCGACAGCGCCCGCCGGTACCGGCAGGGAGCGGTCCACGGCGGCCCGGGCGATCGCGTGGTGCTCCAGCAGGAAGGGGATGCGGGCGCACCCGTAGGCGACCAGGCGCTCGGCGGGGTCGGCGCCCGGTCCCAGCGGCGGCGGTCCGGACAGCACCTGTTCCTGGAAGCGGTGCTCGGCGTCTTCGAGCAGGGCCACGAAGATGCCCGCGCGACTGCCGAAGCGGCGGAAGACGGTGCCCTTGCCCAGCCCCGCGCGTTCGGCGAGGCCGTCCATGGTCACCTGCCGTGTTCCGTGTTCGGCGATCATCGCGCGGGCTGTCTCCAGCAGGCGTTCGCGGTTGCGCGCGGCGTCCGCGCGTTCGCCGCGCTCCTTCCCGAAGGGCACCAGGGGCGAAGTCACACGGACAATCTACCCCGGGAACACTAAGCGGGGTAAAGTCCGTTTATAGTTGTGCGAGGGTCACCCGGACAGCTGGACCGTCCGGCCGTGTGGCCGTGCTCCGCATACCGCGAACCCGAACACCCTTGGGGGAAGAGCCCGATGAACCTGTTCCGTCTGGACGCCAGCATCCTGCCGACCGTCTCCTGCAGCGCCGAGATCGCCGACCGGGTCGAGGCCGAATGGGCCGCCGCCCACCCGCAGGGCGCCGTCAACCGCCGCCACCTGGGCACCGACCCTCTGCCCGCCGACGCCTGGGCCCTGGCCACCATCGGCGCCGGAACGGACGAGGCCGACCGCACGCCCGAACAGGTCCGGGCTCTGGCCCTGGCGGCCGAACTGGCCGCCGAACTCCAGGAGGCCGACGCGGTGGTCCTGGCCGTGCCGCTGTACAACTTCGGCGTCTCCCAGCACTTCAAGGCCTGGGCCGACCTGGTCATCGCGAGCGCGGGCGCCACCACCCCGCTGCTGAAGGACACCCCCACCGTGCTGGCCACCACCCTGGGCGGCGGCTACGGCCCCGGCACCCCCCGCGAGGGCTGGGACCACTCCACCCCCTACCTGGAGCGCGTCGTCGGCGACATCTGGCAGGCCGACCTGACCCTCATCAAGCGCGAACTCACCCTGGCCGCGACCACGCCGGGCATGGAGTCCCTCAAGGACCTCGCCCAGCAGGAGCACGACCGGGCCCTGGCCAGCGCCAGCGAGGCCGGCCGGGCCCTCGCCGCGCGCTGAGGGCCCCGGTCGCCACCGACCGCCCCAACACCGAGCCCGCCCGGGGCCGCCGACCACGTGATCCGTGTTCTCGGCGGCCCCGGGCGGCGTTCGTCCGGGTTCCTGAGGTGTGCTGGGGCTCCCCCCGGCGCTAACCCCGGGTGCCGTCGGAGCGGCGCAGTCCCAGGCGGCCGCGGGTGCAGACCGCGAGGAGCACCGCGAGCAGGGCGACCATGGCGACCTCGGGCGCGCTCGCCGGGTCGCCCACGGCCACGGCCTTGACGCCCGAGACGACGTTGATCGCGGCGTGGGTGATGATCGCGGCGACCACGCCGCCGCGGGCGGAGTTGAAGACGTGGCCGAGGACCACCGTGAACCCGACGCAGAGCAGGGCGTAGGCGGGGAAGTACATCTGCGACTGGAGCGTGCCGGGCATGGCGAACAGGGGGGCGTGCCACATCGCCCAGACCGCGCCGAGCAGCACGTTCGAGGCCAGCGGGGAGAGGACGCCCTGGAGGCGGGGCAGCGCGAAGCCCCGCCATCCCAGCTCCTCGTTGCCGCCGCCGACCAGCGCGATGACCAGGAACTGGACGGGCAGGGTCGGCAGCGCCGCCCACAGTTGGGCCTCGTCCAGGGTCGACTGGCCCAGGTACACCTGGATCGCGGCGGAGCCCGCGAGGGCCAGGACCACCAGCACGGTGATCAGGTAGGGCATGACGCCGCCCCTGCGCCGGAGCGAGTGCCGCCGGAAGAGCGCGCCCACGCCCTTGCGGCCCTGGGTGGCCGCGGTGACGACGGCCGCGGCCACCATCGGCCCGAAACTTCCGACGATCACGGCGGGCATCGGGTCGGCGCCGCCGAGCAGGCGCGTGCCGAGCCACCAGGCGGTCCAGGAGAAGGCGAAGGCGATCACGAGGAAGGCGGTGAGGCCGCGGGGGTCGGCGACCGTCGTGCGGGACTGGTCGGGGGCCTCGGCGTGGAACTCGGAGGGGACGGAGGTCTGGGGGCTCGTGAGGGAGCTGTCGGTAGCCATGCCGAGAAACATACACTGTTGGATAGAAACCTACAACGTAGGATTCCCAGTATCCTGTTGGACATGGCAACCTCAGGATCCGACCAGCAGTTCGACAGCGTCTTCCACCGCCCGCAGCGCCGACGCCGGTCCCAGCCCGCCCTCAGCCGCGAACGCATCGTCGCCGCGACCATCGACCTGCTCGACCGCGAGGGGGCGTCCGCGCTGACCATGCGCAAGGTCGCCGCCGAACTCGGGGTGCACGCCACCAGCCTGTACTGGTACGTGGAACGCCGGGAGGACCTGGTGGACCTGGCCGTGGACGAGATCCTGGCCGGGGCCGCCTCCGTGCCGCCGCCCCCGGACGCCCCCTGGGACGAGGCGCTCAAGGAGACCGCCCTGCGGTTCTACGCGGCCCTGACCGCGCACACCTGGGCCGCCGAGTTCGCGGGATCCCGGCCGCTGATCGGCCCGAACGCCGTCGCCCTGTCGAGGCGCATCATCGAGGCGCTGGGGGAGTACGGAGGGGACGGGGAGACGCAGGCGGTCGCCATCCGGGCGGTGTCGAACCAGATCCTCGGCGCGGCCACCTCCGCCGTCGCCATGCGCGCGATGAAGTCCGACCGCGAACAGGAGCACGAGGAGGCCGTCGCCGCCGCGGTGTCGGAGGCGGACGCCCTGGCCGTGGAGAACACCTACTTCGACCAGACGCTGGACCTGATCCTGGCGGGCATCAGGGCGCGGCGCGGGTCCTAGCGCGGTGGCCGCGGACGGCCGCCGGGCCGGTCACGCGGCCCGGGACCGGGGGCGCCCCCGACGTGCTGTTCACTCCGTACCCGGGCACGTCCCCGACGCCGCGCGGCCGGAGCGTCCGGACGCCGGCCGTTCGCGTCGGGCCGCCGCGGACACGTGCGATTTCCGCCCTCGCCCCTCCCGCCGCCCGGGCTATGATGCGGCTCCGGGCCGCCGGAATCCTTGGAGAAGACGGATGAGTGACGTGGGCATCGGCACCGGCAGAGTGGTCGTGAACAGGGCGATGTCACTGGACGGCTTCATCGCCGGGCCCGGCCACGCGATGGACTGGATCTCGGAGTACCTGACCGCGGACGCGGTCCCGGAGGTCATGGCGGCCACGGGCGCCATGCTCGTCGGCCGCGGCACCTACGAGGTCGCCAAGCGCATGCCCGACCAGGGCACCGCCTACGACGGGGGACCGCAGTTCGTCCTCACCCACGAGCCTCCCGAAGAGCCGGACCCCACCGTCACCTTCCTCACCTGCGGACTCGAAGAGGCCGTCGCCACGGCACGCGGCGCCGCGGGCGACAGGAACCTGGAGATCCTCGGCGCGGACGTGGCCGCCCAGTGCCTGCGGCGCGGGCTCGTCGACGAGATCCTGGTGTACGTCCTGCCGGTGCTGCTCGGCGACGGCGTCCGCTTCACGCCCCCGGGCCTCGACAGGATCGACCTGGAGCCCTTCGGCAACACCCAGTCCGGCGCCGTCACGACGCTGCGCTTCCGCGTGCGGAAGTAGGCGCGGCCCTCCGACAGCTGGGCCCTGTTCCGGGTTCGGGTTCCCGTGCGCGCCCCGCACGGTGGTGACCGAACGGCCCCGCGCTCGTCACGGAGGAGGGGCGTGTCTCCCGGCACCGGCGCGGGGCGGTGCGCGGGGTTGCACCTTCCGTAGCGGCATGTGGTCTGGTGGACCCACGTCCCGGTCCCCTGAGGAAAGCCACCCTGCTCATGCACCTGTCCTTCACGCCGCCCCGCCAGGTCAAGATCGGTGACGCGGCGGCCTTCGTCGGCAGCACGCCGCGGGCGATCCGCCACTACCACGAGATCGGCCTGCTCCCCGAGCCCGAGCGGGGCGTCGACGGCCGCCGCCGCTACGGGTACGAGGACATGATCCGCCTGCTGTGGATCCGCAGGATGGCCGACGCCGGGATCGCCCTGGAGGACATCCGCGACTCCTTCACCACCGGCACGGCTTCCGCCGACGCCGACGCCGACGCTGGCGGCGCAGACGGTATCGCGGGCATCCTGGAGCGGTTGGAGGAGAACCTCGCCGAGCAGGAGGCGGAACTGCGGCGGCAGCGGACCGCCGTGCGGCGGATGCGCACCGAAGGCAGCCGGATGGGCCTGCTCTCCGACTTCGTCACCGAACGCCTCAAGAACCTGCCCGAGGGCTCCCTGCGCCAGGCGGACCTGGATGACCTGCTGGTCACCGAGCGGGTCTTCGGCCCGCTCGGCGCGGCCGTCCGGGCCGGCCGCTTCATCGCCCTGGCCACGCACCCCGCTCTGCGGGAGGAGTCCGACCGCCTCAACGGCGCAGAGGAGGCACTCGACGACAGCGTCGCCGTCGATGATCCACGGGTGGCTCGGGTGGCCGCCGAACGGCACGCCTTCGAAAGCGCCCTGCACGCCGTCATCGAGGAGTCGGGCCTGGGGGAGGAGGACGACGCCCTCTTCGACGCCTGGGACGCTCTGCACCCTGCTCCCGCCGATGACGAGGCCGGTCCCGGCTCCTGCAAGCGGGAACCGGGCTCCATGAGCGCGTTCGAAGCCTTCGGCAAGATGCCCTACGACTTCTCCCCGGCCCGGCAGCGCTGTATGGAACTGGCCGAGGAGCTGTCCGTCCGGGACTGGACCGCCACCTGAGACACGGCCCGGACGCCGATTTGGGGTGGAGAGCCCGCCAGCGGGCCCGGAACGGGACCACCATCGGTTCTGGACCACCCGCCGGGACCGGGGGAACGCGGCCCGCCCGGGCCCGGCGGCGGCGTCGCGGACGCCGTGCGATCCGCCGGGCCGGGCGGGCCCACCGGCCTCCGCGCGACTAGGCGCGGATGTTGACGTCCACGCAGGCGTAGAAGGCGTTACCGGTGTCGGCGACGTTCCACCTGGCCAGCAGCGTGTGCCGTCCGCTGTACCCCGACAGGTCCACGGTGTGGCTGAACGACCACGGCGGACGGGCGCCGTGGTCGTTGAACACGGCCACCCGGTGGTTGCCGATGAAGTACTCCCAGGTGGAGGTGGAGTGCGCGGCCGTGATGGTCCACTCGAACGTCTGGACGCGGCCGACGTCGGTCACCCGCCAGCCCCGGCTGTTGTCGTTCAGCTCGGCGAAGCGGCCGACGCCGCCGTTGCACTGCATGAGCCCCTTGGGGCCCTCCACGCTCTGCGGCTCCCACTGGATGCCGCCGCACTGGACGATGCCCGCGGCGCACTGGGCCTGGCGGCTCATCGGGTTGGAGATGTAGCCGTGGGCGTTGGCCGTGCCCGCGGGCATGAGGCCGAGGAACAGGGTGGTGGCGGCGGCCAGCGCCGCCGCGGTGCGGAAACGGTGCCGGTTGCGGGGGCGGGGGGTGTCGGACTTGCGGTTCAGCATGTGCGGGTCCTTCGGTCATGGATCGCGCCCCGGCGCGCAGGGCCGGGACGGTAGCGGGAATCCGTCGGGGGAGACCCGGGCCGGTACCTGCCCGGGGCGAAGGCGAGCGCTCGTGACTGCGGGGGGAGGGCCACGGGCGTCGAGTCCCTGAGGACGCGGCGCCCGGAGTCCCTCTGGAACAGGGGTTTCCCGCTCGGGGAGGCCGGTAAGCGGGCCGTGACGAGGAGTCGGGTCCCCCGGCTGTGGCCGGGTGCGGGGGCCGACCGGACCGGCCGCAGGACCGGTCGGGGCCGCTCGCCGGGCGGTACGGGAGGGACCCCCGGACACGTGCGGACGGGAGCTGGAAGGACCCGGCTCCGCCGCTCCTGTGGTCCGCACCTGCCGGAGGTGGACCAATCCCGGCGCGGAGGGGAGTCGGCATTAGACCTCACCCGGAGGACACTGTTTCCTTCCCTCTCCTTCCTTTTCCCTTCCTGGAACCGAGTCCTCCCACGGTTTTCGGAACCGCGTTCGGCCCGGGCCCCGGGCCCGCCCGCCGCACCCGGCCTGCGCTCCGACCGCCGCCGACGCCCCCGGGCAACCGTCCGCCCGCCGCTGCGCCCGCGCACACCGCCGCGCCACGCCGCCGTTGGTGGGGTGCCCGACCACGGACGGGCGATCCGTGAAGATGGCGCCGTGGAATGTCCGAATCCCGTAACCCGGTGATCCGCGTCCCGTCGGCACCGCCCCCGGGGAGCCGCTTCCGGTACCGCACGAACGAGAGGTGAAACGGTGGCCACCGACGGAGGGCAGCACCGTCCGGACCGCGAACCGGAGCCGGAAGTCGAGCCGGAACCGGAAACCGGACCGGAGACCCCCGAGGAGGCGGAGCGCGGTCCGAGCCGCCTCAAACCGGTCGTGTTCTACGGCTCGTCCGCGCTGATCGTCGCGCTCTCGGTCTGGGCGATCGTCGCGCCCACGCACGCCGGGAACACCATCGGCGCCGTCGTGACGTGGATCACCGAGGTGTTCGGCTGGTACTACTTCCTCGCCACCACCCTCTACCTCGGGTTCGTGGTGGTCATCGCGCTCTCCCGCTACGGCAGGGTCAAGCTCGGCCCCCAGCACTCCAAGCCGGACTACGGGGTATTCGCGTGGGCGGCCATGCTGTTCGCGGCGGGCATCGGCATCGACCTGCTGTTCTTCTCCGTCTCCGGGCCGGTCAGCCACTACCTGGCGCCGCCCGAGGGCGACGCGCAGACCGTCGAGGCGGCCCGCCAGGCCGTGGTATGGACCCTCTTCCACTACGGCGTGACCGGGTGGGCGATGTACGCGCTGATGGGCATGGCCCTGGGCTACTTCTCCTTCCGCTACCACCTGCCCCTGGCCATCCGCTCGGCCCTGTACCCGCTGATCGGCAGGCGCATCCACGGCCCGGTCGGCGACGCGGTCGACCTGGCGGCCGTCATCGGCACGATCTTCGGCATCTCCGTGTCGCTCGGCATCGGCGTCGTGCAGCTCAACTACGGGCTCAACTTCCTCTTCGGCGTCCCCGAGGGCGTCGCGGCCCAGCTCGGCCTGATCATCGTCGCCGTGCTCGTGGCCACGATGTCGGCGGTGGCGGGCGTGGACCGGGGCATCCGGCGGCTGTCCGAGATCAACGTCGTGCTCGCCGTCGTCCTGATGCTCTACGTGCTGGTCTTCGAGGACCCCCTCTACCTGCTCAACGCCCTGGTCCTCAACATCGGCGACTACCTCAGCCGATTCCCCTCCATGACGCTGAACACCTTCGCCTACGACCCGCCGACCGACTGGCTCAACGCCTGGACGCTGTTCTTCTGGGCCTGGTGGATCGCCTGGGCTCCGTTCGTGGGGATGTTCCTCGCCCGGATCTCGCGCGGCCGCACCATCCGGCAGTTCGTGGCGGCGACGCTGGTGGTCCCGCTCCTGTTCACGCTGACCTTCCTGTCCTTCTTCGGCAACAGCGCGCTGAGCGTCGTGCGCGAGGGCGGCGCCGCGTTCGGCCAGACCACCATGAACCACCCCGAACAGGGCTTCTACGCGCTGCTCGCGCAGTACCCGGGCGTCCTATTCAGCGCCGGGCTGGCCACGGTCGTCGGACTGCTCTTCTACGTCACCTCCGCCGACTCCGGCGCGCTGGTGATGGGCAACCTCAGCTCCCACCTGCCGACGCCGCTCACCGACGCCTCCCCGTGGCTGCGCGTCTTCTGGTCGGCGGCGACCGGCCTGCTCACCCTCGCCATGCTCCTGGTCGGCGGGGTGGACACGCTGACCAGCGCGACCATCATCATGGGCCTGCCGTTCTCGTTCGTGATGTTCGTGATCATGTGGGGCCTGTTCAAGGCGCTGCGGGTCGAGAAGTTCCGCAAGGACGCCTTCCGGACCACCCTGTCCTCGTCGCTGTCGGACCGGACCGCGGCCGACCGGCGGGGGCCCGAACGCAACTGGCGGCAGCGGATCAAGCGGGCGGTGAGCTTCCCCGGCAGGCGGGCGGCCGAGCGGTTCGTCCGCGACGTGTGCCGCCCGGCGTTCCGGGACGTCGCCGAGGAGCTGCGCGAACACGGCGCGGAGGCGTCGGTGAGCGAGGGGGTGGACGAGGCCGTCGGTATCGCCTACCTGGAGCTGCGGGCGCCGATGGGCGAGGAGGAGGAGTTCAGCTACCGGGTGTGGCCGATGGAGGTGCCCACCCCCGCGTTCGCCATGCGCTCGCTCGCCGAGCACGACACCTACGTGCGCTTCGAGGTCTACCTCACCGAGGGCAGCCAGGGCTACGACGTGATGGGCTACACCAAGGAGCAGCTCATCGGCAACATCCTCGACGAGTACGAGCGGCACCTGGAGTTCCTGCGGCTGCACCGGGAGGCGACCTCGGGCTCCGCGCTTCCCGACCACGGGCCGGGCACCGCCGACGTCCAGGACACCGAGGAGCGCTGAGAGCGTTCGCCGACGGGTAACGGATCCGGTCCGGCCGGAAGCGTTGCCGGTGTGGCACAGCTGGTGTGACGCAAGGGTTTTGTCCTGCGGTGATCCTGTGCCTGTAGCGAGTCCGGGCGGTCGGACCCCGCCACGGGCGCGAGACCACGACGGACGGGGCGGGCCGCACGGCTGGGAGCGGTATCCGGGAGGCGTCCGAGTGACATCCGAAATGTCGGGCCGCGCGCGTAGCCTCTTCGCGGATCCGCGGGCGGTGCCCCCGGCCGCCCTCCCCGAACCCCCTCACCGTAGGAGCCTTCATGCACGAGCACCCGACCGTCCGCGTCTTCCGCACCGAACGGCAGCGGGCCCGGACGGGGGAGTGGCTGGCCGACCACCGGCTGGTGGTCGGGTTCGAACCCGGCGGGGCCGTGCCGTTGGCCCAGCTCGGCTGGCGCGACCTCGACGGCGCGGAGGCGGTGGTCGGGTTCGAACCCGGCATGACCGCGTTCACCGGCACGCGGACCACCGCGGACGGCGCGTCCCACGCCTGGCGGGGACGGCTGGTGGAGCGGCTCACCGACCACCCCGTCCACAGGTTCGGCGTCGAGGGCGCGGACGGGGAGGAGGAACTGCGGCTGCTCATCGAGGACGGCGGCTCCCCGGCCGCGCGGGTCACCTGGGCCGACCGCGAGGGCGGCGGCGGTGCGGTCGCCCTGCGCACCATCGCCCTGGAGGAGGCCGGTAGCGGGGAGGAGGTCACCGGCGGGGTGCGCGAGGTGCGGGCGGGCAACGAGCACACGCGGGCGGGCGAGGTCGCCGCCAACCTCCTCGACGACACCTCCTCCAAGTGGCTGAGCTGGCGCGACGCCGACTGGCTGGAGTTCACCATGGCCGAACCCGTCAGCGTCCGGCACTACGTCTTGGTCTCCGCCAACGACTTCGCCGACCGCGACCCCCGGAACTGGACGCTCAAGGGGTCGGCGGACGGCCGGACCTGGGTCACGCTCGACACCCGCTCCGACGAGTTCTTCCCCGGCCGCCACCACGCCCGCGACTTCCACGTCACCGACCCGGCCGCCGACACCCCCTACCGGCACCTGCGGCTGGAGATCACCGGCAACTGCGGCGGCTCCGAGATCCAGCTCAACCGGGTGCGTTTCTTCTCCGAGGGCCGCACCTACGAGGCGTTCGACGGACACCGCTACACGGCGGGCGGAGCGCCCTCCCCCTACGGGGGGATCGCTCAGGACCTGCCGGCCCGCGTCCCGGCCACCGCCGGGCAGTGGCGGGACTACCTGGCCGGGTACAGCGCGGACATGCTGCGGGTCCTGACCGAGGACGAACTCCCCGGGACCACCGCGGAGCAGCGCGCCGCCTCCTGGCTGGGCTGCGACGGCGCACCCGAGGAGCGGATCGCGGAGCTGGAGGAGCGGCTCGGCAGGCGGCTGCCGCCCGGTTACCGCGCCTTCCTGGAGGCCTCCGACGGCTGGGGGCCCGCGAGCACGTTCGTGTACGGCCTGCGCTCCACCGCCACCGTCGGCTGGGCGGCCGACCTGGAGGACGAGTGCGGTGTGGACGAGTCCCTCGTGACGGGGGAGGACGGGCCCGTCGGACCGCTGCTGCTGGTCTCGGCCGAAGGGGACGCCCAGGACTGGGTGCTGGACGCGGGCGACGTCTCCCCCGACGGGGAGTGGGCCGCCTACACCTGGTCGAGCTGGTACCCCGGCCCGGGGGAGCGCCACCGCTCCTTCGCCGACCTCGTGGCCGCCGAACGCGCCTCGTTCGAGGAGCTGCTCGGCGCGGAGGGGCGTCCGGTGCACCCGGAGGGAGCGCTCGAACTCCTGGCCCGGGGCCGCCGCGCCGCGCTGGAGGGCCGGGTGGAGGAGGCGCTGAACGCCCTGCGCCGGGCCAAGGAGAAGGGGTCGGGCGCCGCCGCCTACCTCGAAGTCGTCCTCGCGGCCTTCCTCGACGTGCGGGGGGCGCACCACAGGCTGCGCGGCCTGCTGCACCGCCCCCACGTGGTCGCCGAGGTCGGCACCGGGCGGATCGAGGCCGAGGCGGTGCCGCTCTACCTGCACAGCGCCGGTCTGGACACCCCCGGCGGCGCGGCCTACGCCGAACGCGCCCTGGCCGGGGTCGTGCCCGGCCTCGACATCCCCTCCGGCGGGACCGAGCGGCGGGAGTGGCTGGCCTCCCGCCGGCTGCCGGAGCCGCCCGCCTTCGAGCGCGCCCTCGACACGGCCCGCGAGCTGGCCGCCCGCGGCGCCACCGACGAGGCCTGGGCCGCCATCGAGGGGGCCCTGCCCGGGTGGTACCCCCTGGAGCCGAACCGGATCGCCCCGGTGGTCCTGCTCACCGACCCCGCGCTGCGCGAGGTGGTCACCCCGGCCCGCGCCCGGGAGGCGGTGTTCACCCCGCGCGGCCTCACGTCCGCCGCCGGGGAGGCGGTGCGCCGGACCCAGAGCGCGGACGGACCCGCCGCGTCCGGGGATTCCGGCCGGGCCCCGGCCCGCCGCGGCCTCCGCTGAGCGACCCGTGCCCGCCCGCGCCGTCCCCAGGCGCGGAGGTCCTCCAGACGGTCCCCGTGGACCGATGCGTGCCCGCCCGCGCCGTCCCGGGACAGGGGGAGCGGCGCGGGCGGGCGCGGATCAGCCCTGTTCCAGGCCGCGCAGGTACTCGGCGAACTTCTCCAGGCCGTCGATGTTGCGCGGACCGGAGATGCCCTCGTTGTAGTCCAGGACGAAGAAGTTCTCCTCGACCACCGCCGGGACCTCGGCCATCGCGGGGAACGAGGTCAGGAAGTCGATCTTCTCCTGCGCGGGCTGGTCGCCGTAGTCGAGGATGATGATGACCTCCGGCTCGGCCTCCACCACCGCCTCCCAGCCGACCTGGGTCCAGCGCTCGTCGAGGTCGGCGAAGATGTTCTCCCCGCCCGCGTGGCTGATGATGTCGTTGGGCGGGACCTGGCTGCCCGCGGTGAAGGGCTGGTCGGTGCCCGAGTCGTAGAGGAACACGGGGACCGGGTCGCCGGCGGGGGCCTGCTCCTCCACGGCGGCCACCCGCGCCCGGTAGTCGGTGACGAGTTCCCCGGCGCGGTCCTCGACCCCGAAGATCCGGCCCAGCCGCTCCAGGTCGGTGTACAGGCCCTCGAAGGGGGTGACCTCCTCGGAGTGCCCCGGGTAGTTGAAGCAGGACTCGGTGTGCATGAAGCTCTGGATGCCGAGTCCGTCCAGGATCTCGGGGGTGATGCCCCGCTCCTCGCTGAACCCGGAGTTCCACCCAGCGACGACGAGGTCGGCCCCGGCGTCCACGACGAGCTCCCGGTTGAGCAGGTCGTCGCTGAGGAACTCCACCCGGGCGTACTCCTCGGCCCAGGGCGACTCCTCCACCGGCGGGTTGGCGGGGGGCATCACGTACCCGTGCACGTGGTCGGTGAGGCCGAGGGCGAACAGCTTGTCGGCGCTCCCGGCCTCGTAGGCCACGACGCGCTGCGGGGTGGTGTACTCCACCTCCTCGCCGCACCGCTGCACGGTGACCGTGCCCGCGGCCGAGGCCTCCTGCCCTTCCTCGACCTGGGCTCCGCACCCGGCGACCAGGACGGCCACGGCGGTCAGGGGGAGCAGGGAACGGTGGGACGCGCGGGTCCCGAGGGGTGTCCGGTGTGTCACTGGAGGCCTTTCTCGACGGCGGGGAGCAGCCGGTACAGCAGCTGGGGATCCCCGGTCAGGGGATGGGGGACGACGGAGGCCTCGATGCCGAAGACCTCCATGAGCAGGGCGGGGGTCAGGACCTGGTCGGGAGCGCCCGCGGCCACCAGCCTGCCCTCCTGGAGCACGCCGATCCGGTCGCAGGCCGCCGCGGCCAGGTTGAGGTCGTGCAGGACCACCAGGACGGTGAGCCCCGAGTCCCGCAGCAGGGACAGCAGCGCGATCTGGTGGCGGATGTCCAGGTGGTTGGTGGGCTCGTCCAGGACCAGCACGCTGGGCTCCTGGACCAGGGCGCGGGCCACCAGCACCCGCTGGCGCTCGCCCCCGGACAGCTCCATGACGCCCCTGTGGGCCAGGTGGGCCACCTCCAGGCGCTCCATGGCCCGGCGGCACAGGTCGCGCTCGCGCGCGTCGAGCGGCTGGTTGCCGCGCAGGTGCGGGGCGCGCCCCAGGGCGACGACCTCCTCCACCGTGAAGTCGAGGTCGGTGCCGCTCTCCTGGGTCAGGGCGGCCACCCGCTGCGCGTTCTGGCGCAGGCTCAGGGAGGACAGGTCCTCGTCCCCGACCCACACGGTCCCGCCGCTGGGGCGCAGCGCCCGGTAGACGCAGCGCAGGGCCGTGGACTTGCCCGAGCCGTTGGGGCCCACCAGTCCCACGACCTGTCCCGCGGGCACGTCCAGGGAGAGGCTCTCCACGATCCGGGCGCCGCCGAGTTCGACGGACAGCCCGTCCAGGCGCAGGTCCATCATCGTCCTCCGAACAGGTAGCCGCGGCGGCGCATGAGACCGAGGAACACCGGTACGCCGATCAGGGCGGTGATGACGCCCAGGGGTAGTTCGCGCGGGGCCACCACCACGCGGGAGAAGAGGTCCACCCAGACCATGAGGAGCGCGCCCAGCAGCGGGGCGACGGTGAGCACGCGCCGGTGGTCGGCGCCCACCGCGATCCGCACGATGTGGGGGATGACCAGGCCGACGAAGCCGATCGCGCCGCTGACGGCGACCATGGCCCCGGTCATGACCGCGGTCACCGCGAACAGGACCTTGCGCTGCCGTGCCGCGTCCACTCCCAGGCTCGCCGAGGTCTCGTCGCCCAGGGCCAGCACGTCGAGCGGGCGCGCGAGGCCGCGCAGCACGAGGATGCCCAGGACCACCACGACGGCCACCACGGGCAGGGAGCTCCAGGTGGCCGCGCCGAAGCTCCCCATGGTCCAGAAGAGCACGGTGGCGGTGGCCTCGCTGCTCGGCGCCAGGTAGACGATCACGCTCATCACGGCCTGGAAGCCGAAGGAGAGCGCCACCCCGGTGAGCACCAGGCGCAGGGGGGTGACCCCCGTGGGGGAGCGGGCGACGAGGTGGACGAGCAGCGTCGCGCCCAGCGCGCCCAGGAAGGCCCCGGCGGAGACCGCGTGGATACCGAGCGCGGACAGTGCGCCCAGCACGCTGACCAGTACCGCGCCGACGGAGGCGCCGGAGGAGACCCCCAGGATGTAGGGGTCGGCGAGGGCGTTGCGGACCATGGCCTGGACGGCCACGCCCACGACCCCCAGACCGGCCCCGACGACGGCGGCGAGCAGGACCCGGGGGGTGCGGATCTGCCAGATGATCTGGTAGCGGACCACCTCGTCGGCCTGGATCACGCCCCCGCTCAGGGCCGCCCACAGGTAGCGCACCGTCTCGGCAGGGGGGACCACCGCCGATCCCAGGCCGATGGCCAGCACCGCGGAGACCGCGAGGAGGACGCCGAGGACGACCGCGGCGGTGGCCGTGCCCGCCCGTGTGGCCAGCCATCTGACCCCGGCCGGGCCTGTCCGCCCGGACGCCGCGCTGTCGGATGCCGCGTCGTCGGGCACCGGGCGCGTCCTGCCAGGCGGGAGGGACACGTGCCTCACCTGGTTTCTCCTCCCGCTGGGTCAGCAAAAACGATAATGGTTTTCATATTAGGGCAAAGTCGGTTCCGTCGGAACGGCCGGGGGCGGATGTGTGCACACGGCGACCCCTTTGTCCGAAACCGGCTCGGGCGTGCGCGCGGGGCCGTCCTCCGGGACGGGTACGCGCTGCGGAAGTCTCCGCGGGATCGTGGGGCTCCGACGTGGGCGGGGGCCGTCCCGCCGCCGGTCACGGGCCGAAACGGGCGGCAGCGGCCCCCGCCTCGGGCTCGGCCGATAGCGCCTGACCGAAAGGCTGTGGACGGCAGGGCCGATTCCGGTGCGCCGATGTGCCGGACTCTCCCGTATCGCCCTGGTGCGCCCCGCGGCCAGCGGCGGGACGGGCCGCCCGCGGGTTACCCGTGTGCACTCTCCGGAAAAGACCAGCGACGATCCGTAGCCGAATCCGAAGGAGGCTCGCGTGCGCGCCACCGTGGGCATCACCGCCGCCGTCCTGTCCGCCGCCGTGCTGGCACCCGTCACCGCACTGGCGCCCGCCGCCGCGCACGCCGCCGAGGCGGTCCCGCTCGCCGTCGCCGTCGCCGGTCTGCCCGTCACCGACGAGAACCGGCAGGGGTACGACCGCTCCCTGTTCCCGCACTGGGCCGACACCGACCGCGACGGCTGCAACACCCGCGCCGAGGTCCTGATCGAGGAGGCCGTCGTCATGCCCGAGGTGG
This sequence comes from Nocardiopsis sp. CNS-639, assembly GCF_000381685.1. Taxonomy (NCBI): domain Bacteria; kingdom Bacillati; phylum Actinomycetota; class Actinomycetes; order Streptosporangiales; family Nocardiopsidaceae; genus Nocardiopsis; species Nocardiopsis sp. CNS-639. Next base: position 324,457 of record NZ_KB906856.1, read on the forward strand.
ATGAGCGGTGCCGCCTGAGCGGCGGACAGTGGGAGTCCTACTACGACGGGCGCGCGCACACCGAGGCCCGCGCCCTGGACATCGACCACATGGTGCCCCTGGCCGAGGCCTGGGACTCGGGCGCCTCGGAGTGGACCACCGACCGCCGCCGCGACTACGCCAACGACATGGGCGAACCGGTCGCCCTGGTGGCGGTCACCGCGGCGCAGAACCGCTCCAAGGCCGACAAGGACCCCGCGCAGTGGCTGCCCGCCTCGGCGGAGGCGCACTGCCGCTACGTCACCGAGTGGACCACGGTCAAGGTCCGCTGGGCCCTGACGGTGGACCCGGCCGAGCACGAGGCGCTCGTCGCCCTCGCCGCGGAGTGCCCCGACGCCGTGGTCGAGACCGAGGCGGCCTGACCGGCCCGGGGCAGCCGGACCCGCCCGGGGGCGGCCCGCGCGGGGCCCGGCGGAGCGCGCCCGGGCCGGGGACGCGCCCGGGAGACGGAAGCTGGCTGGCCAGGTGGCGCGTGGGAGCGCGTTCATCGCCGAGAGGTTTGGCCCAGCGTGATACACACGCTACCGAACGTGAAAAGGAAAGCCGCGTTCTCTGCATCCCTCAGACCATGTGGAGGAAACACCGCATGACCCTGCCCTGTCACAACCCCGCGGCGGCCGCGCGAGCGGCCTCCGCCCTGGACCTGAGCCGGGCCCGCGACCTCCCCGGGGAGGCGCAGTGAGACGCGAGGCCGTCGTCACCGGCATCGGCGTGGTGGCGCCCGGAGCGATCGGCGCGTCCGCGTTCTGGGAGATGCTCACCGCGGGACGCACAGCCACCCGCCACGTCACCCTGTTCGACGCGTCCGACTTCCGCTCCCGGATCGCCGCCGAGGTCGACTTCGACCCCGCCGCGCACGGACTGGACGAGCACCAGGCCGAACGCATGGACAGGTACGTGCAGTTCGCCGCCGTCGCCACCGCCGAGGCGCTGGCCGACAGCGCCCCGCCCCTGTCCGAGGTCTCGCCCTGGCGCGTGGGCGTGAGCATGGGAACGGCGGTCGGCGGCACCACCCGCCTGGAGAGGGACTACGTCCAGATGAGCCGGGGCGGCGCCGACTGGGTCGTCGACCCCGAGGCCGCCTCGCCCCACTTGTACCGGGCGGTGACGCCCAGCGCCCTGTCCGGGGAGATCGCCGAACTGGTCGGCGCGCGCGGACCGGTGCGCACGGTCTCCACCGGCTGCACGTCCGGCCTGGACGCCGTCGGCTACGCCGCCCAGGCCATCGAGGACGACCTCGCCGACGTGGTCGTCGCGGGAGCGGCCGAGTCGCCGATCTCGCCCATCGCCATGGCCTGCTTCGACGCCATCAGGGCGACCTCGGACAGCAACGACGACCCCGCGCGCGCCTCCCGGCCCTTCGACCGCGAGCGCAACGGCTTCGTCATGGGCGAGGGCGCGGCCGTCCTCATCCTGGAGGAGGCCTCGATCGCCCGCCGCCGGGGCGCGCGGATCCGCTGCCGGGTGGCGGGCTTCGCCAACCACGGCAACGCCTTCCACATGACCGGCCTGCGCCGCGAGGGGCAGGAGATGGCGCGGGCCATCACCACCGCCCTGGACCAGGCGCGGCGCCCGGCCACCGACGTGGACTACGTCAACGCCCACGGATCGGGCACCGTGCAGAACGACCGCCACGAGACCGACGCCGTCAAGCGCTCCCTGGGCGAGCACGCGCGGCGGGTGACCATGTCCTCCATCAAGTCGATGGTGGGGCACTCGCTGGGCGCGATCGGCTCCATCGAACTGGCCGCCTGCGTGCTGGCCATGGACACCGGCGTCGTGCCGCCGACCGCCAACCTGAGCACGCCCGACCCCGAGTGCGACCTGGACTACGTGCCGGTGACCGCGCGCGAGCGGCGCACCGACGTGGTGCTCTCCGTGGGCAGCGGCTTCGGCGGCTTCCAGTCCGCCGTCGTCCTCGACCGGGGCAGCGAGGTGCGCGTATGAGCACGGTCATCACCGGACTCGGCACGGTCTCACCCGCCGGGGTGGGCGTCCCGGAGTACTGGGAGGCGGTCCGGGAGGGGCGCTCGCTCCTCGCGCCGATCCCCGACTTCGACACCGACGGCTTCCACGTGCGCGTGGGCGGGAAGATCCCCGGCTTCGACCCGCACGACCACCTCGACGGCCGCTACGTCGTCCAGACCGACGCCTTCAGCTGGTTCGCGATGGTCGCGGCCGGCGAGGCCCTGCGCGACTCGGGGCTGGACCCCGCCGCCGACCCCTACGCGGTCGGCGTGCTGATCTGCAGCTGCACGGGCGGCGTCGAGTTCGGCCAGCGCGAGATCGAGGCCCTGTGGAGCAGGGGCCCCGACCACGTCGGCCCCTACCAGTCCATCGCCTGGTTCTACGCGGCGAGCACCGGACAGATCTCCATCAGCAACGGCCTCAAGGGCATGTGCGGGGTGCTGGTCACCGACGAGCCGGGCATGCTCGACGCCCTGGGCCAGAGCGAACGGGCCCTGCGGCGCGGGACCTCCGCGATGCTGGTCGGCGGCAGCGAGGCCCCGATCGGCTCCCCGTTCGCACTGGCCTGCCACGCGGGCGCCGAGGTCCTCAGCCGCGGCGAGGACCCCCGCACGGCCTACCTCCCCTTCACCGAGGGGGCGGTCGGCCACGTCCCGGCCGAGGGCGCGGCCGTCGCCGTGGTGGAGGACGAGGCCGCCGCGCGGGCGCGCGGCGCCAGGATCCGGGCCCGGGTCGCGGGGCACGCGAGCACCTTCGGCGGGGTCGGATCGTTCGACCCGGGAGGTGCCGGACTCCTGCACGCGGCCCGGGAGGCGATGCGCCGGGCCGCCGTCGCCCCCGAGGACGTGGACGTGGTCTTCGCCGACGCGGTGGGCACGCCCAAGGCCGACGCCGACGAGGCCGCCGTGCTGCGCGAGCTGTTCCCCGGCGGGGTGGCCGTCACCGCGCCCAAGACCGGCTTCGGACGCGCCTACGCCGGGGCGGGCGCGCTGGACGTGGCCGCCGCCGTCCTGAGCCTGGAACACCAGGTCGTGCCGCCCACACCCAACGTCCCCGACGCGCCCAGCGGCCTCGACCTGGTCGTGCGGGTGCCGCGCGCCGCACGCCTGCGCACCGCGCTGGTCCTGTCGCGCGGCCTGGGCGGCGGCAACTCCGCCGTCGTCCTGACCCGCCCCGACCCGGTCTGACCCGCGTCAGGCCGACGAGCAGACCCGCACCCGGCACGCGGACCGACATCTGACGCGGCACGCGCGCCGGGACCCCAACCGACACACGAGATTCCGAGGAGACCCATGTCCGACAGACACATCGAGATGGAGGAGCTGGTGGAACTCATGTCCGCCTGCGCCGGTGTCCGGACCGACGCCGCCACCGCCTCCGCGAGCACCTTCGACGAACTGGGGATCGACTCCCTGGGCGTCATGGGCATCGTCGCCGAGATCGAGCGCCGTGTCGGCCGCAAGCTCGGGGCGGACGCCGAGGCGTCACCCTCCCCGGTAGCGCTGTCCACCCTCGTCAACGGGGGCGTCGCGGCCCCCGCGAAAGGAATGTGATCCCGTGCCCGGAAGCATCGAGCACAGCGTCGTCATCGACGCGCCCTACGACTTCGTCTGGGAGCTGACCAACGACGTCGCCTCCTGGCCCCAGATCTTCACCTGGCACTCCTCGGTGGAGATCCTGGAGCAGGACGGCGACACCACGCGCTTCCGCGTCACCAAGCAACCCGACAAGCAGGGGCGCGTGTGGAGCTGGGTGTCCGAGCGCACCGTGGACCGCGAGGCGGGGGAGGCGTGGTCCCACCGCGTCCAGACCGAGGGCTTCGAGTACGTGCGGATCCACTGGAACTACGAGCAGGTTCCGGAGGGCGTGCGGCTGACCTGGAGCTACCAGTTCGCCATGAGGCCCGACGCGCCCTTCGACGACGAGCAGATGACCGTCAAGTACAACCAGAACGTTCCGACCGAGATGGAGCACATCAAGAGGAACGTCGAGGCGGCGGCGCGGGCCCGGATGGAGGAGGTCACCACCTGAGCGGCGCCCGCTGACCGGTGCCCGCCGTGACCGCGGCCGCCCCCGTGCGCAGTGCGCGGGGACGGCCGCGGCCGCCTTTACCCGTTAGGGGTAGGGGGTAAGACGGGGGCGGTCGGGGACCTCCGGAGGGCGGCCCTACCCTGGTGGAGTCGGTCCGGACGGGATCCCGGACCCCGGACGGAACCCGCCGTGCGCGGCGGAGTGCGAGGGGGAGGAGGCGCTGGTGGCGAGCACGTACGCCCCTGTCCCACCGCTCCTTCCGCGTGGCGCGGCGCCCACGGTGGGAGCCGTGGGCAGGGCCGCGCGCGGGCGCTCCGCGCACCCCGGCCTGGCCTGGGTACGGATGCTGCTCCTGGTGTCCGTGCTGCTCGGTGTGGCGGGAATGCACACCCTGGGGCACGCGTCCACGGACACGGAGCACGCCTCTCCCGTCTCCACCGCCTCGGTCGTCGCGCACGCCGATCCCGTTCCGGAGGCGCAGGTCGCTCCTGCGGCCCACGCCGCGTCCGCGGCCGGTGCGCACGCCGCCCCCGTTCCGGAGGAGCACGCCGCCGCGGGCGGGTACTCCGACCCGGACGCGCACGCCGCCTCCCCCGTCACCGACCCGACGACGATGTGCCTGGCGGTGGCCGCCCTGGTGGCCTCCCTCGTCGGGCTGGCCGCCGTAGTCTTCCTCCCCTGGCCGGGAGCGCTGCCGAGGCCGCCGTCCTCGCCGCTCCGGCGGGCGGTGCGCGTCGCGCCGCCCGAACCCCCGTGTCTGGCGAAGTTACAGGTGCTGAGGGTGTAGATGCCCCTCCCGGGTGGTGCGGTGGCCCCACGTGCCCCGACACCCGGTCCCGAGCCCTGTTCACCTCGCCGTGGCGCCCCGCGCCATGCGCGAAGAAGCCATGAAGAAGGACCGACGATGACCACGCAGTTCCGTACCCGCGCGTTCCCGGCGGCTCCGGCGGCACTGGCCGCCGCCCTGTTCCTCGCCTCCTGCGGCGGCGGGGAGGCCCCCGACCCCGCGCCCGGGTCCGCCGAGCAGTCGACGGCCCAGTTCAACGACGCCGACGTCATGTTCGCCCGGATGATGATCCCCCACCACGAGCAGGCCGTGGAGATGTCCCGGCTCGCCGAGGACCGGGCGGGGGAGGAGGTCGCGGCCCTCGCGGCCGAGATCGAGGCCGCCCAGGGGCCCGAGATCGAACAGCTCCGGGGGATGCTGGACGCCTGGGGGGTCGAGCCCGAGGGCGACGGGGAGCACCACGGCATGTCCGGGATGATGACCGAGGAGCAGATGGCGGAGCTGGAGCGGGCCGAGGGGGAGGCCTTCGACACGCTGTTCCTGGAGCTGATGATCGCCCACCACCGGGGCGCGGTCCAGATGGCGGAGGACCAGCTGGAGAACGGCGTCGATCCCGAGGCCGGTGAGCTGGCCCGGGAGGTCGTCGACGCCCAGGAGGCCGAGATCGGGGAGATGGAGGCGATGCTCGGCCGAGGTGGCGGCGCCGGACAGAACGGTTCCGGACAGGAAGCCGAGGGGGACCACGGCGGTCACTGACCCGGCCCGACCCGCGGCGGGCGCCGGGACCGCCCGGCGCCCGCACCGGCCCTCCCCCCGGGTTTGCCCTGACGCCCGCCGGTTAGTGGGAGTGCGGACCAGGGCCGGGGGCGCCCGCCCCCGGCGCGGCACGACGCCGAGGGGGAACGCCATGAGCGTGGTGAGCCGGATGCTGGAGACCTATCCCAAGGACCTGGGCGGGGTGGACCGCGAGAGGCTGCGGGCCTGCATCGAGGCGTGCTTCGAGTGCGCCCAGGCCTGTACCGCCTGCGCGGACGCCTGTCTGAGCGAGGACGGGGTCGCCGACCTCGTCAAGTGCGTCCGCACCGACCTCGACTGCGCCGACCAGTGCGAGACCACCGGCCGGGTGCTCTCGCGCCACACCGGTTACGACGCCAATCTGACCCGCGCGGTCCTGGAGGCCTGCGCGCAGGCCTGCAAGACGTGCGCCGACGAGTGCGAACAGCACGCCTCCATGCACGACCACTGCCGGGTGTGCGCGGAGGCGTGCCGACGCTGCGAGCGGGCGTGCCGTGAGCTGATCGACACGCTCTGACCCCTGCCCGGAAGGCGGTTCCGGGCCGCCTGTGGGGGGCGCGTCGCGGCCTTCGGGACAGGGCGCGCCGCCGGGGCCGTCGCGGCCCTTGCGCTCACCGGCGGCCCTGGGCCCGGTACTGCTCGACGAGTTCCTCGTGGTCGCCCGGTCCGGCCTCGACCAGACGGGCTGTGCGGTCCAGCTCCGCCCCGATCCGCGCCGCGACCTCCTCCGCCCCGGCCCGGGTGGCGTAGAGGGCCGCGACGACCGTGTGGCCGGTTCCCACGGGGTCGTCCTCTTCCTCTTCCGTACGCGCGCCCAGGCTCCAGGGCACCTCGCACGGGCCCGCGTGCGACGGGTCGGGGCACAGGAGCCGCGCCACCGGCTCCTGGAGCGCGAGCACCTCGTCGAGGCTGTCGTATCCGGGCACGAGGACCTCGAAGACGCGCGGTCCGTCCGCCATGTGCCACCCCCCTGTGGTCGAGCCCCCGACGGTACGCGCCGCGGCCCCGCGCCGCACGCGGGTTTCCGGCACGGGCGCCGGAACCGCCCGGTTCAGGCCTCCGCGACCTCCGGCAGGACGGAGCCGAGCAGCTCGACCGCGCGGCGGGGGTCGGAGAATCCCTGTCCGTACACGTAGGCGACCGAGAACCCGGTCGCGGCCAGCTCCAGCAGCTGCCGGACCAGCGCGTCCCGCGTGGTGTCGGGGGTGACGGAGAAGGTCGTGGTCCTCTCGATCCGGTCGTAGTCGCGCCCCAGGTCCTCGCAGTGCCGACGGAGCACGTCGAGCTTGTGCGCGGCGTCCGGGCCGCCGAAGATGTTGCACGCGTCCGCGTACTGGGCGACCATGCGCAGCGTCTTGCGTTCCCCGCCGCCGCCGATCATCAGGTACGGGTGCGGGGTGGAGATGTTCTGCGGCGAGTTGAGGGTGCGCTCCAGCGTGTGGTGCCTGCCCCGGTAGGGGCCCTCGTCCCCGCCCCACATCTGGAGGCAGATCTGGACCGTCTCCTCCAGGCGCTCGAACCGCTCCTTCGTGGACGGGAACGGGATACCCAGGCCGTGCGCCTCGTCGGCGTACCAGGCGGCCCCGATGCCCAGCCCGGCGCGTCCGCCGGACAGCGTGTCCAGGGTGCTGATCTGCTTGGCCAGCACACCCGGCTCGCGGTACACGGCCCCCGTGACCAGGGTGTGCAGGAGGACCCGGTCGGTGTGTGCGGCCAGGAAGCCCAGAGCGGTGTACGCCTCCAGCATGGCGTTCTCCTGGGGACCGATGTCCCCGCCCATCTGCCAGAAGTGGTCCATCACCGTGAGCCGCGAGACGCCCGCGGCCTCGGCGGCGCGGGCGGTGTCGGCGAGCGTGGGGCCGATGGCGGGCGTTCCGCCGTCCCAGGTGAAGTCGGCGACGTGCATACCGAGTTCCATGTGTCCTCCTCGACGCGTGCCCGGAGGGTCCCGGACGGGCCCAGTCTGCTGCCTGTGCCCCGCGCGTGCCAGCGTGTGACACGGCCCGGGACCGGGGTCTCCCGGAACGGCGCCCGGACGGCGCCGAGGCGCGGTACCCGAGGCGGGCGGGCGGTTTCGGGCGCGTGTGGTGCCCAAAGCGGGAGTGTGGCGCCGGATGCGCGTGGTGTTCGAGGGGGGGGGAGCGGGGCGCGCGTGGTGTTCGGGGCGCGCGGTCAGCGCCGGACGCCCAGGGTGTGGCGCAGGACGGCCTCGATCTCGCCCACGGTGGGGGTGTCCCCTCCTAGCAGCACGCGCGCGCACAACCCGTCCGACACCGAGGGGAAGGCCTCCACCGCGACCGGATCGTCGGTGTGGCGCTGAGCGATCTCGGTGAGGGTCTGCCGCCAGCGCAGGGCCATGGGGCGCAGCGCGGGGCGGCGCGCCGCGAGCAGCGTCAGCTCCCGTTCGGCCAGGGCGCGGCGGCGGTCGGGCCCGGCGGCCTCGGCGATGAGCTGTGCCAGGGTCGCGAGGTCGTCGCCGTCGGCGTCCATGACCCGGCGCAGCTGGGCGATGTAGGAGTCCGAGGCCACGGTCAGGGCGGCCACGAGCAGGTCGTCCAGGGTGGCGAAGTAGTAGGCCACCGAACTCGCGGGCACCCCGGCCTCCCCGGCGACCGTGCGGTGGGTGGCCCCCGAGACCCCGTCGCGTTCGATGACGCGCAGGGTCGCGGCGATGATCGCCTCCCGCTTGCGTTCGCCCCGGGCGCGGCGTCCGTCGACCCGCGCACCGGTCGTTCGCGTCATCTCCGCCTCCAGGGCCGCGTGCTGCTCGGCTCGCTGGAGTCTAGCAGCGCGCGCTCCCGGCGTGCGGGCGGGCGACGGGCCTCAGGCCGCTCCGAGCTGCAACAACACCACCCCGAGGGTCGCGAGTCCGATGCCCGCGGACTGGGTGCGCGTCAGCCGGTCGCCGAGGAGGAGGGAGCCGGCCAGCGTGACGGCGACGACGCCCGCGGCGGCCCAGACGGCGTAGGCGAACCCGAGGTCGAGCCCTTCGAGGAGGGCCAGTGAGAACAGGTAGTAGGCGCCCAGGACAGAGGCGACCGTCAGCGCCGTCGGCAGCAGCCGGGTGAACCCGTCGGAGTAGCGCGTGGCGAGGGCTCCGACCACCTCCAGGGCCACGGTCCCGGCGAGGAGGGCGTAGGCGAGCAGCATGCTTCCTCCCAGATGTTTCGCGTCGGAGCAGAGCCTCACACAAAACGAACGATAGTTCAACTAGTTCTTGCCAAGGCATCATTGATCCAGTTCTGGTCCATGGGATATAAGTTGAACTATCGTTCATATAGATTCGGGGCGTATGTGTCCCGTGATGCGGAGGGGTACGCCATGGCCTGGTTCTTCCTGGTCGCGACCGTCGTGACCGAGGTACTCGGGGCGTTCGCGACCCGTGCCTCGGACGGCTTCACCGCCCCGGTCCCCACGGTGCTGGCGGTCGTCAGCGTGGTGGCGGCCTACTACCTCTTCTCCCTCGCGCTGCGGCACGGGATGCCCGTCGGGGTGGCCTACGGCCTGTGGACGGCGCTGGGAGTGGCCGCCGTGGCGGCCCTGGGCGTCGCCCTGCTCGGGGAGGCGCTCACCTGGCCGCGGGCGGGCGGTCTGCTGCTGGTGACCGTCGGCACGGCGTTCCTCCAGATGGGCGGGCGGGAGGAGGGGGAGCGGGCCGCCGCGGGGCCGACCCCCGGACCCGGGGAATGACAGGGGGCGGCGCGTCCTAGGATGGCCCGCATGCCTCCTCTCCAACGCCCCGGAACACTCCGGTGAAGGTCTCCTCGGTCGTCTCCTTCGTCGTCTTCGTGGCCGTGTTCGTCCTCTCGCGCCAGGCCTCGCGCCGCTTCCTGGCCGAGACGGTCGAGCTCTCCGGCTTCGTGCTCGAAGCCGCCTCGTTCACGGCCTCGCTGGCCCTGGCCGGGCTGGCCTCCGGCGCGGTCCTGTACACGGCGCGCCTCTTCCAGCGGGACTGACGCCCGGTCGGCGCCGGAAGGGGACATCACGCGCCGAGTGCCCGCGGATAACGGGAAAGTCCCAGTACACGGCGGTGACGGCCGTACGGGAGGGTCGGAACCTAGACTTTCTCGTGTGGCAGCGGAGAGGGCGCACGGGGACGTGCGCGGTGCGGCGGACAGCCCCTGCGACGTGCACCGGGACGCACGCGGTACGGCGGGGAGGACGCCCGGTGCGCACGGGGGCCTCCTCCACGCGCCCGGCGACCGACCCGGAGACCGAAACCCCGCCGCCCCGTCCGGCGCCCACACCCGGCTGGAGCACCCGTGACCGGCTCCGACCGCGGACACCGCCGCGGCGCTCCGCCGGGGACCCCGGACGGCCCGGCCGGACCGCGGGGCCCGTCCGGAGTCCGCCTCACGCGGAGGTTGCGCCTGGACCCCATCGGCCCCGAGCACGCCCGCGAGCTGTGGCGGCTGCACCGGGACCCCGGCGTCGCCCGCTGGTACGGCGGCAGGTGGACGCGGGGGGAGGCCTGGGAGAGCGCCCTGCACATGGAACGCGCCTGGGAGACCGACGGCGTCCACAAGTGGATCGCGCACGACCGGTGGACCGGCGAGCTGGTGGGGCGCGGCGGCCTGTCCCGCGCCGTGGTGGACTCCCTGTGGTGCCTGGAGGTCGGCTGGGCGGTCCGCGAGTGCTTCTGGGGGCTCGGCTACGCCAGCGAGATCGGCCGCGCGGGGCTGGAGTTCGCCTTCGACCACCTCGGCGCGGACGAGGTGGTCTCCTTCACCGAGGTGCACAACCTCCGTTCCCGCGCGGTCATGGAACGGCTCGGTTTCGGCTACGCGCGCGAGATCCGCCACGGGGGAGAGCCCTTCGCGCTCTACCTGATCAGACGCCCCTGAGACGGCGGGTGCGCGAGGTGCCAGCCCACTGGCCGTGGGCACGGGACGGCCGAACCGCGCCGGGGAGCGGTCGGTGGGGGTGGGACGGGTCACGCGGAGCACGGTGCGGTCGGGGCGGAGCGTGCCGGACGCCCGGCGGCGCGGGAGTTCCGGTCCGCGCGGGGGCGGTACGCCGCGCCGTAAAAACGTTGCCCGGGTCCGACCTGCGGCGTTAGCGTCCCCCTCATGAGAGCTTTGACTGAGCGGGACATCCGCACGTCGTTCGTGAACTGCTCGAAGGGGGAGGCACAGCGGCTCTCGCTGCCGCGCGACCTGGACCGGCGTCCGTGGGAGGACCTGGACTTCCTCGGCTGGCGCGACCACACCGCGCACGAACGCGCCTACCTGGTCACCGAGCGCGGCGACCGGCTCGTGGGCGTGGCCTTCCGGCTGTCGAACGCCCGCGTCGGGCTGCGCCGGAGCGTGTGCTCGGTGTGCCTGACCACCCACCCCGGGCGGGGCGTGGCCCTGCTGGCCGCGCCCAAGGCCAGGCGCGCCGGTCAGGACGGCAGCACGGTGGGGCTGTACATGTGCACCGACTTCGCCTGCTCGCTGTACATCCGCGGGAAGAAGCAGCCGGAACCGGGCGGGCGGTTCGAGGAGTCCCTCACCGTGGACGAGCAGATCGCCCGCGCCTCGACCAACCTGGGCGGCTTCCTGGACCGGTTGTCGGCCTGACCAGCACGTAGGACCCGGACACCACGGCCACGGACACCACGGCGGCGGGCGTCACGCCCGCCGCCGTCCTGTGTGCCTGCCGTGTCGCGGGCCGTCACCGGGTTCGGCCCCGAGAACCGGGGTGTCTGTGCTGTCCCGGCGGCCCTGACCGCCCCGTCCGCCCCGGTCGCTTCCGGGGGTCCGACGGGCGGGCCGTCCCGCCCGGCCGGATGCCCGGGGCGTCCCTGGTGGTCCGGTCGGCTCCTCCGGTGCCCCTCAGCCCGGCGTGCTTCCCCCGCGGCTCGTCCGTTCCGGGTGACCCGACCGACACTCCGGTGCCCCTCAGTCCACCGGGTGCCGGGGCTCCACCACCGTCTCCGGCCCGGGGTAGACGAGCCGTTCCTCCCCGTCGGGGAACCGCACCACGTACGGCGGCCCGTCGTCGGCGCCGCGTACCTCCACGATCTCCCCGACGTGCTGACCCTCGGTGCTCACGACCCCGTGCGTACGCACGTAGTCGCCGATGGACGCCCGCATGACCTCTCCCCCCGTTCGATCGGTTGGCCGTCACCCACGGGACCTACCCGAAACGCCGGTCCGGCGAAACGGCCCCCGGCGAGACGGCTCCCGGCGGCGCCGAGTAGGCACAAGTGCGTATCCGGTCCCCGACGAACCACAGATGTGGGCCCGGGGCCCCTCTTCCTAGCGTGGTGCACCACGAGAGCGGAAGAGAGGGGAAACCGTGCTCACGGTGCGCGAACTGACCAAACGCTACGGGGGGAGGACGGCGGTGGACGGACTCACCTTCACCGTCGAACCCGGGCGGGTGACGGGCTTCCTGGGGCCCAACGGCGCGGGGAAGTCCACGACCATGCGGATGATGCTGGGCCTGGCCCGGCCCACGTCGGGAGAGGCGCTGATCAACGGCCGGGAGTACGGGCGGCTGGACCGGCCGACGCGGCGGGTCGGCGCCCTGCTGTCTCCGGACGCCGCCCATCCCGGGCGCAGCGCCCGCGCCCACCTGACCGCGAAGGCCGCGGGCGGCGGTATCCCGAGGAGCCGGGTGGACGAGGTGCTGGAGGAGGTCGGTCTGACCGGCGTCGCCCGCCAGCGGGTCCACGGGTACTCCCTGGGCATGCGCCAGAGGTTGGGCGTCGCGGACGCGCTGCTGGGGGATCCGGGGGTGCTGCTGTTCGACGAGCCGGTGAACGGGCTCGACCTGGACGGCGTGCGGTGGATGCGCGACCTGACGCGGCGGCTCGCCGACGAGGGGCGCACCGTGTTCGTCTCCAGCCACCTGATGAGCGAGATGGAGATGGTGGCCGACCACCTGGTCGTGGTGGGGCGGGGGCGGCTGATCGCGGACGCGCCGATCTCCGACGTGATCGCGGCCTGGTCGCGCACGCACGTGCTGGTGCGCAGCCCGGACGCCGCGAGGCTGCGGGAGGGGCTGGAGCGGCTGGGGCCGTCGGTGCGGGTCGAGGCCGAGGAGGACACCTGGGACGACAGGGGTGTCCGGGGTGTTGGGGAGGCCGGTTACGCCCGTGATGGCAGTGGTGTCCGGGACGTTGGGGAATCAGGAGACGCAAGAGGCGCCCTTGGTGCTGAGGAGGCCAGTGATACCCGTGACGGCGGTGGTGCCCGGGACAGCGGGGAACCCGGAAGCGGAAGAGGTGTTCGTGGTGCCGGGGAGACCGGTGCCGAACGATCAGCACGGGGTGCCGGTGGCGGACGGGACCGAGACGGCAGCCGGGACCGGGGTGACAGCTGGAACCGGGGTGACGACCGGGGCACCGGCCTGAGGGTGTTCGGGCTGGGCGTGGCGGAGGTCGGCGACCACGCGCACGCCGTGGGAGCGCGGATCCACGGGCTCCGACTGGAGGAGGCCTCGCTGGAGGAGGCCTACCTGGAACTGACCGGGGATTCCGTCGAGTACGGCGCCCGTTCCGGACCCGCCGCCTCCGGCCGGGACGCTTCGGGGAACGCGGCGCCCGCGTTCGGGAACGCGCCGGGGGACACGGGACCCGCCGCCGGGAACCCGGCGTCTTCCGGGAGCACCGTGGGATCGGCCGGGCTACTGCGCCGCGTGGGACTCAGGAGGTCCCGGTGAACCGGTGGCGGGAGGAAGGGGCGCGAGCCCGTGGCGGGAGCCGAAGCGGGCGGGACGACAGGGGTGAGGAGAGCATGACGGGTGTGTCGAGGGTGTCCGATGCCACGGGTGTGAAGGAGGGTTCCGAAACCTCCGCAAGCGCCGAGGGAACGCGGCGGGCCCCGGGGACGGCGAAGACGGCCGGGGCGGGGACCGACCGCTCCGGGGGCCGCCCCCGGACGGACCTGTTCCGGGAGGTCGCCGCCGAGTGGATCCGGCAGTCGTCCCTGCGGTCCACGTGGTGGGCGTTCGGCGCCGCGCTGGCGGGCATGGCCGTGTTCGCCGCGCTCATGGGCTACACCGAGTGGACCCGGATCATGGAGAACCCGGACGAGGCGGACGGCGCCGCGTTCATGCGGCTCACCTCGCAGGGGCACTTCTACCTGGTGCAGATCGCCGTGCTGGTGATGACCGCGCTGACCGCGACCGGGGAGTTCGGCAACCGCAGCGTCACCAGCACGCTGCTGTGGCGGCCGGCCCGGGGGACCGTGCTGGTCGCGCGCACGCTGGTGTCCGCCGGACTGGCCTTCGCGGCGGGCGCGCTCGCCACGGTGACGGCGGTCGCGGTGCTGAGCGTGTTCGTCGGCCGGTACGCCTCCGCCGACGTCGCCGAGACCCTGGCGACGTCGCTGAACGCGGGCGTGTGCATGGCGCTGTTCGCGGTGCTGTTCGTCGGGATCGGCACGGCGACGCGGAGCATGCCGGGCACGTTCATCGTGGGGTTCCTGCTGCTCATGGGGCTGCCGATGGTCATGCAGCTCTCCCAGGTGCAGATGATCAGCGACTTCGCGGCGCTGATGCCGGGAACGGCCGGGATCGAGTTCTACGCGGGCGGTGACGTGGGCTTCTACACGGCTCCGCACGACGGTCCGGTGAACATCGCCGCGGTCGTGGGCTGGGCCCTGGCCGCGCAGATCGTGGCCCACACCGAACTGCGCGTGCGCGACGTGTAAAGGACCGGAGGAACCTGACGGGGCCCTACCGGTGGCCGGAGGCCCGGAACGCGCCTTGCGCGTCCCGGGCCTCCGCGGTGCCGGGTGCGGGTACCTAGCCCGAGCCCTCCCGGCGCCCGCCCGGGGACTAGTCCCCGCCGACGAACTCCATCGCGGGCAGGTCCGGCGAGGGGCCGTCCAGGATCGGGTCCCGCTCACCGCGCAGATGGGCGTCGAAGAAGGCCGTGACGTAGGCGCGCTGCGCCCGGACGGACTCCTCGGGGTCGACGGTGCCGATCGCCCCCTCCACCAGGTCGGGCCAAGCGCGGTTGCCCGGCTGGAGGGCCTCGTCGACGCCGGGCAGGACCCACTGGTGGTCGGTGTAGCTGAAGTGCTCGCCATCGGCCATGTACAGCTCCAGGACGTCGACCGAGGAGGCGTCCACGAAGGTCCGGAACCCGGCGCTGTACCCGCTGTGGTGCGGTTCGAGTTCGACCCCGGCCCTTCCCGCGGTCAGGAGTGCGAAGGGGCGGTCGGCGCCCCGCAGGTTGGCCTCCGACCACACCTCGTCGCCGACGTGGTAGCCGATGGTGCCGTCCAGGTCCAGCCCCGCGTCGACGCGGTCGTCCTCCAGCATCACCTCGGCGGTGGTGAGCCCTCCGGCGGAGTGGCCGAACATGCCCACCGCCTCCAGGTCCAGCGCCCCGCCCAGGCCCTCGGGGGGCTCCTGGCCGCCCGCGTCGGGGCTGCCGCCCTCCGCGAGCGCGGTCAGCCCGTCCAGGACCAGGCGGGTGTCCGCGCGCCGGACCGCGACGGCCTCCTTGAGGGCCTCGGTGCTGAAGGAGGGGGCGCTCGTGCGCAGTACCCGGCCGTCGGGCATGTCCACGGCGAGTGTCTCGTAGGGGTGGTCCATGGCGGCCACCACGTACCCGTGGGAGGCGAGTTCCTCCAGGTGCAGGGCGTTGAGGAACCGGGACTGCTCCATCCCCGGGGAGTAGAGGACCACGGGGAACGGGCCGGTGTCGGCGGCCGGGACGTCCTGGAGGGCGTTGACCCGGAAGGCGTCGAAGTCGACGCTGTCGCGGTGGAGTCCTCCCTGCTCCAGTTCGCTCCTGAGCACCCCGGAGACGGAGGGCGTGACGTAGGGCGCGGGTTCGCCGGTGCCCGTGCCGTCCCCGGCGGAGGTGCCGCCCTCCCCGCCTGCGCCGGTGCCTTCTCCGGCCGGGTACCAGACGCTGACCATGACGTCCCGTTCGGTGGCCTCCTCCACCCAGGGGTGGCCGCGGTCGGGGTCGACCAGGTGCAGCTCGGTCCGGCCGACGGCGTGCGGACCTGTGGGCTCGGGCGGGGTGAGGACCACGCTCCCGGAGTCGGTGGCCGCGTTGAGGGCGGTGGGGATCGAGAACGCCGCGGCGAGGACGAGGGCGGCCGACCCGTAGGCGGTCGCGCGCCTGGCGCGGACGGAGTTGGTGGTGTTCATGCCGACCATGCTCGGGGCCGGGGTGCCCGGCGCACATCGCCTGGACGGCAGCGGCCGGGTAGGCACAAAGGGGTAGGGCGGGCGGTGGGAGCGGGGCGTGGGGACGGGGTGAGGGCATGCCGACGGAGAGAGCCCTGGGGACCCCCCGATTCCATCGAACCGCAGCGAAGACCCCCGCCGCCAGCCCCGATCCCCGCCTGTGGACAACCTGTGGACCCGTGTCCATGGACCCGCACCCTCCGGGCCGGCCGGCGCCCGCGGACGGCTTCCACCGGCGGGCCCCTCGTCCAGCGCGCCGGGACCGGACCGGGACTGGAACGGGAGCGGACCGGGCCGGGACCGGATCAGGAGCGGGCTGGGTCCGGGAGCGGACCGGACCGCGGCCTCAGGCCGGTCCGGCTCAGACCAGTCCGGCCTCGTAGGCCACGACGGCGGCCTGCACCCGGTTGCGCACGTCGAGCCGGGTGAGGATCGACCCCACGTGCACCTTGACCGTGCCCGGGGCGATGGACAGGCGGCGGGCGATCTCGTCGTTGGAGCACCCCTGGCCGACCAGCGCCAGAACCCCGCGTTCGCGTTCGGTGAGCCGCCCGACGCGTTCGCGTGCCGCCGACGCGCGGGACAGCCGCCCCCCGGAGGCGTCCAGCTCGTCGATCACCCGGCGCGCCACCTCCGGCGACAGGTACGCCCCGCCCTCCGAGACCGCGCGCAGCCCCTCCACCAGCTGCCGGGGGTCCCCGCTCTTGAGCACGAACCCGCTGGCGCCCCCGGACAGGGCCCGCGCGATGTAGGCGTCCTCGGAGAACGTGGTGAGGATGACCACCGCCGTCCCCGGGTGCTCCCGGGCGATGACCTCCGTCGCGGCCAGGCCGTCCGTGCCGGGCATCTGCACGTCCAGCAGCGCGATGTCGGGACGGTGCTCGGCGACCAGGGCCACGGCGGCGGCACCGTCCCCGGCCTCGCCCACCACCTCGATCCCCGGCGCCGCCGACAGGATCGCGCGCAGCCCGGCGCGCATCATGGCCTCGTCGTCGGCGAGAACGAGGCGAAGCACCCCGGCACCGTCTGTCGCGTTCACGCCGACACCCTACTGGGACGCCCGGTCAGTGCGCCGCCCGGTCAGTCGGTCCGCTGGAGCTCGTCCTTGGCGACCAGGACACCGTCCTCGAAGCACAGTCGGTACACCGGCGGCAGCCCGTTCTCGTACCGGGACAGGTAGAAGAGGCACCGGGCACCGGGCGGCGCGGACGGCTCGGAGGCCCGGGCCGACACCGAACCCTCGGGATAGGAGAACCGGGGGAGCACCTCCTCCACCCGCTCCCGGTCGTCCCCCACGGTCAACCGCTCGTACCGCTCCGGAGGCAGGACGGTGTTGACGCCCACCCAGGACAGCAGGCCCAGGCCGACCGCCGCCAGCCCCAGGCCCAGCGCGGCCGGAACGGCGACCGCGGTCACCAGCCGACGCCGCGCGCGGGCGCGGGCCTCGCTGTGAGCGCGACGCGTCTCCGACTCCCCGAGCTCCTCCGCCCCGCCCTCGGCGCCGGGGTCGGGCACGGTCGCCCGGACGGTGAACCCCGCGCCCTCCTCCCGGCCCACGGCGAAGCTCCCGCCGAGCCCTTCCACCAGGGAGCGCAGCCCGGCCAGGCCGGACCCGCCCCCGCTCCGCGCGGGCAGGACCGTCCGCACGGCCCCGGGCGGTCCGGTGTCGCTGACCGACACCCGGGTCCGGTCGGACTCGCGGACCACCCGCACGGTCACCTCCGCCTCCGGCGCGTACTTGGCCGCGTTGGTCAGCGCCTCCTGGACCACCCGGTGCACGGCGCCGCCACCCGGTGCGGACGGGTCCGGATCGGGGCCCTCCCGCAGCAGCCGGACCCGCATACCGGCGTCCGCGGCGCGCTGCACCAGGTCCGCCACCGACTCGCCCGCGTTCGGCTCGCCTGTGGTCAGCGGGCCCGCGTCGAATCCGCCCGCGTTCGGTGCGCCCGTGTTCGGCGTGCCTGCCTTCGGACCGCCCGCGCCCGGTCCGGAAGCGGCTTCACCGTAGCCGTCGCCACCGTCGTCGTCCTCGCGCAGCACCCCGATGATCTCCCGCAGCCGCAGGTTGGCCTCGTGCGCCGCCGTGCGCAGCTCACCAGCTGCCCGGCCCTGCTCGGAGTCCTCAAGAGCGGTCATCTCCAGGGCCGCCGCGCGCACCGCGATCAGCGCGAGGTCGTGGCCGAGGGAGTCGTGCATCCGGGTCGCGATCCGGGCGCGCTCCCGCAGGCGGGCGCGGTCGGCCTCGGCCGCGCGGGTCCGCTCCATGCGCTCGGCGATCTCCCAGCCGCCCCGCCACACCCGGCGGCGCAGACGCTGGTAGCGGCCGAACAGCCAGGGGGCGAGTGTGCTCAGCGCGATGACGAGGACGACGCCCAGCCAGTCCACGGAGTCGGACAGGAACGCGCGGACGCCCGCACCGAACACCAGCCCCGCCGACAGGTGCAGGACGAGGGTGAACGAGCACGCCACGACCACCATCGCCACCACCGGGCGCACCCGTTCCGAGCGCAGGCCGGTGAGCAGCGCCAGCACAGCCACCGCCAGCCAGGGCGCGATCACGGTGGTCTCCACCACCAGGAACCCCGAGGCGGACGTCTGCAGGACCGCCCCGCTGAGCATGACGCCCAGGGAGACGAACGGCAGGGGACGGGACAGGGCCGCCGCGACGGCCAGGGCGGCCAGCAGGAGGCACGCTTCGAGGACCGGCGGCCGGTCGCGGACCCCGGAGAGCTCGATCACGATCAGCGCGCCCAGAAGGGCCCACAGCGCGGCCTCGAAGGCCGGACGGGCCCACCCGCGCGGTTCTCTCCGGATCTCCCGCATGGCCACAGGTTAGTCAGCCCTGCCGTCAGTACCCCTGCCAGCGCTCCCGTCGGGCGGTGTCTCCGGAGCCGCGCCGAACCTCCCCGCCGCGCGGAGTGTCGGAGGTACATGCGACAAAGTCCTGATCACCCCCGACCCCAGGAGAGAGCCCGTGCCATCCGGATTCCACAGCCCCGGTCGCCCCGATGACCTGCCGCGCCCCGAGGTGCTCTGGACGCTCGGCGCGCTGAGGATCGCGCTGTCCACCGGCTTCGGCCCCGTCTGGTCGGAGGGGCACCGGGTCGAGGACGACGGTGTCCTGCTCCTCCAGGACGGCGACGGCAACTGGTGGCGGATGGCCCGTGTCGAGGGCGGTCGGTACCTGATCATCGGCTGGGACCGGGCGGGGAGGACCGACAGTGCCTTCCGGCCCCCGGTCAATCCGTACGCGGACGCCCCGGAGTGGCTCCCCTGGGAGTGGATCTCCCGGCTGGAGGGCGGCGTCCCCGTCGGCTTCGTGTACTGGTGGGAGGACGGGACGTGGGCGCGCTCGACCTACCACGACCAGGTGGACGAGGACGGTTTGGGGATGCGCCTGTCCTCCTTCGTCGGCCCGGAGGAGGCCACCCACCACCTCCTGGCCCTCGTCAACGAGGTGGTGTCGGTGACCGGGGGCCCGCGTCCCGACGAGGGTGACGACCCCTTCGACGACCTGGGGGAGCGGCTCTACACCCGGGTGAAGCACACCGTCGAGGGAGGAGCGGTCGACTTCGGCTTCCTGGACCCGATGCCCTTCGACACCGCCGCGGCCACCAGCGTCCTCCGCGCCGCCGGGGTCTCCGGGGACGGCCGCCCCGCCGCCCCGCTTCCCGCCGGGAGGGAGAAACCGGCCGAACGCGGCCGGACCCGCGTACTCAGCGACCAGGAGTGGTCGGTCCTGGTGGAGTCCGTGATGCGGACGTCCGCGGAGAGGCCGCGACCCGCGCCCCGGGAAACCGGACCACTGCGCGAGCTGGGCGACCTCCTGCGCGGTCTGGCCGCCGAGCACGGAGGCGAAGTGACCTACACGATCACCGGCGGGAACAGCCAGAGCCAGTCCACGCTGGTGGACGCCGAGGGCAACCGGATCCAGCAGGAACCGCGGGGCCACCACGACTACGAACTGCGCCGGGTCGAAGGCCACCCCGAGCACGGCATGTGGTTCTTCCTGCGCGCCCGGGCGACCCCCGACGCGGTGGAGGTCGACCGGGCCTACGACCACCGGCCGGAGTGGTCGACGGAGTCCGCCCTCGGCGTCGGTGTGTGGGTCGGGGACCTCGCCGCGGAGATGGCCGGCCGTACCCCCGAGTGGCGCCCGGAGTGGGTGTGGCTGCTGGACGAGGAGACCGCCTACGACCCGCCCGCCGACCCGTTCGTCCGTCCGGCCTGACCGGTCCGTTAACCGGTTGGTCCGTGCCTGACTGGCCCGTGCCTGGTCGGTCTGGGTCCGATCGGTCTGTGCCTGGTCGGTCCGCGCCCCCGGGCACGGCACGCGTTCCACCCCGGCCGGAGGTTGTGCACAGGCACGGAACAGGGCTGGCGGAGTGAGGGCCGATCGCGGTTTGCTGGAAAGCGGGGGGTCCCCCGGGCCCGCCCACCTCGACGTGCCCGCACACCGTCTCACCCCAAGCCCTGCCCGCGGACACGGGGACCGCCCCCGGAAAAACGGGGGCGGTCCTCGCGCTCCTTCCGGGGTCCCCGCACCCCTTCCGGCGTCCGCGCACTCCATTCCGGCGTCCGCGCACTCCATTCCGGAGCCCGCTCACTCCCCCCGGAACACGGGGGCCATCGCCGCTTCGAAGCGGTCCACCCACTCCCCGGCGTCGCCCTCCACCCACGGGCAGTCGCTGACGAAGTCGTCCCACTCGTCGGAGTCGAGGCTGCCCTCCTCCCGCAGGAAGCGCTCGTCCACGGTCTCGGCCCGGTCGCCCAGTTCGGGGCGCAGCACACCGACCAGCAGCTCACGCGAGGGCCGCGCGCTCTCGGCCAGCAGGACCGCGTCGTAGAGGTCCTTGCCCTGCGGGTAGGTGTCCGTGTACAGCCACAGCACCTTCCAGGCCAGGGACAGCTCCGCCCCGGCCGCCAGCACGTCCGCCCCCGCCACCGACACCGCCACCGGCGGCTCGGGCAGCGACTCGTTGAACACCACGTCGATCTGCACGGTGCCCGGGGGCAGACCCCCGGCCCGCCACGGGATGACCACGCGGCGGCCCGGCGCCCGCTCGTAGGTCCAGATGCTCTCCAGCCGCACGCCCTCGGCGTCGAAGGAGATCCCCTGTGCGGAAGCGTCCGTGACGGCCCCGACCACGTCCGCGAACATGCGGTCGGCCGGGTCCCCGAACGGGGCGGTCTCGGCCGGGACCACCACGAAGTCCAGGTCCCGGGGGCGCCGGGCGGCGTCACCCACCCACACCGGCATGAGCATGCTGCCGCGCAGCATGAGGCTGTCCCGCCACGGTGTACCCGCGATCGCGCGCAGGGCCAGCTCCATCGCCCGCCGGTTGGCCTCCCACCAGCGGGAGCCCAGGTCGGGGTCGGTGAACACCGGCTCACCCGCCCGGTAGGCGTCGTCCAGGTGCTTGAGCGCGGGGTCGAACACCTTGCCCTGACTCGCCTCGGGGCCGTCGGTGTTGGGCACGTAGGTGCCGGGCGGGCGCTGCCGGTAGCCGTCCGGCGCGTACACGCTCGGCGGAACCTCGTCGGCGTCGCGGACCGGGGCGGCGTCCATCCACCCCGCGTCCACGGACAGGGCGGTGTCGTGGACGACGAACTCCCGCTCGACGGACAGGACCCTGGGCTGCCACCCCTCCTTGTCCTCGAAGGTCACCCCGGCCCTCTCCAGGGCCTTCAACAGCGCGTGCTCGAACCGGGCGGCCTCCCTGTGGCCCACACGTGAGCACCGCTGGGTGACGAACCGCTCCTGGAAGCCGTCGTCGCGGACCCTGCGCGCGTTGCGCGACAGCCGGGCGCGGTGGGGTTCCACGATCGCGGACAGCGCAGCCAGGTGGGCCGACGCGGGGAGCAGGAGTTTGACGTGCGTCTCGAAGTAGCACGACTCCGGCAACAGCTCGGCCTCCTCCCGGTCCCAGGGCACCCCGGCTCCCCGGCGGGACACCTCCAGCTTGGTGCGGGTGACCGCGAACCCGGCCCCTGCCAGCAGGGCCGCCCAGCGCTCCGCCACGGCCAGCTCCCGCGCCAGGGTGCTCCCGTCGGAGTGGTAGGTGACCATCGGCTGTGACGGGGACTCACCCCGGTCCAGCTCGATGTGGGTGAACTTGAGCCCGTGCTCGCGCGCCCACTCCGACGCCTCCGCGACGCGCCCGGGGGCGGTCGCGTCCAGGGTCAGGTGGGTCTCGAAGTCACCGGAGAACTCCATCGGGGGCCTTCTTCTGTCTCGGGGGCCTTGCGCCCCGGGGGTACCTCGCCCGTGGGACGTATGGGGCGGCCGTCCGGTTCGGGACCCGGGTGTCAGCGCGGCCCGAGGCCCTCGAAGAGCACCCCGACCATGTCCGCGAGCTTGGCGTCGATCTCCTCGGGGGAGGACGTGGCCGTGAGCGCGACCAGGCCGTGCATCGCGGCGGACACGGTCATCGTGACGGCCTCCGGGGTGCCGCCCGCGATCTCCCCTGCGGCCTGGGCGTCGCGGATGGGGCGCATCACCCGTTCGAGCAGCCGCCCCACGGCGGCGTACAGCTGCTCGGAGACGTCGGGGTCGTGCTTGCGCGCGTACATGAGGTCGAGCAGCGCGGCGTGCTCCCCAGCGAACCCCACGTAGGCCCTGGCCAGGGCGAGAACACGGGTCCGCGCGTCACCCGCCTCGGGTTCCGCCGCCTCCAACCGCTCGGTCAGGCGCTCGAAACCGCTGAGCGCGAGCGCGTCCAGCAGCGCCTGCTTGTCCCGGAAGTGGCGGCCCGGCGCGGCGTGGCTGACCCCCGCCTCGCGGGCGATCTCGCGCAGGGACAACGCGGCCTGCCCCCGTTCGGCCAGGGCGCGTTCGGCGTTGGCGAGCAGGACGGCGCGCAGGTCTCCGTGGTGGTAGGGGCGGTCGGCCATGGAAACCAGGATAGACCGACGCCCCCCGCGGTCCTCGTGGCCGCCGTGGACAGCCCGGGCGGGCTGGGGGCGGCCCGGGGGAGCCGGGAAGCCGGGAACAGCCCGGGGGAGCCGGGGCGCCAGGGACGGTCCGGGGCACCAGGGACAGTCCGGGGTGTTGTGGCCGCCGTGGTGTCTGTGGCTGCTGTGAGTACTGCGGACAGCTCGGGGTGACACGGTCTCCGTGGCCGCCGTGGACAGCCCGGGTGCGCTCGCCTACCGTGGCGCAATGGACACCACAGCGGTCAGCATCCCCGACCTGAGCGGCCGTACGGCGGTCGTCACCGGAGCCAACAGCGGCCTGGGCATCGAGACCACACGCGTCCTGGCCCGTGCGGGCGCGCGCGTCGTGATGGCCGTGCGCGACGTGGCCAAGGGGCGCGCCGAGGCCGCAGGAGTGCGGGGCGACATCGAGGTGCGCCACCTGGACCTGGCGGACCTGGCGTCCGTGCGCGCCTTCGCCGAGGCATGGAACGGCGACCTCCACCTGCTCATCAACAACGCGGGCGTCATGGCGGTCGCCAAGGGCGTGACCAAGGACGGGTTCGAGACGCAGTTCGGCGTCAACCACCTCGGCCACTTCGCCCTGACCAACCTGCTCCTGGAACACGTCACCGGACGGGTGGTCACCCTCTCCTCCGGAATGCACCGCATGGCCCGGGGCATCGACTTCGACGACGTCAACCTGGACCGCGGCTACACGCCCTACCGGGCCTACAACCAGTCCAAGCTCGCCAACCTGCTGTTCACACTGGAGCTCCAGCGCCGCCTGGACGCGGTGGGCTCACCCGTGCTCTCCACCGCCGCCCACCCCGGCTACGCGGCCACCAACCTCCAGAGCCACGGGGCCAACCCGATCTCCAGGGCGGCCCTCATGCTCGGCAACAGGGTCTTCGCCCAGAGCGCCGCCAACGGCGCCCTCCCCACGATCTTCGCCGCCACCCAGGACGTGCCCGGCGCGGCCTTCGCCGGACCCAAGGCCATGGGCGGCACGCGCGGTGCCCCCGCCCTGTCCAGCCGGAGCGAGGCCGCCTGGGATGGCCGCGCCGCCAAGCGCCTGTGGGCGCTGTCGGAGGAGATGACCGGGGTGGGCTTCCCGCTGCGGTCGTCCGACCCGGTCTGACCGGCGGTGGTGCGCGCCGGTCCTGCTCGGCTTCGGCCTGGAACGGCACGCCTGCCCCGGGACGCGCGCCCGTACCGCTCGGCCTCGATCTGGAGCGGCACGCCTGCCCCGGGACGCGCGCCCGTACCGCTCGGCCTCGATCTGGAGCGGCACGTCTGCCCCGGGGCGTGCGACGGTACCGCTCGGCTTCGGCCTGGAACGGCACGCCTGCCCCGGGACGCGCGCCCGTACCGCTCGGCTTTCGACCGGAAGGGCACACCCGTCCCGGGGTGCGCGCCGGTACCGCCGGCCCCGTCCGCCCCACTCACCCGCGTCACACCGGCAGGGCGTGCGTTCAGTCCGGACCCGGTACCCGCCGACGAGCACCGTGAGCACGAGACCGGCGCGGGTGGAACCCCGTGGTCCCCACCCGCGCCGGTTCCGGTCGATCGTCCCTAGGGGTTGAGGACCAGTTCGTCCGTGGCGGCCGCGCGCACGGCCTCCTCGGTGACCGCGAACGGCAGGGTCTCACCCCGGCTCCACGGCTCCAGCTGGTCGTCGTAGTTGGGGTGGAAGGCGTGTCCGGAGTTGCCGGTCAGGTGGGCCCACGTCGACGCGTCGCGGTCGGCCAGGTCCACCACCATCCGCATCGACGGCACCGCCGTGATCGCGTACCCCGCGGTCGGGTCCCAGCCCGTGGCGTTGACGATGCTGGCCCCGCCCGAGCTCTCCACCGGGCCCCGGTTGAACAGCCACTCGACCGGACCGATGCCCGACGTTCCGAACGACTCGTGGGTCGCGGTCAGGGTGTGCAGGTCCCCCCAGCGCCAGTCGGCGGGATCCTCTCCCAGCAGCTCGGTCAGCTCCTGGGCGGCGGCGTCCATCGCCGCGGCCAGCACCTCCTCGCGCCCGCTGGCCTCGGCGCCCCGCCACCAGTCCGAATCGGGGTCCTCCAGCAGCCGGCCCACCACGTACATCCCGCGCGAGCTGCCGCTCATGGTCAGCGGCTCCAGCTCGTCGAACAGCAGCGGCAGCAGGTGACGCCAGGTGGCCTGGTAGAACGCGGCCCCGGCGGAGTCGGTCCCGGTGAACAGGTCCCACTCCCGCAGCTGTTCCTGGGCCCGGGCCGTGACTCCGTCGACGTCCGCCTCCAACAGGTGCGGCACGACCTCGACCGCGCCGCCGTGGAAGGAGTCCATGTGGATGCGCGACATGTCCTCACCGGTCACCGGCCCCGCGCCGATCGCCTCGGTGAGCAGGTCGTTGATCCGCTGGGACCGGTACCCGTAGTCCCAGTCACTCGTGAGCATGTGCTCGTAGTCGGCGTCCACGACCGACTGGTTGGCGGTGACGATGAAGCCCGACTCGGGGTTGTACACGCTCGGCAGCTCCTCGAAGGGGAGGTACTCCTCCTCCCAGTCGTAGGCGGAGTCCCAGCCGGGCGCCGGGTAGCGGCCGTCGCCCTCGCCGCGCACCGGCACCAGGCCGGGGGCCTGGTAGCCGATGTTGCCCTCCTCGTCCGCGTAGACGAGGTTCTGCGCGGGGACCTCGAACTGGCTGGCCGCCTCACGGAAGTCGTCCCAGTCCCGGGCCCGGTTCAGCGCGAAGATCGAGTCCGCGGTCCTGCCCGGCTGGAGCGCGGTCCAGCGCAGGGCGACGGCGTACTCGCCCTCCTCCGCGCCCTCCAGCTCCGGTTCCTCCGCCAGCGCCTCCAGGTTCGCTCCCGCGGCGGTGTCGGACAGCAGCGGCCCGTGGTGGGTGGAGCGCACGACGATGTCGACGTCCTCGCCGCCCGCGACCCGGACGGTCTCCTCACGGGTCTCCAGCGGCCTGGTCCGGCCGTCGACCACGTAGCCGTCGCCCTCGATCCGTTCCACGTACAGGTCCATGACGTCGGGGTTGAGGTTGGTGAACCCCCACGCGATCGACTCGTTCTGCCCGATGATCACGCCGGGCAGGCCGGAGAAGCTGAAGCCGCTGACGTCGTAGGGGCACGCCTCGGTGAGCTCGGTGCAGTGCAGGCCGATCTGGTACCAGGTGGAGGGCATCGACGCGCCCAGGTGGGGGTCGTTGGCGAGGAGGGGCAGCCCGCTCTCGGTGTGCTCGCCTCCGACCACCCACGAGTTGGACCCCAGGTCGGGGCTGGTGCTGGGACCGAGCATCGAGGGCAGTGACGCCGCGGTGGCGGCCACCCCGGTCAGCGCGGTGACGGCCTCCTCCGGCAGCTCGGGGGGGCGCCGTTCGTCGGCCTCCCGCAGGTCAGCCTCGTCGGAGTCCTCGGAACCCCCGGACTCCCCGCCGGCCCCGGCCTGACCGTGCTCGTCGGTGTCGGTGATGGGCAGGTGCTCCTCGTGGGGGTAGGCCGGGTACAGCTCCTCGATCTGCTCGCGGGTCATCCCGGCGTCGAGCAGCTGGGCGCGCTCGGTCTCCTCCGTCATGTTGCCGCCCAGGTCCCAGGCCATGGCCTTGAGCCAGGCGAGGCTGTCGACCGGCGTCCACTCCTCGATCTCGTGGCCGCCGTTGAGCACGGAGAGCAGCCCGTACTCCAGGCTGGCCCCGGTGCCGTCGTTCTCGGCCAGCCAGGCGTTGACCCCGGCCGCGTAGGAGTCGAGGTGGGCCTGCGTCTCCGGGGCGAGCAGCTCGTACTCCTGCTCGGCCACGTGCCGCCAGCCCATGGTGCGCAGGTAGACGTCGGTGTCCACCTGGTCGGGGCCGAACAGTTCGGCGGTGCGCCCGGCCGTGACGTGGCGGCGGAAGTCCATCTCCCAGAAGCGGTCCTGGGCGTGCGTGAAGCCCTGCGCCATGAACAGGTCGTGGGTGTTGTCCGCGTAGACGTGGGGGACGCCGTGCTCGTCGCGCAGCACGGTGACGGAGGACTCCAGCCCCGGGAGCGGGAGTTCTCCTGATGTCTCCGGGAACGACCTCCGGACGGTCCATATCCCCAGGAGCGCGCCGACCAGGGCCAGCACCACGACCGCGGCGAGGAAGCCCAGAAGTACGCGAACAAGGACACGCTTACGCATTACACCCATGGCGGAACCCTAGGGTGTCCGCGGTCACAGTCTCCAGGGCCGGAGCGCCGCACGGACCCAATTGTTACCAACTGGTAGGTGACGGGGAGTCGAACGGTGGCTGACACGAACCACCTGGTCAGAAGCGGACAGCTGCCCGGTGGGATCCGTGCTGTCCGCAACTGGGCGCGTCCGCCGCGTGGCACAGGTCGTGCCCGCCGCGCGGCACCGGGCGGTGCCCGTGGGGACACCGCCCGTGGCATGCCCCCGCGCGACTCAGCCCACCGTGTCGAGGTAGACGCGTATGACGGCGGCCAGGTCCGCGAGGTCGTCGGTCGGCTCATGGGCGGTCTGGGCGAGCTGGACCGGTTGGATGGGATCGGCCAGCAGGTCGCCGCCCAGCACGCTGGGGAGCGGGGGCATGTAGGGGCGGACGAGCGCGCCGGGGGCCTCGTCGTCACGGGGACGGGGAAGGGGGACGCGGATCCCATCGGTGTGAGGGGCGAGCGCTCGTGTGAGCTGGGAGCCGCGCTGCGCGTGGGCACGTCGCTCGCTGGTCAGGGGCGTGGGCGGTAGCTCCCGGCGCCGGGGCGGCGGCGTGAGCGCGACCCTCTCGCGGCGGGGGCGCTGGGGGACGAACACGTAGGCCAGGGCTACGGCCAGCACGGCGGCGGTCAGCGCCCACACGCGTCCGGCCAGGCTCTGGCGGGGCCTGCGGTGTCGGCCGGTAGGGTTTTCCACGGTCTTCCTCCTGGTTGGTTCAGGTGGTTGATCGAGCCCCGGTCCGGTGTTGGAGCACCGGTCGGGGCACCTTGCTTCCTGCTGCTTTGGGACGGGTGTCCTCGGTCCCGGCGAGGCTGTGCCTCCCGCTCCGGTGGCAGTGTTTTCTCAGGCCGCGACGGCGTCGTCGGGGTCGGGGACGGGCGCGTAGGGGTCGATGTGCGCCCACACCGTCAGGGGCGTACCGGGCTCGCCGTTCCAGCCCCACTCCACGGACAGACGGTCTACGAGGCGAAGGCCCCGTCCGCACGCCGTCAGAGCGTCGACCTCCAGTGACAGGCGCGGAAGGCAGACGGTGTGCCCCGGGCGCGGTCCGTCATCGGTGACCGCGATACGGACGAGTCGGCGGGGCAAGTGCTGCATCTGGACCTTCACCCGGCCACCGGGTGCGCCGGAGGCGGTGTGCGTCCAGGCGTTGGTGACCAGTTCACTGACCGCCAGCACCAAGGGGAAGGCCAGGTGCGCCTGGACTCGCGCGCCCCGCTGACACCAGCTACGGATCTGCGGCGCCTGGGTCACCTCCGACCCGAAGAACGCCGTGCGCACCCCGGTGCCGCCCCTCCCTCGACGCGGCAGTCCACCCTCGTTCGGTTTTCCCTCCACCACCCGCCTCGGCCGCAGTACGCCAAAACCGTCCATCGTGCTTCCTCCAAGTGTCAGAAGTGCATGGGGTGAGCGAAGAGAGACGCTGACGAGAGCACGCGGCTTCCCCACGGGTGGAGGCTCCTACGCTGCTGTCCAGCGATGTATAGGCTCAATGCAACACAAGCTAAATGAGGCCGCCTCAATTGACAAGGGCAGCGTCTAGTATCTACATCAAAGTCGCAATAGTTCACTCTAGGCCTGGAAGACTGTCAGCCAGGTGTCAGCAGTCACAGCAGAGGAGAAACCCGTGGCAACCGGCGTGCCTGTCCGACGGCGTTACCTGGCCATCCAACTCCGACGCCTGCGCAACGCGGCGAAGCTGACACAGGACGAGGTCTGGAAGAACCTGGGCTGGAGCCGCGCCAAGATCCAACGCCTGGAAGCCGGCAGCTTCCAGCGCCTGAAAGCGGGAGACATCATGGCGCTGTGCCAGCTCTACAGCGCGCCGAGCGATGTCGCGGAGGAGCTCATCCAGATCGCACGGGATTCGCGGACCCACAAACCCTGGTGGCTCCAGTACGAGGACGTCCTCCCCGGCGCCTTCGTCGGTCTGGAAGCGGAGGCCACGATGATCCAGGAGTTCAACATCGGCCTGGTACCCGGCCTACTACAGACCCCCGCCTACATCTCCGCTCTGTTGGCCTCCGCCGTCGGAAACACCAGCGACCAGGCCGAACAGAGGTTGAAGAGCAGGCTCGAACGACAGCGCAACATCCTGGAACGCCAGGAGCCTCCATTGATCTTCGCCGTCATCGACGAAGCGGCCCTGCGGCGTCAGATCGGCGGACCCGAGGTGATGCGTGAACAGACCCGCCACCTGCTGGACGTCGGCCAGCGCCCCAACGTGGAGATCCAGGTGCTCCCCTTCTCCTCCGGGGCACATGCCGCGGGCGGCCTTCCCTTCACCATCCTGAGCTTCAGCGATGGCAACAACGCGGACAGCGTGGTCTTCCTCGAATCACGCGGTGACGGCTTCTACCTGGAATCCGAGGCCGAGATCAACCGCCATAGGCTGGTGTTCAGCCGTACCCAGGGCAGCGCGCTCTCCGTTCCGGACTCCACCGCCCTTCTGGAACACTTGAGCGCATGAAGCACGAACCGGAGACGAGGTCCCGCATGGACATGAACACCGCACGGTGGCGCAAGTCCAGCCACAGCAACCCTGACGGCCCCCAGTGCGTCGAGGTCGCGGACCTTCCCGGTGCAACGGCTGTGCGCGACACCCAGAACCGCGGGCTCGGCCACCTCGCCTTCACCACCCCCGAGTGGTTCGGGCTCCTCAACACCCTCAAGACGCTTCGACCGTAGCCGCATCGGTCGGCTCATGTCGCCTGGGGTGCCAAGGGTTTGTGCAGCTGAGCCGGGTGTCGTGTACCCGAGAACACGGGGCGCTCGTCCGAGGGGCGACCGGTAGCGTTTAGTTCGTCATGGCGCGTTCTCCGATGGGTGATGCCGTGCAACCGCGCAATCAATCCTCGGTGCTGCGTTATGCACAGTCCGACCGCGGAGTCGGTTAGCGCACGTAGAATCACACTTCGTAGGCACCCCGGATCCTGCGACGAGAACCTTCACCGACGCGCTGGTACCACCCTGCGCCCCCCATGACACCATCGTGGTTGGATGCGATCTTCGATCGGGTGTTCGACGCATGTCGTGTCGACAGTGGTCTCTCCGACTGCTGGGAGCGGACAGGAAGGTACAGGATGTCGGGTAGGGCGGGCGTGTATACGTCCCTGGAGATCTGCGCGGGAGCGGGAGGGCAGGCCGTCGGCCTGCACAACGCCGGCTTCCGGCACCGGGCGCTCATCGAGGTCGACCCCCACGCCGTACAGACCCTGGAGCACAACACCCGCAGACACGGGTGGAAGGGCTGCGCGGTCCTGCCCTGGGACCTGAACGACTTCGACATGGGCGACCTCAAGCGGGTCCTGGGCCCCGAACCCCTGGACCTGCTGGCCGGTGGAGTGCCCTGCCCGCCCTTCTCCGTCGCCGGCAAGCAGCTCGGAGAAGACGACGAGCGCGACCTGTTCCCCGTCATGCTCGACATGGCGGAGGAGCTGAGCCCCCGCGCGGTGATGATCGAGAACGTGCGCGGCCTGCTCGAGCCGCGCGAGAAGTTCGCGCCGTACCGGAACAGGATCAGGGCGCGCCTGGAGGCCATGGGGTACCGGATCCTGGGCTGGGAGGTGCTCGAGGCCCGCGACTACGGGGTACCGCAGCTGCGGCCCCGCTCCATCCTGGTCGCCATGCGCGAACCGGACGCCTCCCACTTCAGGCCGCCCCGGGGAGTCAAGCACGAGGTCACGGTGGCCGAGGCCCTGGACTCCTCCATGCGGCAGCGCTTCCTGGCCTCGAGGAGGCCCGACGCCATGGACTACTACCTGAAGTGGAAGAACAGGGCAGAGGAGCGGGGCACTGTCGCCCCCACCCTGGTCGGCGGGTCCAAGAAGCACGGCGGAGCCGACCTGGGCCCCACCCGGGCCAAGCGGGCCTGGGCCGAGCTGGGCGTGGACGCCCACGGCGTCGCCGACACCCTGGGGGAGACCAAGGATGAGAACCGCGACCTGTTCGGGGATCGGGGACCGAAGCTGACCGTGGCCCAGGCTGCGCTCATCCAGGGTTTCCCGGCGGACTGGGAGTTCAAGGGGCGCAAGACGGCCGCCTACCGGCAGGTCGGCAACGCCTTCCCGCCGCCGGTGGCCCAAGCGGTGGGGGAGTCCGTCATCGCCGCTCTGCGGGACGCCGACGCGGGCGCGACAGCGCCTGCCGAGCAGCCCGAGGGACTAATGGAGCACACGGGCCCGCTGCAGCTGACCCTTACAGGCTGAAATTACCAGGAACGCAGCTTCAACGTATTCGCCAGGGGGCTGGTGCTTACAGAAGTGCAGCACCAGTCACCTGGCCTCTTTGTGTTAAATGCCCGCATTGCGATCGCAACCTGATGGTGCGCATCAGATTGCGGGGATTTCTCGGGCTTGATGTCTACGCGGCGGTTGGCGTTCATGCTGCGCAGATGGATGGCCGGGTGTGTCCATGATTAATATAGGGCCCCGTGGCCGCTCTGCATGAAAGCTATTTCTTTCGTGAAAAGATCTAGCAGCATGGTTGGTTCAACTGGGATTCACCACTTTGCAAGCGTCTTTGCGAGTGACTCGTAACTCAGCAATCTCTTTTGTTCAACGCATTCTTCCCAGGCTTCTTTTTGTGGCGAATTTGCGTACTTGTCGACTGACTCTTTGAGGGCATCGAAAGCTACATGATAAACTGCATCCACTTCGCCGGTCCCCCTGGTAATGGAGGCAAGTCGACTGGGTAGTGGCTCTGCCGTGACAGTGACCAGGTGGGGTTGCCTCCCTCGGCGGTGTCGGATCATCTGATTGAACTCGTGTCTGATGTTCTGGACTCGGTCTGAGCGGATGGTCCACTTGCAGGAGATTGCTGCGTGCAGGAAGGGGTGCTCCCCCATGGTGTCAAGATCAGTGATTCCGACGGTGACGTCCGGTTTGATCAAGTAATCCTGGCCGATTGTTACCCGCAGTTCAGGGTTGTTTTTGACCAGCTCATTAACACGCTTCAAATGTGCATATTGGGCAAACTCCGTAACTATCCTTCCCTTTTCGACAACCCAGGTTCTTTTTACCTTATCCTCGGCGAGGGAGGTGCTGATGTTATCTCTTACGAAGTCTTCGAGGTCTGATCCTGGGTTTTTGGGAGGTTTGCTGTGGTTCTCCGGAGAAAGGCCTAGTGCATACAGCATGCCGTTTGATATTTGGATCGACTGGGCGTTGTCTGAATCTGCACAGTTGGGTACGTACTGACTCTTCTCGGACGGCTTTCGCCAGCCCAGGAGCTTGTGTGCGAAGGGAGAGGTCACAGGTCCACTCTATCCAGCATGGGGCGCCGTGGTCGGCCGAGAAGCCCATGTCAGGCTTGTTTGCCGTGGGTAATTGGTTTGTTGCTTTCGGTGTTCGGATGTTAATTGATGGCCTTGCGACCTGAAGACAGAATACGGTCGATCCGTTTTCCTGTTTACGAACAGTTCGAGAGCGGTGTGATGCTCTCTCGGGATGGGGACGGGCGGCGTCGCCCGCCCCCGCGCGTTCAGGAACCCAGGACCTCGGCCAGGCGCTCGGCCGCGAGCGGCACGCTGTAGTAGTCCATCCGGAACGAGGTCGCGCCCAGCGTGAGCACGCGGCCGTCCTCCCACGCCGGCAGGTTCTCCAGGACCGGGGCCGTCTCCAGGTAGTCCTCGGGCTCCTGGCCCTGGGTGTTGACGAACAGCAGCGTGCTGTCGCCGAAGTCCGAGGCCCGCTCGGTGGTCACCTGCACGATGTCGCCGCGTCCGCTGCCGCCCTGGGCCGAGGGGGCGGCCAGGTCGTCGGGAAGCTCGTGCAGGGTCAGGCCCAGGTCGGTGGCCAGCCTTCCCTGGGCGGACTCCTCGGTGAACACGTTGAACCCGCTGGGCGTCCCGGTCAGGATCACCACGTCGTGCTCGGCCGACAGCCGCCCGGAGGTGTCCGCGACCAACCGCTCGTACTCCTCCGCGATCTCCGCGGCCCGGTCCTGGCGGCCGAACGCCTCGGCGTACTGGTCGGTGACGTCCAGCCACGCCATGTCGGACTCGCCGTAGACCACGGTGGGCGCGACCTGGGACAGCTGCTCGTAGACGGCCTCGTCCACGGCGTCGGCCCCGAACCCGTTGCCCACGATGAGGTCGGGCTGGGCGGAGGCGACCTCCTCGATGTCCACCTCCGGACCGGCCAGCGGCTGCACGCCGCGCTCGTCGGCGGCCTCGGCCCACTGGGCGAAGAAGCCGTTGTCGTCGGTCAGCGCGCTCGGGGCGGTGGTGGCGGAGGCGGTGACCGGGACGTCCAGGCTCAGCAGGGCCGAGGTGGCGGTGACGCTCACCGAGACCACGTTCCGGGGGTCGGCGGGGATCTCGGTCTCGCCGTACATGTGGGTGACCGTCCGGGTCTCCCCGGTCTCCGCCGGGGCCTCCTCCCCAGCACTCGGGGCGCCGCACGCGGCGAGGGGGAACACGAGGGCGGCGACGACACCGCAGGTCGCTAGGCTGTGGAAGGAATTTGCTTGCTTCATGAAAAGTATAGTTAGGTATGCCTACCCTCATGTCAACTCGTGGAGTGGAGCGAAGCGTGTCCGCTCAGCCCCCGTCCGACCGCGCCGGGGCGCCCGCCGCACCGGAGCGGGAGACCCGGCCCACGCTCCGTGACGTGGGCGAGGCCCTCCTGCGCGTGGCCCAGCGCCTGGACGGACTCCTCACCGAACTGGCCGCCGAGCACGGGCTCTCCGCCTTCCAGGCCCGGACCCTGCGCGCGCTGCGCGACGACCCCTCCCAGGCGGCGCTGGCGCGCCAGCTCGGCTGCACGGCCTCCCGCGTGTCGATCGTCACCGGCGAACTGGAGGAACGGGGGCTCGTCCGCAGGGTCCCCTCCAGGAGTGACCGGCGCATGCGTGTGACACGGCTCACCGAGGAGGGCGGCCGGGCCGTCGAGGCGATCGGCGCGGGGCTCACGTCCCGGTCGCCGCTGGAACACGCCCTCGACGACCGGCAGGTCGAGGACCTGTTCCGCCTCCTGCGCGCGTTGGAGTCCGTTCCCGACCGCTGAGGCCTCGTCGGCGGGCCCGCTGGTGGGGTCCGCCGGTGGGAGGTCCCATCGACGGGACCCGCTGGTGGGACCTACCGGTAGGTCCCGCGTGCGGGGCCTCGCCGACGCGCGCCGCACCGCCGGTCCGGGCGGGGAGCCCGTTCCCGCGAGCGGTGGGGCCCCACATCCGACCGCACAGAAAGGCCGCCCCGTGTCCATACCGACACCCGCTTTCCACACCGTCCCCCCGCGCCTCAAGCCGAACGTGCGCCCCGAACGCGTCGCCACTCCGTGCGCAGCCGAGGCGGCCCGCGACCCGGAGGGGTTCTGGCGCCGCGTCGCCGGGGAGGGAACGCCCCTGGTGGGGGAGCCCGACGCGGGCGGACACCGCGCGGTCACCTTCCTGTGGCGCGGCGGCGACGAGTTCGCGGACGTCCTGCTCGTGGCCAACAAGGTCGCCGACGCCTCCTCCTACGACGCCAACCGCATGGAGCGGATCCCCGGCACGGACGTGTGGCACCTGACCTACCGGATGCGCGGGGACTGGCGGGCCTCCTACTCCGTCGCCCCGGTCCCCGCGCACGGCGAGCCCCTGCCGCCCGAGGCGTGGCCGGAGTCGGTGCGCGTCCGCCGCGAGCGCGCCCTCGCCGTCTCCGAGCCGGAGGAACGGCCCGCCGTCGCCCGCTGGTTCGACGCCCTGTCCCGGGCGGTTCCCGATCCGCTCGCCCGCGAGCGGCTGGACGACTCCCTGTCCGTGGTCTCCTTGCCCGGGGCACCGCCCGAGCTGTGGCGCACGCCCGACCCGACGACCCCGGCCGGGCGGGTCACCGCGGCCGAGATCACCAGCGACCTGCTGGGAAACACCCGCACCGTGTGGGTCCACGAGCCCGCCCGGCGCCCGCCGAACGGGCTGCCCTGGCCGGTCGTCGTCCTGCTGGACGGCCGCGACTGGCACGGCCTGCCCCTGGCGCCGCTGCTGGACGGCCTCGTCGCCGACGGAACGCTGCCCCCGGCGCTGACCGTCATGGTCGACTCCCTCGACATGCCCACCCGTGTCGCGGAGCTGGCGTGCTCGGACGACTTCGTCGCCTTCCTGGGCGGGGAACTGCTGCCCTGGCTCGGCCGCGACCACCGGGTGAGCGACGACCCCGGGCGCACGGCGGTGGCCGGGCAGAGCCTGGGCGGGCTCACCGCCGTGTACGCGGCCCACCGGGCGCCGGAGCGGTTCGGGCGGGCGGTGTCGCAGTCGGGGTCGTTCTGGTGGCCCAACGTCGCGGTGACCGGCGGGGAGAGCGAGCGGATGACGAAGCTGGTGGCCGCCGCGGACGCGGTCCCGGACCGGGTGCACCTCACGGCGGGGACCAACGAGTGGTCGCTGCTGGACGCCAACCGCCGTCTGCACGCGGCCCTGCTCGAACGCGGCGCGGCGCTCGGCCGCGATCCCGGGTTCGCGGTGTTCGAGGAGTACAACGGCGGCCACGACCGGGCCTGCTGGCGGGCCGGGCTGCCGGGCGGGCTGGCGTTCGCGACCGCCGACTGGGAGCGCTGACGGGGGAGGGCCTGCGGAGGGATCCGGCGGAGCCGGGTGAGAACGGCTGGCCAGGGCTGGGGCACGGACCAGGGGCGCAGTCGGGGAGGGGCTCGGCGGGAAGGGGGTGGGGGCGTTGACGGAGCGCGGCGCGGGCAGCACGAGACGGACGGGCCCGGGGACCCCCCTGTTTCCAGATTAGGACGCGGACGGTCGGCGCCGCCGCCCCCTCCTGCCGCCTGTGGACAACCCCGCTCCAGCCTGGCCGGACCGTGCTCCGGGTCGCTTCCGCGCCGTGCTCCGGGTCGCTTCCGCGCCGTGCTCCGGGTCGCCTCCGCGCCGTGCTCCGGGTCGCCTCCGCGCCGTGCTCCGGGTCGCTTCCGCGCCAAGCCTTCGTCAACACTCCGTCCTGCTCGCGGTGACACGAGGCGGTGTCCTGGAAGCCGGACGTCCCGTCTGGCAGCCTCGAACGCGCCGTCGATGCTCTGGGGGGAAACGCGATGGACATGCCCGTGGTGAACTCGTGCCAGGTGGACGCCTGCGCCTACAACACCGACCACTCCTGCCACGCACTGGCCATCACCGTGGGGAACTCCTCCCACGCCCAGTGCGACACCTTCTTCGGCGCCGATGACCGGGGCGGCGACCCCGTCGCCACGGGCCAGGTCGGCGCCTGCAAGATGTCGAACTGCGCGCACAACGTTCAGCTGGAGTGCCAGGCCCCGGCCATCTCCGTCGGGTACGTGCACCAGCAGGCCGACTGCCTCACCTACGCGCCCGCCTGACGAGGGCTGGGCGACGCGACCGGAAGCCCCGCGCGGGCGGAGGTCCGCGCGAGGGACGTCGCGCGCCCGCCTGAACGGCGCCGCGCACCGGCTCACTCCGCGGCCCCGGGCACCACGCCCGGGGCCGGTTCCGTGTTCGGGTCCACCGTTCGGGGCCGTCGCCGCGGCCCTCCCAACGCTCGCGCCAGCCGATCGGCGCTGACACTGAACGGCGAACCCGGCTCCGTCCCCGCGATCCTCGGGCCTTCCGGCCAGCCCCGCGCCCCTCGAACCCCTCGTCCCTCAGACCTTCCGGCCCGCCTCCGCGGCCTCGCGGCGCAGCCGCTCCACGACCAGCGCCGCGGGATCGTCGCTGGCCGCCCGGAACCCCTCTCCCGCCCACAGCGCCATGCCGCCGGGGTCTCCGGCCCGGGCGGCGGCCGCGCGCAGCGGCTTCGTCATGTGGTGGATCTCGGGGTAGGCGAAGGGCCTCCGCGGGTGCTCGGCGATGAACCTGTTGGCCAGGCCCCGCGCCGGACGGCCGGTGAAAGCCCACGTCACGGCCGTCCCGGTGTACGCGGGATCGGCCAGCGCGGCCTTGTGGACCGGGTTGGCGCCGCTCTCGGGACAGCGCAGGAACGCCGTGCCCAGCTGCGCGGCGGCGGCACCCGCGTCCAGGGCCCCGGCCACGTCGGCCCCGGTCATGATCCCCCCGGCGGCGATCACCGGTACCTCCACCGCGCCGACCACGTCCGCCAGCAGCTCCCGCAGCGGCAGACCTCCGTTCCCGACCGGGTCGAACGCGCCGCGGTGGCCCCCGGCCTCCGTACCCTGCGCGCACACCCCGTCGGCTCCGCGGGCCACGGCCTCGCGCGCCTCCCCGACCGTGGTCACGGTGACCACCGTGGCACTGCCCGCCGCGCGCAGCCGCTCCAACAC
The DNA here is from genome assembly GCF_000381685.1 of Nocardiopsis sp. CNS-639. Lineage (NCBI taxonomy): Bacteria > Bacillati > Actinomycetota > Actinomycetes > Streptosporangiales > Nocardiopsidaceae > Nocardiopsis > Nocardiopsis sp. CNS-639. The sequence continues at coordinate 361,525 of NZ_KB906856.1, forward strand.
GGCGGCCTCCGGGCAGCCGAAGGTGAAGCTCACCACCGGCACGGACGCCTCCGCGAGCAGGTCGATCTTGGCCGCCCACGCGTCGTCGTCGTGCACCGGGGCGCCGACCGGCGTTCCGTACCGCTCGGCCTCGGACTCCAGGTCGCAACGGTAGGACGCCGCCACGTCGGGGTCGGAGGGCGGGCCCGGCACGAACACGTTCACCCCGAACGCGCCGACCCCGGCGTCGCGCACCGCCCCGAGCTGGTCGGCGAGGACCTCGGGGGCCAGGTACCCGGCGGCGAGGAAACCCGTTCCGCCCGCTCCCGCCACGGCCGCCACCAGCGCGGGCGTGGCGGCCCCGCCCGCCATGGGCGCCTGTACGATCGGGCGCTCCCGCAGCAGTTCCGCCAGGCTCATGGTCCCTCTCCTCGTCCTCGGCCGGTACGGCGAAGGCGCGGCGGCGTCCCCGCCCCGACGGCTCCGTGCGGGGTCCGGCTCCCCCGTGGAACCCGCGAGCGGAGCGCTGCGCGGACCACGCCTCCCATGTCCAGGGAATGCTACCGACGCACGTTTTCCGGGGTTCGACCGCACCCGCCCCGAAATGCGATAGCGCGGTTCACCCGACTCTTTCTGTGACGTGGGGCACGAGAATTCCCTGGGGTGCGCCGAAGGAAGAGGGACTTTCCCGGTCCCCTTCCACTGGGAAAGGCGGGAGAACGGCGCCTCCACCCGGAAAGCGCGTCCGCCGCCTGCCCTTTCCGCCCGCTGTCCGCCCCTCCCGTCCACCACCCGCCTTTCCCTCTTGCTATCCGCCCGTCCCGTCCAGTTCCGGTTCGTCCGGGGACCCTTCGCCCTCGTCCGGGCCCTCGACCAACCGCGTCGACTCCGGGAACCGCCGGGACAGCAGAACGGTCGCCAGCGCCGCGGCCACCCCGAACCCGACCACCGCCGTCACCGTCCAGTCCAGCCCGAACAGCTCCCACAGCCACCCGAACGCCAACACGGTCAGCATCCTCGCCGCGTTGCCCACCATCCCCAGCATCGCGGACATGGTGTTGCGGTTGGCGTCGGAGAACATCGTCTGCTGCCACACGTGCGACAGCACCACGGCCAGTCCCAGCAGGAACTCCGCCGCCATCAGCCCCGCCACCAGCGGCACGGCCCCGTGCGCCGCCAGTCCCAGGGGCAGGCCCGAGGAGGCCGCGAAGACGGGTCCCCACACGTGCGGCCGACCGCGCCCCACGAACCGCGAGCACGCCGAACCCGCCGCCATGGCCGCCATCATCAGCAGCAGCACCAGGCCGTTGAGCCGCACGTCCGCGCCGTGCTCGGCCGCGAGCATCGGCTGCCAGGAGAGCACGAGGGCGGTCAGCCCCGACACCGACGCCGCCGACAGGGCCACCAGCGGCGCGAAACGCCTGCTCGCCACCAGTACGCCCGACTCCCGGACGATCGCGGTGAGCGGGCGCCCCGGCTGGCCGGGGGAGTGGGGGAAGCACACCGGAGCCAGCGCCGCCAGTGCCACCAGCACCACGCCACTCACCAGCACCAGGGCGTCCGCGGACAGCCAGGTGCCCGCCACCATCACCGAGGCGGCACCCAGCACCGCGCCGCTGTTGCCCGCCACCTGGACGAACCGCACCGTCCGCGCGATCCGCGCGGGGCGGTCGCGGTCGCCGATCCGGTTGACCACGAGCGCGACCAGAGTCCCGGACTGGAGGTGGAAGCCGACCGCCCACAGGTACATGGACGCGAGCGTCAGCGCGAGCCCGTCCGCGTACCCCGTCAGCACGAAGCCCGTGCCCCACACGGCGAACCCCACCGTCAGCAGCCTGCGGTGGCCGTAGCGGTCGCCGAGCGCACCGCTGGGCGCCTCCACCACCAGGGCCACCAGGTTCGTGGAACCGAGCATCAGTCCCAGCAGCCACGGGTCCGCCCCGCGTTCCAGGAGGATGGTGACGAAAACCGCGCCGAAAAGGAAATCGGCCGAAGCGCAGAGGAGAGCGAACGAGGTGTAGCGCAGGAACAATGACGATTCGGCGGTTCTCTCCACGGGCATGGGCGTTTTCCTGGTCGAGGGACGTCGCGGCTCCGACCAGCCCCTGATGGTGGTGGCATTAGCGGTTCCGGAGGGAAATTCCGCCCAAGCTAGCACGCGGGTTCCGGTGCGGCCACGGCTTTTCCCGGGCCCCGCGTGACGCGGCGGCGGACCGGTTCACCCCCACCCCGCGACAGCGCCGCGGCCGACCGGCTTCCCCGAGCCCGGTGACGGCGCGCGACGCCGTGCCCGACCGGCTCCCCCTGGCCCCGCGAGGACACGGTGATCGCCCGGTTCTCCCGTGGTCCACGGGGACACGGCGACCGGTCTCCGCGCGAGGTGTTCCGCGAAGGCCGGTCCGCGCCCCCGCGGCCGGGGGCGCGGACCGGAAGACGACGACACGGTCGTCCGGGTGCCCTCCGCGCACCCGGGCCCGGGCGCGACGACCCGTGTGAAGTGCGGCGTTCCGGTGTGCATGACCGGGTGGAGCCGGGGTAGTCGCGGTGCCAACCGAGCAACAGGCCGACTCCAAGGAGGCTTGGCGATGCACTCACACGAGGGAAGAGACGGGCCCGGGGGCACGGGCGGCCGCCTGACCGACACCGCCCGCGGGGCGGCGGGCGAGGTCGCCTCCACCGCGGGGGACCAGGTGCGCTCCCTGGCCGACGAGGCCCGGACCGAGGCCCGGCACGTCGCCGACGACGTCCAGACCCGTCTGCGTGAGGAAGTCCACGAACAGACCCGGCGCACGTCGCAGAACCTGCGCCAGTGGTCCGAGGAGCTGTCGTCCATGGCGGACAGCGGGGAGCAGGGCTCCCCGGTGAGCGGTGCCGTGCGCCAGATCGCCCACAGCGGCCGCGGAGCCGCCGACTTCCTGGACGAACGCGGCATGGAGGGCCTGGTGGAGGAGGCCAGGAGCTTCGCGCGACGCAGGCCGGTCGCCTTCCTGGCCGGTGCGGCCATCGCCGGATTCGCGCTCGGACGCGTCCTCAAGGCCTCGTCCGACATCTCCGCGGGCCGGGAAGGGGTCGGCGACAGCCGCCCCGAGGCGCTCCCCGCCGGTGAGCGGGTCCGTCCGCCCGCACCGCGTCTGAGCGAGACCGACCAGGACGAGGGGGCCGCGTCCCCCCGCCCGCCCGTCACGCCCCGGCCGGAGGACATCGGTCCGCCACCGCCCGATCCGGGGCCGCGTGGACGCACGTTCTGAGGGGGCTGACATGGCGACCATTCCCGGAGCACGGCGGGAGACCGGCGGGGAACGGCGGGAGCCGGGCGAGGAGGAGCAGTCCTTCTCCGAACTCCTCGGCGCGGTGACCGGAGACCTGCAGAAGCTGTTCCGTCAGGAACTCGCGCTGGCCAAGGCCGAGATGCGCGAGGAGGCGGTCAAGACCGGCAAGGCCGCCGGCCTGCTGAGCGGGGCCGCGGTGGCCGGGTACCTGGCCCTGCTGCTGCTCAGCCTCGCGGCCATGTTCGGACTGGCGGAACTGATCGGCCTGGGCTGGGCCGCGCTGGTCGTCGCGGTGGTGTGGGCGATCGTCGGCGCGGTCCTGGCCGTCATGGGCCGCGACCGCATGCGCGAGGTCTCTCCGAAACCGGAACGCACCATCGAGACCCTCAAGGAGGACGCGCAATGGGCGAAACACCCGACCAGATAAGACAGGACATCGAGCGGACCCGCTCGGAGCTGACCCATGACACCGACCGTCTGGTGGACCACGCCAACCCGCGCAACGTCGTGCACCGGCGTACCCGCAGGGTCCGGCACGGGACACGGGACCTGAAGGACCGGATCATGGGTTCCGCCCCCTCGACCGGTGAGGCGGCCGAGGGGATCCGGCACACCACCGGCCAGGCGGTCGGCATGGCGAGGTCGCTGCCGGAGCGGGCCGTGCACCAGACCCAGGGCAACCCCATCGCCGCGGGGCTGATCGCCTTCGGGGCCGGTCTCCTGGCCGCCTCCGTCCTCTCCGAGAGCCGTGCGGAACAGCGCGCGGCCCGGCGGGTGGGCGAGCACGCCGACGCGATCGAACCGGCACGCCAGGCGGTCGCGGAGTCGGCCGCCCACGTGAAGGAGCAGGCGGTGGAGTCCGCGCGGACCGCCGGGGAGCACCTCAAGGGCAGCGCCTCGGAGGCCGCGCAGGCCACGGGCGAGCAGGCCCGCCAGGAGGCGAGGACCGCCAAGGACGAGATGCGCGGTTCCTGAGTCCCACCCCGGCCCGGGGGAACGCCTCCGGGCCGGGCACCCGTGGGCGGGTGTCCGCGACGGCGCGGGCGAGGGGCCGGAAGGCCCCTCGCCCCGTCTCCTGCGGGGCCCGGCCCCCGGGAACCGGTGAGGGAAGGAGCGGGAAGATGGTGGGAGGCGACTCCTCGGACGCCTACGACGGCCGTTCCTCCCCGGAGGAGGCCGAGAAACCGACCGACATGTCGGCGTCGTCGTGGTGGGCGTCGCTGCGCCGGACCGTCGGCGAGTTCAAGGAGGACGCGCTGGCCGACCTCGCCGCCGGGCTCACCTACTACGCGATCCTGTCGCTCTTCCCGGCGCTGCTCGTGCTGGTGTCACTGCTCGGCCTCGCCGGGCCCTCCGCGACACAGACCCTGACCGACAACATCTCCGCCACCATGCCCGCCGACGCCGCGCGGCTGGTGACGACGGCCATCGAGAACCTCCAGGGCAACCAGACGGCCGCGGGCGTGTTCGGCCTGGTCAGCCTGGCGATCGCCCTGTGGTCGGCCTCCGGCTACATCGCGGCCTTCATGCGCGCCTCCAACGTCGTCTACGACGTGCCCGAGGGGCGCCCCATCTGGAAGACGCTGCCGATCCGCGTCGGCGTCACCCTGCTGATGGTCGTCCTGCTGTCCCTGACGGTGGTCGGCGTCGCCCTCACCGGCAGCGCCGCGGCCTGGGTCGGACAGCTGCTGGGCCTGGGCTCGACCGTGGTGACGGTGTGGAACATCGCGAAGTGGCCGGTGCTGCTGCTGATCGTGGTGTTCATGATCGCGCTCCTGTACTGGGCCTCGCCCAACGCCAGACGCGGGTTCCGCTGGGTCAGTCCGGGGAGCGTGCTGGCGGTCGTGCTCTGGCTGCTCGCCTCGGCCGCCTTCGCCTTCTACGTGGCCAACTTCGCGTCCTACGGTAGGACCTACGGGACCATGGCGACGGTGGTCGTCTTCCTGGTGTGGCTGTGGATCACCAACATCGCGATCCTGCTCGGCGAGGAGTTCAACGCCGAGATCGAACGCGGACGCGCCATCTCCGGCGGCCAGCCGGTGGACGAGGAGCCCTACGTGGACATGCGCGACGTGCCCAAGAAGAAACACCGGGCCCACCACCAGCAGGGGTGAGGGGCAGGGCCGCGGACCACGGGCGTCCCGTGCGTCGCACCCGCAACGGATTCGGCCCGCTCCTCAGCCCAGGGCGTCGGCGAGGGCGGCGGCCAGGACCGGCACGCTCGGATGCCGGTCCCCGCGCGGCCACACCAGGCCGAGGGACGACTCCGGCAGGCCGTGGACCGGGACGAGGACGAGTCCGTCCCGGTCGGCGTGGTCCGTGACGTCCCCGCTCAGCAGCATGGCCCCCCTCCCGGCCGCGACCTGGGAGAACCCCTCCCGCAGGGTGTCCACACCGCTCTCGTGGCGGATGGTCCTGCCCAGGGGGGTGACGGTGGGGGCGTGGACGCGCAGCCAGTGGTCGGGGGTCCGCCGGACCGGGATGAGCGAGACCCGGGCCATGTCCTCGATCCCGACGCCCGTCCGCGCGGCGAGGGGGTGGTCGGCGGGCAGCGCGAGCCGCTGCGGCTGCCGGGAGAAGACCGCGCCCACGACCAGGTCGAGTTCGCGCACCGGCAGCAGGACGACGGCGGCGTCGACCTCGCCCTCGCGCAGCGGACCGAACGGGTCCGAGTGCGCCGTCTCCACGATCCGCACCCGCGTGCCGGGCTCGCGCTCCTCGAAGGCGCGCACCGCCTCGGCCACCGGGCCGTGCACCTTCCCCCGGAACCCGAGGCGGACCGTGGACGGCCCGCCGTGGGCGCGGTCGCGCGCGCCGTCCACCACCGCGGCCAGGTTCTGGTAGGCGGGCCGCAGGGCGTCGAGGAACTCCTCGCCGAACGGGGTGAGGCACGGGCGCGGGCCCGTGCGGTCCAGGAGAGGGGCGCCGATCCGGTCCTCCAGGGCGCGCAGCATCAGGTCCACGGTCTCCGCGGGTACGCCCAGCCTCACCGCGGCGTGTCCGGGGTGCGGCTCCTCGGCCAGGACGAGGAAGCACTCCAGCTCCCGGATCTCGATACCCCGCAACTGGACGGTCCCCCTCGCCTTCGCCGACATGGCCCGTGCCGCCCCCGAAACGCGTCGGGTCGGCGAGCACCCCTCATGGAAGCACGGGACGCGTACCGCGCGGTTGACCGGCTCTCGTATGGCGGAAGGCGCGGCGGAGGGAGGGCCCCGCCGGGTCCGGTCCGCGCGCGGGCGGCACCCCCCAGGTCCGCGCGTGGACGACGGCGCCCCCTCGGCCCGGGGCGTCGCGGTCGCCGCCGGAACCCGGGAGACCGGACGGGCCCCTCCTCCCGGCGGGCCGGGCACGGTCACCGGATACGCTCGGCGCGACAGCGACTTCCGGGAGGAACCACCATGTCAGCGACCGCCGTCGTCACCGGAGCCAGCAGCGGGATCGGGACCGCCACCGCGCGCGGCCTCGCCGAGGAGGGCTACGACGTGGTCCTGGTCGCCCGCCGCGCCGACCGGATCGAGGCGCTGGCGAAGGAACTGGCCGAGGAGGGCCGCAGCGCCCGCGCCCACGCCCTCGACGTCACCGACAGGGCCGCCGTCGAAGCCTTCGCCGACTCCCTGGCCTCGTGCGAGGTCCTGGTCAACAACGCGGGCGGCGCGATCGGGACCGAGACCGTCGCCGAGGGCGACCCCGCCGACTGGCGCGCCATGTACGAGGTCAACGTCATCGGTGTGCTCAACATGACCCAGGCCCTGCTGCCCAAGCTGATCGCCAGCGGGGACGGCACCGTGCTGGTCGTCTCCTCCACGGCGGGGCACGTGGCCTACGAGGGCGGCGGCGGGTACGTGGCCGCCAAGCACGGCGCGCACAGCCTCGCCGCCACGCTGCGCCTGGAGCTGTGCGGCGAACCGGTGCGCGTGCTGGAGATCGCGCCGGGCATGGTCAGGACCGAGGAGTTCGCCCTCAACCGGATGCGCGGTGACTCCGGGGCCGCCGACGCCGTCTACGCCGGTGTGCCCGACCCGCTGAGCGCCGAGGACGTCGCCGACACCATCGTGTGGGCGGTCACGCGGCCCCCGCACGTGAACATCGACCTGCTCGTGGTGCGCCCGCGCGCGCAGGCCGCCCAGCACAAGGTCCACCGCGTGCGGCGGGGGGAGTCCTAAGAAACGCCGCCCAGCGGGCTGGCCGGAACCGTCACCGGTGTGGCACGGGGGTTTTCCGACCCGCGTCCCAGCGGGGGCGGGCGGGGTGGCCGCCGGGTTCGACGGCCGCTCCGTCAGTGCCCGGGCGGGCCGCCCCGGCCGGGGCCCCGACCGGCTCCGTGCCGCGGCGACCGCCCGGTTCCACGCGGCCGAGACGCGTCACGGGTACGAGGGGCGTCCCGGGGGGAGGGGCCCGGCGGACCCTCTCCCGGGGTCACGGCACCGGCCCGGGAGGCGGGTGCGGGCCGCGGTCGCCGTCCGGCCCCGAGGGGCTCAGGCCTGCGCGCCGCCGGACGCGCACTCGGCGCAGTCGCAGTAGTTCGTCGTGGACATGGACCGGCAGCGGGTGCAGATCTGCCGCTTCGCTCCGGGGGGATCGTGCTTCCAGTCGTGCTGCCCCCGCCTGCAGATCCCCGAGGGGCCGATGACGGTGTCGTCAGGTGAGGTGTCCATGGCAGCAAGGTAGTCCCGGCCGACCCCGAAGACCAGGGCCGGGCGGGGCCGCGCCCCGGAGGGGCCGCCCCTGCGGGGGGACGGCCCGTGTCCGGGCGGGGGTCGCGCGGAGCCCGTGGGTCAGGCGTCCAGTTCCCGGGACAGCATCTCCACGAGCTCGTCCAGGACCTTGTCCGCGTTCTCCTGCTCCTCGCAGGACAGGGTGACCGTCTCGCCGTGCTTGACGCCCAGCGCCATCACCGCGAGCACGCTGCGGGCGTCCACGGGGTCCTGGCCCTCGCGGGCGATCTTGACGGGCAGGCCGGTGCCGTTGACGGCCTGGACGAACAGGCTGGCGGGGCGGGCGTGCAGGCCGAGCTGGGAGGCGATGGCCACGGTGCGCTGGGGCATGTCAGTCCTAGGAGAAGTCGTCGGGAGATCGTCGGTTGGGCGGGGAGGCCCGGGTCAGAGCGTGTCGACCGGCCACTGCGGGTCGGGGTCGGCCACCGCGGTGATCGCGTCGGCGGCCACGTCGTCGGGGGAGGGGACGGTGGTTCCGGGCAGGGAGACCGCGGCGGTCCCCCACGCCACGGCGTGCCGCAGCCGGTCCTCGGGGGAGCCGTCCGCGCCCAGGAACCCGGCCAGGGCGCAGTCGCCCGCGCCCACCGTGCTGCGCGTGCGGACCCGGGGCCCGCGCGCCCACCAGGTGTGCTCGGGGTCCACGAGTATCGCACCGTGGCCCCCCAGTGTCACCAGGGCGGAGCCGTTGCCCCACCCCAGGACCTCGCGGGCGGCCTCGGTGACCGCGCCCACGGTGGTCAGTTCCCGGCCGATCAGCTCGGCCAGCTCCTCCTGGTTGGGCTTGAGCAGGGCCACCGACCCCGCGCGGGCCGCGGCCTCCAGGGGCTTGCCGGAGGTGTCCAGGGCCAGCGGGACACCGTAGGAGGCGGCCAGCTCGGCCACGCGCACGTACAGGTCGTCGGGGGTGCCGGAGGGAAGGCTGCCGCTGGCCACCACCCACGCGGGCCCCCGGCCCAGCTCGCTCTCCAGGGCGGAGAGCAGGGCGTCGGTCTCCTCGGGGGAGAGCACGGGGCCGGGTGCGTTGAGCTTGGTGGTGGTGCCGTCGTCCTCGGTGACGGCGATGTTGCCCCTGGTCTCGCCCTCGATGGGGACGGCGACGCAGGGCAGGTCTCCGAGCAGGGTGGTCAGCTCGGCGCCTCCGCCGCCGCCCACGGGCAGTACCGCCCGTGTGGGCACGTCGGCACGGCGCAGCGCGCGGGAGACGTTGACGCCCTTGCCGCCCGCCTGCGCGCGGGTGGAGCCCACGCGCAGGACCTCACCGCGGGTCAGGTGACTGACCTCCAGGGTGTGGTCCACGCTCGGGTTGGGGGTGAGGGTCAGGATCATGGGTGCTCTTTTCGAGGTGGCTGCGCCCGGCCCGGTCCGGATGTGGGACTACCTTTGATTATGTGTGTTTGCCTGCGTGTGTCAATGCTGTTGTGCCCTGGTTTCCGGTTTTGGCCACTGTCGGTCACGGGCGCGTGGGGCTCGTGTCACCGGGGTCCCGGTGTGCGGGCGCAGTCGGAGCGAGGGGAAACGCTCCTGGTGGGTTCGGGCGGACCGTAGGGGCTTCGCGACGAGCAGTGTTGCTGGGATATTGGTTCAAGGTACCTCTTGTGTGTCCCAGGCAACACCATTAAACTCACAGAAAACCACACCGAAACACAGGTGATCCAACATGTACGCGGAAGAGCGCCAGAAGGCGATCCTCGAACGCGCCCGGCGGGACGGCCGGGTCGACGTGACGGGGCTCGCCGCGGAGTTCGACGTCACGTACGAGACCATCCGACGCGACCTCACGGCACTCGAACGCCACGGGGTCCTGCGCAGGGTCCACGGTGGCGCGATCCCCGTCGAGCGGCTGGGCTTCGAGCCCGCCCTCAATGTGCGCGACTCCGTCATGACGCAGGAGAAGGAGCGCATCGCCAAGGCGGCTCTCGCCGAACTCCCGGAGGAGGGCGCCATCCTGCTCGACGCCGGGTCCACCACCGGACGCCTCGCCGAGCAGCTGCCCGCCGACCGCGAACTCACCGTCGTCACCAACTCCCTGTCCATCGCCCTCACGCTCGCTCCGCGTACCCACATCAACCTCATGCTGCTCGGCGGGCGCCTGCGCACCCGCACCCAGGCCACCGTCGACGCCTGGGCGCTGCGCTCCCTCGCCGAGTCCTACGTCGACGTCGCCTTCATGGCGGCGAACGGGATCTCCACCGAACGCGGGCTCACCACACCCGATCCCGCGGAGGCGGAGGTCAAGCGGACCATGATCGCCTCGGCCCGCCGCTGCGTCCTGCTCGCCGACCACACCAAGGTCGGCAACGACCACTTCGCCCGCTTCGCGGCGGTCGAGGACCTCGATCTGGTCATCACCGACACCGGTCTCGCCAGCGGTCTCGCCGACGAACTGGAGGCCGCCGGACCCCGAGTCCAGGTGGTCTGACCACGGCGGGACACCGAGCGGGGCGGTTCCACCGTCCGGGACCGCCCCGCGCCGGAACGCCCCGCGCCCACCCACACCAACACCGACACCCACTGCCCCTCCCCACCTCATCGGCGGGCGATCCGCCCCCCCCACCCCCCAGGAGGGCCCCCATGACCACACAGCAGAGCACGGACAGACTCGCCTCGGTGCGCTCCGGAGTACAGCGCTTCGGAGGGTTCCTGTCGAGCATGGTGATGCCCAACATCGGCGCGTTCATCGCCTGGGGACTGATCACCGCCCTGTTCATCCCCGACGGGTGGTGGCCCAACGAGCAGATGGCCGGGCTCGTCGACCCGATGATCAAGTACCTGCTGCCGCTGCTGATCGCCTACACCGGCGGCGCGCTGGTGCACGACAGGCGCGGCGGCGTGGTCGGCGCGGCCGCGACCATGGGCGTGATCGTCTCCGCGGACATCCCCATGTTCCTGGGCGCGATGTTCATGGGTCCGTTCGCGGCCTACCTCATGAAGCACTTCGACCGGGTCGTCCAGCCGCGCATCAAGGCCGGCTTCGAGATGCTGGTCAACAACTTCAGCGCCGGCATCCTCGCCGCGATCCTGGCCGCCCTGGGCGTCTACGCGGTCGGACCGGTGGTGGAGGGCATCGCCACCGGCCTGGGCAAGGGCGTGCAGTTCCTCATCGACCTGAGCCTGCTGCCGCTGGTCTCGGTCATCGTCGAGCCCGCCAAGGTGCTGTTCCTCAACAACGCCATCAACCACGGCGTCTTCACCCCGCTGGGCACGGCCCGCGCGGTCGCCGACGGCAGGGCCATCGAGTTCCTCATCGAGTCGAACCCCGGACCGGGCCTGGGCATCCTGCTGGCCCTGATGTTCTTCGGCTCCAAGGTCAGCCGCGCCACCGCGCCCGGCGCGGCCGTCATCCACTTCTTCGGCGGGATCCACGAGATCTACTTCCCGTACATCCTCGCCCAGCCGAAGCTGATCCTCGCCGCGATCGGCGGCGGCATGTCCGGCGTCGCGACCTTCATGATCATGGACGCCGGGCTCGTCTCCGCCGCCTCCCCCGGCAGCATCATCGCGATCATGGCGGTCACCCCGCAGGGAGGCCACCTGTCGGTCCTGGCCGGGGTCGTCGCCGCCACCATCGTCTCCTTCGTCATCGCCTCGCTCCTGCTCGGCTTCGGCCGGTCCGAGCGCAAGGCCGAGCGCGAGGAGAAGGCCAAGCAGGAAGCCGCTCAGAACCAGGAGAACAGCTGATGAGCACTATCGAGGGCTCCGACATCAAGAAGGTCGTCGTCGCCTGCGACGCGGGCATGGGCAGCAGTGTCCTGCTCACCTCGCAGCTGAGCAAGACCCTGTCCCCGTACGGCGTGTCCGTCGAGCACTCCCCGGTCGACCGGATCCCCGAGGGCGCCGACGTGGTCCTGTGCCACACCGGGCTCGTCGACCGGGCCCGGACCCGGGTGCCCGGCACCGTCGTCATCAGCTTCCAGATGTTCCTGGGAGACCCGGCGTTCACCCGCCTGGAGCAGGCTGTGAAGAACGGGAGCACCCTTGCCGAATGATCTGGCGCTGACCGAGGACGCCGTCCGGCTGGGCCGCGAGGCCGCCGACCGGGCCGACGCCATCGACCAGTGCGGTGCCCTGCTCGTCGAACTGGGCGCCGTCGAACCCGGCTACGTGCCCGCCATGCACGAGCGGGAGGCCTCCATCCCCACCTTCGTCGGTGAGGGCGTGGCCATCCCGCACGGCACGGACGCCTCGCGGGCCCTGGTCAAGCGCACCGCGCTGGCCGTGGTCCAGTTCCCCGGCGGGGTCGACTGGGGCGGCCCCACCGTCCACGTGGCCATCGGCATCGCCGCCTCCGGGGACGAGCACCTGGGTGTGCTGTCCTCGCTGGCGGGGATCCTCACCGACCCGGAGAAGGCGGCGCGCCTGCGCTCCGCCAGCACCACGTCCGACGTCCTCGAACTGCTCGGCCCCCTACAGGACGGCTGAGCCCAACCGAACCACCCGCCGGTCCCCTGACCCAGGGCCGGCGGGCCCAGCAGAAAGGCCCGAACATGCTCGTCGCCCGCTTCTACGCCCCCGGTGACATCCGACTGGAGCAGGCCCCCGAGCCGACCGCCGGACCCGGACAGCTCAAGATCGCCGTCGTCAACTGCTCCACGTGCGGTACCGACGTGAAGATCTCCCGGCACGGACACCACCACATCCGTCCGCCCCGCGTGATCGGCCACGAGATCGCCGGGCGGATCGTCGAGGTGGGCGAGGGCGTCACCGGCTGGGCCGAGGGCGACCGCGTCCAGGTCATCGCCGCCATCCCCTGCGGCACCTGCGTGGAGTGCTCCGACGGCCGGTTCACCGTGTGCTCGCGCCAGGAGTCCATGGGTTACCACTACGACGGCGGTTTCGCCGAGTACATGATCATCCCCGAGTCGGTCCTGGCCGTGGACGGGGTCAACCGCGTCCCCGACAACATCGACCTGGCCGAGGCCTCCGTCGCCGAGCCGCTGGCGTGCGTGCTCAACGGCCAGGAGATCGCCGGTGTCGGCGAGGGCGACACGGTCGTGGTCATGGGCGCCGGGCCGATCGGCTGCCTGCACGTCCGGCTGGCCCGTGCGCGCGGCGCCGCGAAGGTCTACCTGGTGGACCTCAACCGGGGCCGCCTGGACATGTCCGCCGACATCGTCCAGCCCGACGCGTCGATCTGCGGCGCCGAGACCGACGCCGTGGAGGAGGTGCTCCGCCTGACCGACGGCCGGGGCGCCGACGTCGTCATCACCGCCGCCGCCTCCGGGCGCGCCCAGGAGGACGCGCTGCGCATGGTCTCGCGCAGCGGCCGGATCAGCTTCTTCGGCGGCCTGCCCAAGGACGCGCCGATCATCCAGCTGGACTCCAACGCCGTGCACTACCGGGAGATCTCGATCTTCGGCGCCAACGGCTCCAGCCCCGAGCACAACCGCCGCGCCCTGGAGCTGATCTCCTCCGGCGCCGTGCCGGTGGCGGACCTGATCACCGAGCGGATGTCCCTTTCCGACGTGCACAAGGCCATCGAGACGGTGGCCTCGGGCACCGCGATCAAGGTGACCATCCAGCCGTAGCGCGCGTGCGCGAAGGCGGTACCGCCGCCGCCCCGGTGCGGCGGCGGTACCCGCCCGCCCGGGGGCGGCGGCGTTCCCACGACGTGCGGGCGCGGTCGCGCCCCCGTCCTCCCGGGTTGTCCACAGGGGCTTCCGCCGCCCGCCTCCCTGAGGTTTCCTGGACACACAAGACTCCTGCCGGACACGCGATCCGCCCGTCATCTCCACCGCCCCGCACAGCCGACCTCCCGCCGCGACCCGCGGTACGCGCACCGTCGGCACGGCGGCGCCCGCGCTCCCCGCGCCCGGGGAGGGGCGCTCCGGCGGGGCACCGACCCTGACGGGCCCCGTCCACACCACCCCGGCCCTTTCCGACGTACGGAGCGACCATGGCGAAGACCGAACCCCTCCCCGCCGCAGCCGGTGCCACCCGGCTGACGGGTATCCCCGCCAGCCCGGGGGCCGCAGTCGGCCCGGTGGCGCGGATGGCCCCGCCGCCGTCCCTGCCCGACCAGCGGCCCACCGTCGTGGACCCGGGGGAGGAGGCCACCCGGGCGCGGCAGGCACTGGAACAGGTGGCCGAACTGCTCGAAAGCCAGGCCGCCGACCTCCAGGGCGACGCGGCGGCCGTGCTGAGCGCCCAGGCGCTCATGGCCCGCGACCCCGAGCTCGCGCGCCGCGCCGCGGAGCGCACCGAGGCCGGGGACCCCGCGGCCTGGGCCGTCCACGCGGCCTGCGGCGCCTACCAGGAGCTGCTCCAGGCGGCGGGCGGCTACCTCGCCGAACGCGCCGCCGACCTCGCCGACATCCGGGACCGGGCGACCGCCGTGCTCCTGGGGCTGCCGATGCCCGGGCTGCCCGACCCCGGCGTTCCGCACGTGCTGGTCGCCGACGACCTCGCGCCCGCCGACACCGTGCAGCTCGACGTCGAGCGCGTGCTCGCCATCGTCACGCGTTACGGCGGACCCACCAGCCACACGGTCATCCTGGCCCGGTCGCTCGGCATCCCGGCCGTGGTCGGCTGCGCGGGGGCCGCCGAACTGCTCGACGCGACGCCGGTGGCGGTGGACGGCGACGCCGGAACGGTCGAGGTCGAGCCCGACGAGGAGCTCGCCGAGCGGATGCGCGAGCGCACCGAGCGGCGGCGCGCCCTGCTGGCCGAGGCCACCGGTCCGGGCCGGACCGCCGACGACGTCCCGGTCTCGCTGCTGCTCAACGTCGGCGAGGGCGACCCGCAGAAGGCCGGGGCCCACGACAGCGAGGGCGTGGGGCTGCTGCGCACCGAGTTCCTCTTCCTGGAGCGCTCGGACCCGCCCACCGTCGAGGAGCAGACCGCCTCCTACACGGCCCTGTTCCAGGCGTTCGCCGGGCGCACGGTCACCGTGCGGACCCTGGACGCCGGATCGGACAAGCCCCTGGCCTTCGCGTCCACCGGCCACGAGGACAACCCCGCGCTCGGCGTACGGGGTTTCCGCACCTCGCGGGTGCACCCCCACCTGATCACCGACCAGCTCCAGGCCATCGCCGCCGCCACCCGGGAGACCTCCGCCAAGGTCCGGGTCATGGCGCCGATGGTGTCCACGCCCGACGAGGCGGAGGAGTTCGTCTCCCTCGCCCGCGAGGCCGGGCTCGACCAGGTCGGCGTGATGATCGAGGTGCCCGGCGCGGCGCTGCTCGCCGACCGGCTGCTGTCCCGGGTGGACTTCGTGTCGATCGGCACCAACGACCTGGCGCAGTACACCATGGCCACAGACCGGACCCTCGGCGCGCTGCCCGACCTGCTCGACCCCTGGCAGCCCGCGCTGCTCCAGCTGGTGGGCACCGTGGGCGGCGCCGGGGAGCGCTCGGGACGCCCGGTGGGCGTGTGCGGCGAGGCCGCCGCCGACCCGCTGCTGGCCCTGGTGCTGGTGGGCCTGGGCGCGACCAGCCTGTCGATGTCCGCGCCCGCGCTGCCCGCGGTGCGCCACGCGCTGGCCCTGCACACCCACAGCGACTGCCGCAGACTGGCCGACCTGGCGGTCGCGGCCTCCAGCGCCGAACAGGCGCGCGAGGCGGTCAGGGCCGCCGCCCACCCGGAGGCGGTCGACCGCTGACGCCCACCCGGGCACGCCGTGCGCCCTCCCCCCGCACCTTGGACACGGGAGGGCGCGCGGCCCCGGGGCCTCAGGAGTCCGCGCGCTCGGGGGCCGGCGCGCGTCCAGTACGCGGGGACGACACGGGGCGTCGGGCCCTCAGGCCCCCTGTGTGCCGATCCGGACGAACTCGTCCTGGCTGATGAGCAGGTCGTGGTCGGTGTCGACGTCGAGGGCGAAGGCGTGCAGCGCGCTCATGCGGTCGAGTCCCAGATCCCGCTCGGCGTACACCAGCCACTCGTGGATGTTGATGGAGCCGTCCTGGTCCGTGTCGAGCCGGGTGAACAGGTCGCGTGCTTCCTGCTCGGTCGTGGTGCTGGGCAGAAACTTCTCGGGCATGGTGGTGTGCTCTTCTTCGTTCGTGGGATCGGCCGGGATGTGACCGTCGGCGGTACGTGTGCCCATCGTCCCACCGGAAGGGGCCGCTCCGCCGCCTGAGTTCCCGGATGCCGTCTCCGCGGTGGCGCGCACCTGCTTCTCCGGTCCGCCGGGCCGCCCGCGCCCCGCTGGTCCGCGCCCCGGCGGATGAGGAAGCCGCTGCTGCTGAGCCGCCTCCGAACCGCCTCGGGCGCGAGCGTCAGGAGGACTGGCGCTGCGCGCGCCACTCCGGCGCGAGCACCGACCAGACCTCCATGTCGTGGCGCTCGCCCCGGTAGACGTAGCTCTCCCGCAGCACGCCGTCCCGCGTCATCCCGAGCCGCCGGGCCACGGCGATGCTGGCCTCGTTCGCTGACGAGGCGTGCCACTCCACCCGGTGGACGCCCCGCTCCTCGACGGCCCAGTCGATGATCCGCCGCGCGGCCCTGGTCACCAGCCCTCGTCCCACGGCTGACGGTTCCAGCCAGCAGCCCGCCTCGGCGGTGCCGTGCTTGAGGTCCATCGTGCGGAAGAGGACGCCGCCGAGCAGCTTGTCGCCCGACCAGATGCCGTAGATCCCTCCGGTGTCGGTGGCGGCCTTCTCCGCGTACGAGCGCAGGTAGGACCGGCTCGACTCCAGGTCCACGATGACGTCCGGGAGCGCGATGTAGCGTCCGATGAACTCGCGCCCCCGGTCGATGTTGGCCAGGAACTCCTGGGCGTGCCGGGGTTCGAGCGGGCGCAGTTCCGCGCCGTCCGCATCCAGGGGCAACGCGAACATCGCCGACCTCCATAACCGATCCGTACACATGGTGGACGGGATCATCCCATGGCGGTGTCGTCGGACTCCGCCTCGGGTCGCGGTCGGCGGCCTGCCGGCCGCAACCGCCTTCCGACACGGCAGCGCCTTGCGGCACGACCGGTTCTCCGGCGGGTGGGTCCGACGGACTCCGGGACCCGGTGCGTCCTGTACGGCTGGAGCTCCCCGTGTGAAGCAAGGGAGGGTCCGCGGGGTCGGGCAGCCGCTCAGCCGCGCGGGTCCTCCCAGTGGCCGCCGACCACCTCGGGCACCAGGTCGAACCGGTCGAGGAACGCCTGGACCAGATTCTCCACGTCGCTGGAGCCGGACGCGCACCACGCCTGGTGGCCGCTGTTGAGCACGGACAGGAACACCGAGGCCAGGACTCCCGGGCGGGGGTCGGTGACCGGATCCACGCCGGTGCGCTCGCCCAGCGCCCGGGCCAGCCGCTCCTGCCTGCGGTGGCAGTAGCGCATGTTGACCTCGATCAGCTCGGGGCTCTCGGACACCAGTCCCATGGCGCTGCCCCGGAGGTGGAGCATCTCGCGTTCGAGGTAGGCCCAGTGGTCGAGCATCGCGTTGCGCAGCGCGGTGAACGGCGACTCCTCGGCGGGGCGGGCCAGTAGGGCCGCGAACAGCTGCTCGTCGAGGTCCTCGACCGCCTCCAGGACCACGTCCTCCTTGGAGCCGAAGTAGCGGAAGAACGTGCGCTGGGAGACCCCGACGCAGGAGGCGATCTCCTCTGTCGTCGTCCGCTGGTAACCGTTCTCGTGGAACAGGCGCAGCGCCGACTCCATGAGGGACTCGCGCATCCGGGCCTTCTTGCGCTCGCGCAGCCCGAGCTGCTCCTCCGGTTCGGCGCTCGTCGTGCTCATGGACGTGCCTCCCGCGTGTTGGCTCTGCCCGCTGATTCCGGCTCTGTCGACCGAGGATACCGTGTGAAACAGATTACGTCAGTGGCTGACAAAACGCACTTGCTGCAAAGAGTCAGCGGCAGACATAATCATGCGGACGACGACATCGGCACCGGCACGCAGGGGGAACCATGACCGCACAGACCGTCCCGAAGGCTGCTCCGGAGACGGATACGGAGCGGAAGCAGCGCTGGACGGAGAGCCCCTGGGCGACCCTGGTCGCCATCGCCTTCGGCGTGATGATGGTGGCGCTGGACGGCACCATCGTGGCCGTCGCCAACCCCGCGATCGGCACGAGCCTGGGCGCCTCGCTGGCCGAACTCCAGTGGGTGACCCACGGTTACCTGCTCGGCCTGGCGGTCTTCCTGATCACGGCGGGCAAGATCGGCGACCGCTTCGGCTACCGCAACACCTACCTCGTGGGCGCGGTCGGCTTCGTGCTCAGCTCGGTGGCGATCGCGCTGTCGGCCGGTGTCATCATGCTCGTCGCCTTCCGGGTGCTGCAAGGGATTTTCGGCGCGCTGCTCCTGCCCTCGGCGATGGGCCTGCTGCGCGCCAGCTTCCCGCCCAGCAAGCTCGGCCGGGCCTTCGGCGTCTTCGGCAGCCTCATCGGCGCCGCCACGGCGGGCGGCCCCATCCTGGGCGGCGTACTGGTCGGCTCCTTCGGCTGGGAGTCCGTCTTCTACATCAACGTCCCGGTGGGCGCGGTCGCCCTCGGACTCGGCCTGTGGCTGCTGGCCGCCAACAAGCCGACCGACGCCGGAAGCCGGATGGACGTGCCCGGCATCGTGCTGCTGAGCATCGCCATCTTCGCCCTGGTGTGGGCCCTGGTGGAGGCGCCCAGCGTGGGCTGGGGCCACCCCGTCACACTGGGTTCGCTCGCCGTCACGGCGGTCTTCGCCGTGGCCTTCCTGGTGTGGGAGCGGCGTCCGGAACAGCCCCTGCTCCCGCTCGCCCTGTTCGCCAACCCCTCGGTCTCCATCGGCGCCGTCCTGACGGTCGCGATGGCGCTGAGCCTGATGGGGTCGCTGTTCTTCATCACCTTCTACCTCCAGGGCGTGCGGGGCATGAGCCCCGCCCAGACCGGCCTCCAGCTCATCTCCATGACCGCGCTGATGGCGGTCACCTCGCCGATCGCGGGCCGGGTCCTGGACCGGGTCGGCGCCCGGCCGCCCACGACGGTGGGTCTGCTGCTGGCGTCGGCGGGCATGTTCATGCTGTCGCTGCTGCGGACCGACACGGGAGTGCTCTACATCTCGGCCGCGTTCGTCCTGCTCGGCATGGGCCTGAGCCTGATCATGACCGGTGCCACGGCGGCCATCATCGGCAACGCGCCCGTGCGCTACGCCGGTGTGGCCTCGGCGGTGCAGCAGGCCGCCATGCAGCTGGGCGGCTCGCTCGGCACGGCGGTCCTGGGCGCGGTCATGTCCGCGACCATCGTCGCCACCCTGCCCGGTCACTTCGCCGCCGCGGGGCTGGCCGAACCCGCCGCCGAGGAGTTGGCGGGCATGCAGAGCGTCGTGGCGCAGGGCGGCGCGGTGCTGCCCGAGGGCGCGACCCCGGAGGTCGTGGCGGCCGTGACCGGGGCCAGCAACCTGGCGTTCATGGAAGGGCTGCAACTCGCCTTCACTATCGCGGCGGCGGTGATGCTGGTCGCCGCGGTGCTGTCGCTGTTCATGCGCTCGGGCAGGATGACCGACGGCCCGGCCGTCCACATCTAGCCGGGAGCGGGGTCCGGTCCTGCGCGCGGAATCGCCGGGCCGGACCGGGCCGTACCTGTGGAGACGCTGGATCGGGTCTGCGCAGACGCCGAACCTGGCACTGGGCCCGCCGGGGCGCCTCCTCGGGCCCCGGGCGCGTCGATGCAGCACGGGTTCGCGGGCACGCCGGCGGCTCTCCGGGCTCTGGGCACGCCCATGCCACTGGAGGCCGTGGGCCCCTGTATCCAGGAAACCGCGAAAGGCGAGGCGGCACTACCCTCTGTGAACAAGGGTGGGGCCGCCTCCGACGTGCGCGTTCCCGGGCGGCAGACTTCGCGGAGCGGCGGTCTGCGCCGACTTGCCATTCGTACGACCCGACAGGGGGCTTCTCTTGAGCGACCGCACCGGCCGGCACCGGGCCTATCTGGACGAACTGTTCGGACTCACCGGCCGCCGTGCCCTCGTGACGGGAGGGAACTCGGGCATCGGCCGCGGCGTCGCCGAGGCCCTCGGCCGCGCCGGGGCGAGCGTGCACCTGGTGGCCCGCGACGCCGGACGCCTGGCCCAGACGGCGGAGGAGTTCGCCGCCCGGGGCATCGAGGTCGGCACCAGCCCGGTCGACCTGGCCGACCGCGACGCGCTCGGTGAGCTCTGCGCGAGTGAACCGGTGACGGGGGCGGACATCCTGGTGACCTCGGCCGCGGTCAACCACCGGCCCCCGCTGGGGGAGACGTCGGAGGAGGTCTGGGAGGAGACACTGGCGGTCAACCTCACCGCGCCGTACCTGCTGGGCCAGGCGTGCGGGCCGCGGATGGCCGAGCGGGGCTGGGGCCGGATCCTCAACATCGGCTCCCAGCAGACGTGGAGCGCGTTCGGCAACTCGGGGGTGTACGGCGTCAGCAAGGCCGCCGTCGGCGGGCTCTCACGCTCCCAGGCCGAGGCGTGGTCGCCCCACGGCGTCACCGCCAACACCATCATTCCCGGTTTCGTGGTCACGCCGATGACGATGCACACGGTCGCGGTGCCCGGCCGCGAGGAGGAACTCGCGGCCCGCACCATGGTCGGCCGCAACGGCCTCCCCCGCGACTTCGCCGGTCTGGCGGTCTTCCTCGCCTCGGACGCCTCCGCCTTCGTCACCGGGCAGACGCTGGCCGCCGACGGCGGGCTCAGCGTGCACTGACCCGTGGCGCGGGAGTATCCGGGAAACCGCGAAGGAAGAGGCGGCCCCACCCCTGCGGACAAGGGTGGGGCCGCCTCCGCTGTGCACGGTGCCGCCGACCGCGACCGGCCGACCTGGCTGTCCGAAACCCCTCCGGGCCCGGACCGGTGGCTCAGGTCGTGTAGTCGGCGTTGATCCGGATGTACCCCTCGGTCAGGTCGCACCCGTAGACCGTGAAGGCGCCGTCGGCGATGCCCAGGCCGACGCCGATCACCACCTCGTCGCCCTTCATGTGCTGGGCGGCGCGCTCCAGCACCTCGTCCGTGGCCTCCGCCGGGTAGGTCTCCACGTCACCGAAGGAGATCCGCACGTTGTCGGGGAGGATGTCGGTCTCCTCCTCGCACTTGCCGACCGCCATCGTCACCCGGCCCCAGTTGGGGTCCGCGCCGTGCACGGCGGTCTTCACCAGCGGGGAGTTCACCACGGCCTTGGCCACCCGCTTGGCCTGGGCGTCGTCGCGCGCGCCGGTCACGCGCACCTCGATCAGCTTGCTGGCGCCCTCGCCGTCGGAGGCGATCATCCGCACCAGCTTCAGGGCCACCTCATGCAGCGCCGCCTCGAACTCCGCCACGTCCACCGGCCCGGCCAGCCCGTTGGCGAACACCGCCGCCGAGTCGCTGGTGGAGGTGTCGGTGTCGATGCTCAACGCGTTGAACGTGCGGTCCACCACCCGACGGAACACCTCGTCCAGCACCGGCTGCTCCAGCTCGGCGTCGGTGAAGAACCAGGCCAGCATGGTCGCCATGTTCGGCTCGATCATGCCGACTCCCTTGGCGATGCCCGTCAGCGTCGCCCCGCCCACCGTCGCCGAGGCGGTCTTGGGCCGGGTGTCGGTGGTCATCATCGCCGCGGCCGAGCGGTCCAGGTCCGCCGGGGGGAACTCCTCGGGCAGCGCGTCCAGGTAGGCGCGCACCTTCTCGATCGGGTACGGGCGGCCGATCACGCCGGTGGAGGCGACCAGCACCTCCTCGGGCGGCACCCCCGCGGCCCGCGCCACGCGCTCCTGGAGTTCGTGGGCGTGGCTGTCGCCGACCCTGCCCGTGGCCACGTTGGCGTTGCGGGCGATCACCGCGACCCCCCGCGCGCTGCCGTCGGCCGCCGAGCGGCGGCTGAGCAGCACGCTGGGTCCGGCGAACCGCGACCGGGTGAACACGGCGGACACGCGGGCGGGGACCTCCGACACCACCGCGAAGAAGTCGTCGTTGGGGTCCTTGATCCCGATGTTTCCGGCCACGCCGCGGAAACCTGCGGGCACGGGGGTCTGGCTGCTCATCGTCCTCCTCGGGGCTTCTCCGGCGCCAGACTACTCCGCCGTGCGCCGCGACCCTCATTACGGCTGCGACCTGCGGGGGTTTCGTCCTGTGCACCTCCGGAACCCGTGTGACAACAACCTGATAACGGGGTATCGCCGGAAGACGAGACCACCCGGGGGGAGGCGTGTTGTGCGTGATGGTGACTGGCTCACGGAGACAGGGGCGCGGATTCGGGGCGTTCTGAAGGTGATGGTGGACGCCGGGTGGCTGCCCGGCGGGGCCGCCGTGATCGGCACCGGCGGCATGTGGGAGTTCGTCGCCGTCGGCCGCATCGACGGCGAGCACGACACCGCCCCGGACGTGGCCTACGACGTCGCCAGCCTGACGAAGGTCATGGCGACCTGGCCGCTGGTCGGCCAGGCGGTCGCCGAGGGGATCATGGACCTGGACGCCCCGATGTCGGAGTACCTGGACGTGGGCCACCTGCCCGGTGCGGAGGTCACCACACGGCAGATCCTCACCCACACCGGCCGCCTCAACCCGGTGACCTGGCTGGAGAGATACGTGGGCACCGACCAGGACCTCGCGGAGGCCATCCTCGCCGACCCGTTGGAGGAACCCGGTTACGCCTACGTCGACCGCGGGTTCATCCTGCTCGGCATGCTCCTGGAACGCCTCTACGGCACGGGCCTGGACCGGCTGTCCCGCGATCTGTGGGAGCAGATGGGCATGCGCTCCACCGCATTCGGCCCCCTGCCGCGTTCGCCCGGTGTGGCGCCCACCGAACGCCGCATCCCCGGAGCCGCCCCCACCTGGGGGGTGGTGCACGACGAGGCGGCCGCGCTGATGGGAGGCGTGGCGGGGCACGCCGGGGTGTTCAGCACCGCCATCGACCTCGGCGCGTTCACCCGGGAGATCCTGCGGATGCACGACGGGGGCCAGGGACCGGTGCCGTCCTCCTACGTGCGCGCGAGCTGGCAGCCGCACGTGGACGCGGGGGCGAGGCTGTGGCGCGGCCTGGGCTGGCTGGTCACCCCGGAGGGGGTGGTCTACCACAACGGTTTCACCGGGACGAGCCTGTTCATGCACCCGCAGAGCGGCCGGTACGTGGGCGTGCTCACCAACGCCGTGCACTACGGGCGCGACCGGACCGGGCTGGTGGACCTGCGGTCGGCCGCGCGGTCGGCGCTCACGCCGCAGGCGCACGAGTCCTCGTCCTGAGACGGGCGGCGACGGCGCACGCGGGCGTTGGGAGCGCACCCACGCGGCGGACCGGGGCCGGGGCGGCTGCGTCGGCAGGGAAACCCCACACACCGCACCGCCCGCGTTTTCGGTCAACGCGTGCGCGCGTCACGTCCCGGCGGGCTCCCGCCCGAAGGCGTCACGTCCCGGGGACGTCACGCCCCCGAGGCGTCGCGGATCGCCCCGGCGAGCGAGCCCAGGAGGTCGGCCAGCCCCGCGGGGCCCGGGACGACCAGGTCGGCGGCCTCGGCCACGGCGGTGACCTCGTCCGAGGAGGAGCACACGTTCAGGCCCTCGACGCCCTGGGACCGCAGGCCCACCACGGCGTCGAACGCGGGCAGGTCGCCGAGGTCGTCACCGGCGTAGAGCACCGCGCGCGGGCCCGTCTCGGCGACGAGCGCGGTGAGCGCCGCGCCCTTGTCCACACCCTGTGGACGGAGCTCGACCACCATCCGGCCAGGTTCCACCTGCAGGTCCGACCGCCGCGCCAGTTCGCTCAGGGAGGGCGTGAGCAGGGCGAGCGCGCCGTCCGGGTCGGCGGTGCGCCGGGTGTGCACCGCCAGCGAGCGCCCCTTGTCCTCGATCCAGGTGCCCTCCGGGGCGCCCAGGTCGTCGAGCAGGCCGGGCAACTCCTCGCGCACCACCGCCACGCCGGGCGGTGCGGGCGCCGCGGCCACACGCCCGCCCTCCCAGCGTTCGGCGCCGTAGTGGCCCAGCACGGTGATGCCGGGCACCCGGTCCAGGCCGCCCAGCCGCACCGCCGTCTCGGCGGGGCGGCCGGTGACCACGGCGACCGAGCCCAGGAGCCCGGCCAGGTCGGCGAGCACGTCCACGATCCCCGGGTAGGGGGTGGACGTGCGCGGGTCGGCGACGATGGGCGCGAGCGTGCCGTCGAAGTCGAAGGCGGCCAGCGCCCGCTCGGGTGCGGAGAGGAAGGCGTCGAGCGCGGTGCGTCCGGCGTCCGTGCTGGGTTGGGGCAGGGACATGGAGGGCCTTTCCGGTGGGGTCGCTGATGCGGGCCGGGCGGGACCGCCAGACTACCGACGCGTCCCCGCGCCGACGGGACTCCACCACGTGTGTGACGGTTGTTTCAACGGATGTCCGTGCTGTGTCGGGCGCGCGGTCGGCCTCGTGGGACGGTGCTGCCGCTCCCCGCCGCGGGGGTGGCCCGGGCGGAGGGCGCCGACGGGACCGCGGGTGTCGTCACCGGGGCGCGTGGTGGGTAGGAAAGACCCAAAGAAGAAGAGGGATACGGGAAACGTCAGAGCTGGATGCCCAGCTGGCGTGCGTTGCGTTGACGGCGGCGGTCGGCGCGCAGCCGACGCAGCCGCTTGACGGTCATCGGGTCGAAGGCGAGGGCCTCCGGCCGTTCCACCAGCCCGTTCAGCAGCTGGTAGTAGCGGGTCGCGGAGAACCCGAACTCGTCGCGGATCGCCTGTTCCTTGGAGCCCTCGAACTTCCACCACTGGCGTTCGAAGGCGAGGATGCGCTGCTCGCGCTCGGCGAGGGCCGACTGACCGTCTTCGGTCGGACCGATATTCGGCATGGGACACCCCCTGGACGGGAAATTGGTTTGTCCGGATCGGCCCGACTCATGCTAGCGACTCGACATGCCGGATGAGGAGCCGAAACCGCAGGACTGGCACCAGGGATACAGTTACGTTCTCTACCCCTCAGGCCACTTGTACACGCCTGAATCCTGTGCACGTGACAGAATTGCCGGGGTCCGGCCAGGGCCGCGTGGAACGTCGACCGCATCGTTCGAGGGAGCCTGACGTGCTCGGGGGCAACAGCCGCAACAGGATACACACACGCCGCGCCCGTGGCGGGGCCAGCGCGGTCTTCGCGGCCGCCACCGCCGCCGTCCTCGGTCTGACCGCGGCCCCGGTCGCGGCGGACCTGATCCCCGACTACCGGCCCGAGCAGTGGGGACTCCAGGCCGTGGGAGCGCCGCAGCTGTGGGAGGAGAACCAGGGTCAGGGCGCCACGGTCGCGCTCCCGGGCGTCTCCGTCGACGAGGGGCACCCGGACCTGGTCGACAACGTCCAGCTGGACACGCGGTTCGGTGAGAACGACGGCGACGTCGAGCAGGGCAACGCCGCGGCCGGACTGGTCGCGGCCCACGGGTACGGCAGGGACGCCGACGGCGGCGTCCTGGGCGTGGCGCCCGAGGCCACCGTGCTCGTGCTGCCCACGGGGGACCAGCTCGCCGAGGCCGTGCGGTTCGCCTCCCAGGAGGGCGCACAGGTCATCCTGCTGCCCGAGCCCGCCGGACCCGGCCTCGCCGAGGCCACCCAGGAGGCCTCCTCCAACGGCGCGCTGGTCGTCGGCCCGGCGGGGGAGGACGAGGACCCCAACGTGCTCACCGTCGCGGGGACCGACCAGGACGGAGCCCTCATCCAGGACGCGCCCGGGGCCGGGATGATCGCGCTGACCGCCCCCGGGGCCGACCTGGTCACGGCGGGACCGGAACCGGGCCAGGCCGAGGTGACCGGGGCTCCCTACGCCGCCGCGATGGTCGCCGGGGCCGCCGCCCTGATGCGCGCGGAGCACCCGCAGCTGCGGCCCGACCAGGTCCGCGACGCCCTGGTGGACGGCTCCCAGCCCGGCCCCGACGGCCTGCCCGCGCTGCACCTGCCCAGCGCGGAGCAGCAGGCGTCCGGCGTCGCCCAGGACATCCCGCTCATCGACGAGGACCTGGCCGGGCGGGGCGACCAGTCGGGGCTGGTGCCCGTGTGGGCGTGGTTCGTCACCGTCGGCGCCGTGGTGGTCCTGGGCGTGCTCATCCTGGTCCTGTGGGTGCGCCGATCCACCGCCGACCCCTACGGAGTGAAGGCCGAGCGCCGAGAGCAGGACGAGGAGATCGCCGCCGAGCGCGCCGCCGAGGCCGCGCCCGCCAACCGCCGCCGCAAGGGCGGACGCCGCCGCAAGACGCGCGGCAACTGAGCCGCGGCTGAGCGACAGGAGCCGTCCGTGCCCGCCCCTCGGGGGGAGGGCGCGGACGGCTCCTGTTCCGGGCCCTCGGTTCCCCTCTCCCGCCGGGACGCCCCGGTTCCGGACGCCCTGCCACACCCCCGGTTCCGGTTCCGGACGCGCCGTAACCGGCGGGTGCACGGCACCACCGGTGTGGTACCGCTCACACCCCCTGTGTGGATGACGGGGCCGTTAAGCACTGGCGTCCGGCTCCGCCCGGCGGATAGCGTCCTCACCGCCGGGCGCCCCGCCGCGGGCGCGCCCACGACAGGGCGGAGAGCATATGACGCGCATGGCCGACGGCAGTGCTGGCGACGCCGACTACGGTGTCATCGCCCGCACCTACACCGACCACCGCCGCCCCGACCCGCGGATCGCGGCCGCCGTGCACCGCGCGCTCGGTGACGCGCGCACGGTCCTCAACATCGGTGCGGGCGCGGGCTCCTACGAACCCCTCGACCGCGAGGTCACCCCGGTGGAGCCCTCCGCCAGCATGCGGGCCAAACGCCCGGACACCCTGCCCGCGGCGCTCGACGCGGTCGCCGAGAGCCTCCCCTTCCCCGACGGGGCCTTCGACGCCGCGATGACCACGTTCAGCGTCCACCAGTGGCGCGACCTGGAGGCCGGGCTGGCCGAGGCCCGGCGGGTCACCGCGGGCCCCGTGGCCGTGCTCACCTGCGACCCGGACCTGGTGTGCGACTTCTGGCTCCACGAGTACGCGCCCGAGGTCCTGGACACCGAGGCCCGCCGCTACCCGGCGATCGCCGACCTGGCCGCGGGGCTGGGCGGCGCCACCAGCGTCGTGCCCGTCCCCGTGCCCCTGGACTGCTCCGACGGGTTCAACGAGGCCTACTACGGGCGGCCGGAGGGCCTGCTGGAGGTGGGCGCGCGCCTGTCCTGCTCGTCGTGGAGCTTCGTGGACGAGGCGGTGCACGAGCGGTTCACCGCCCACCTGTCCCGGGACCTGGCCGACGGGACCTGGGACCGCCGGTTCGGACACCTGAGGGGGGTGCCCGAGCTGGAGGGTTCGCTGGTGCTGGTGGTGTCGGTCCCCGACTAGGAACCGGGGCCGTACGGCCCCGCCCGTCGGCCGGGGCCCGGCGGGCGCGCCGTGCGCCTCCCCGACCGGAACCGGACACCGGACACGGTGCGTGGTCGCCGCACGTCACGGACCCCCGACGTTCTGTCACGCCGCGTCCGCGCGTGCATATGTAAGCAACGCCGGACGGGCTTGACGCGGACACCCGAGGGGACAAGGCTTTGGAGAATGTCACCCCTCGAAGCGTCTCCTCTGCCCTCTCGGGGCGAGCCGCGGGCCGGGATCGCGCCCGAGTTCCGCAACCTCGTCAACGGGCGCGTCCGCCTCTCCGAGTACGACCCCAAGTGGCCCTACCTGTTCCGGCGCGAGGACGGGAGGGTCCGCGCCGCCCTCGGCGACCGCGTGCTGCTCTTCGAGCACGTCGGCTCCACTGCCGTGCCCGGCCTCGCCGCCAAACCCTGCGTGGACCTGCTGCTCCTCGTCGCCGACTCCTCGGACGAGGCCGCCTACCTGCCCGACCTCGAAGCCGCCGGCTACCCCCTGGTGATCAGGGAGCCCGACTGGTACGAACACCGGGTGTTCAAGGGCACCGAGGTCAACCTCAACCTGCACGTGTTCAGCCGGGGGTGCGAGGAGGCCGAGCGCATGCGCCGCTTCCGCGACCACCTCATCGCCGACGCCGGCGCGCGCGAACGCTACACGGCGGTCAAGCGCGAGCTGGTCGGGCGGACCTGGGACCGCATCCAGGACTACGCCGACGCCAAGACCGACATCATCCGCCAGCTCCTCGCCGAGGCGGACGCCGGGAGGGGCGCCACCGGCTGACCGGTTCCCGGCCGACCGGGCCGCGGCCAGGGGCGTGTAGCGTCTCCCGACGGCGGACGCGCCCCCGCCTCCGGGCCCCAGCGGCCCCGGACCCGCCGATCCGCGCCCGCGGGCCCCGGGACCGCGCGGACGCGCCCCGGCGGGCGGAGCAGCGGGCGCGACCGCGGGCGGAAACCGCGCGGACGCGCCCCGACACCTCCGGACTCAGCCCAGCGAGCGCAGCTGGTCCTGGAACCACCGGCGCGGCGGCAGCGCCACCGCGGCCTCGGCCAGCCGCTCCCTGCGCCTGCGCCGCTCCTCACCGGGCATCGACAGCGCCTCGTGCAGCGCCTCCGCCGTCTCCACGGTGTCGTAGGGGTTGACCAGCAGCGCGTGCCCGCCCAGCTCGTCGGCCGCCCCCGCCTCGTGCGACAGCACCAGCACCGAGTCCCGCTCCGACAGGACCGGGCCCTCCTTGGCCACCAGGTTCATGCCGTCCCGGACCGGGTTGACCAGCAGCACGTCGGCCAGCTGGAACGAGGCCAGCGAACGCGGGTAGTCGTCGTTGACCTCCAGGATCAGGGGCGTCCACTCGGGGGTCGCGAACTCCTCGTTGATCTCCTTGGCGGTCCGCAGCACCGCGTCGGTGTACTCGCGGTACTCCGGCACGTCGCCCCGGCTCGGGTAGGCGAACGCCAGGTGGGTCACCCGACCCCGCCACTCGGGGTGGGCGGTCAGCAGCTCGCGGTAGGCCTCCAGGCCCCGCACGATGTTCTTGGACAGCTCCGTGCGGTCCACCCGCACGATCAGCCTCGTGTCGCCGACCGCCTCCTCCAGGGTGCTCCGGCGCGAGGCCACGGCCGGGTCGGCGGCGCTCTGGCGCAGCCCCTCCCCGTCCGCGCCCAGGGCGTGCACGCCCACCCCGACCACCCGGCCGCCGTGCTCCACGGTGCGCCGCTCGAAGTCGACCTTCGCGCGCAGGATCTCCTCGCAGCAGCGCAGGAAGGCGTCCGCCCAGCGCGGGCTGAGGAAGCCCAGCCGGTCCGCGCCCAGCATGCCCTCCAGCAGCTCGCGCGCGACCTGCCCGGGCAGCATCCGGAAGTACTCCGGGGGAGCCCACGGGGTGTGCGAGAAGTGCGCGATGCGCAGGTCGGGGCGGCGCGCGCGCAGGATCCGCGGCACCAGCGCCAGGTGGTAGTCCTGCACGGCGACGCGGGCGCCCTCGGCGGCACCGGCCACCAGGGCCTCGGCGAACGCGTTGTTGTAGGCGGTGTAGTCCTCCCACGTCCGCCGGAAGTGCGAACCGAAGGACGGCTTGTTGGGGGTGTCGTACAGCATGTGCTGCACGAACCACAGGGTCGAGTTGGCCACCCCGGTGTAGGCGCCGTCGAAGGTCTGCCGCGGGATGTCCAGCATGTGGACCCGCATGCCGTCCAGGTCGTAGGCCTGGTCCAGCCGGGCCTGCGGCGCCTCCGCCGCGGCCCGCCGGTCGGCGTCGGACAGGGCGGCGCACACCCAGATGCTGTCGATCTCGGTGGCGACCGAGATCATCCCCGACACCAGTCCGCCCCCGCCGCGCCGATGCTCCAGCGAGCCGTCGTCGGCGGTCGAGAAGGACACGGGCCCTCTGTTGGAGGCGATGAGGATCTGTGCCTTGTCCACGTGGTCGTCCTCTCGGAGAAAAAGCGATCGGGGTGGGGCGGTGGTGAAAGGGGGTCGCATCCTATGTCTCGCCTGTCGACAGCCGCCCCAAACCCCGCGCGGGTCAGTGGGGGTGCGCGTCACACGTCCAGCGCGCCGGGGGTGCGCCCTCCCGGCCCGGACCAGCACCGTCTCACCATGTGAGCCGTTTCGTGTTACCCGGGTCACCAGGCGTGGAAAACCGGCCGACACCTCCGTTACAGTTGCGGTGCGGATCCGACAGGACCAGCGCAAAACTTCATATTGCTCATCCAGAGGGGTGGAGGGACCGGCCCTGCGAAGCCCCGGCAACCATTCCAGCATGTGACACCCGCGAACCCGCGGGACGGCTGGGACAGGTGCCAACTCCGGCCTGGGGACAAGGTGTCCGCCAGGAAAGATGAGGGGAGACGCCTCGCCATGGCGATTGCCGCCACCGAACCCACCGCCGCCCGCTCCTTCGGCCCCGGCACCGCGCTCTCCTGTCGCGAGTGCGGCGAGCGCTACGAACTCACCCCCCGGTTCGCCTGCGAGTTCTGCTTCGGCCCCCTCGAGGTCGCCTACGACTTCGGGACCGTCACCCGCGCCGACATCGAGAGCGGCCCCAAGAACATCTGGCGCTACCGCTCCCTTCTGCCCGTCCCGGCCAACGTCGCCGAGCTGCCCAACATGGCCCCCGGCCTGACCCCGCTGGTGCGGGCCGACCGCCTCGCGGCCGAGCTGGGCCTGGACTCCCTCCACGTCAAGGACGACTCCGGCAACCCCACGCACTCCTTCAAGGACCGCGTGGTCGCCATCGCCGTCGAGGCCGCCCGCACCTTCGGGTTCACCACCCTGTCCTGCTCCTCCACCGGCAACCTGGCCGGAGCCGTCGGCGCCGCCGCCGCGCGCGCCGGGTTCGAGTCCTGCGTGTTCATCCCCGCCGGGCTGGAGGAGGCCAAGGTGGTCATGGCCTCCGTCTACGGCGGCAAGGTCGTGGCCATCGACGGCAACTACGACGACGTCAACCGCTTCTGCTCCGAGCTCATCGGCGACCCGGTGGGCGAGGGCTGGGGCTTCGTCAACGTCAACCTGCGCCCCTACTACGGCGAGGGCTCCAAGACGCTGGCCTACGAGATCGCCGAGCAGCTCGGCTGGCGCCTGCCCGAGCAGATCGTCGTCCCGATCGCGTCCGGCTCCCAGCTCACCAAGATCGACAAGGGCTTCCAGGAACTGGTCAGGCTCGGCCTGGTCGAGGACCGCCCGTACCGGATCTTCGGCGCCCAGGCCACGGGCTGCTCCCCGGTCGCGCAGGCCTGGGACAAGGGCATCGACGTCATCCAGCCGGTCAAGCCCGACACCATCGCCAAGTCGCTGGCCATCGGCAACCCGGCCGACGGGCCCTACGTGCTGGACATCGCCAAGCGCACGGGCGGATCGGTGGAGCACGTGGGCGACGACGAGATCGTCGACTCCATCAAGCTCCTCGCCCGCACCGAGGGCATCTTCGCCGAGACCGCGGGCGGCGTCACCACCGGCGTGCTGCGCAAGCTCGTCCGCGAGGGCAGGCTCGACCCGAAGGCCGAGACGGTCGTGCTCAACACCGGTGACGGGCTCAAGACCCTGAACGCCGTCGACGCCGGGGTGAGCGCCACGATCAAGCCGTCGCTGAGCGCCTTCACCGACGCCGGTCTGGCCTAGACAGTGCCCTCCGGGGCCTCCGCTTCGCTCCGGCCCGCCCGTCGCCCGCCGCCCGCGGGGGCGCCACGCGACGAGGCGGGCTACCGCCCCCGGCGGACGCGAAGCGCGGCACTCTCGTTGTTCGGGCGCCCGGACGACCCCTCTGCCGCCGAGGCCCCGTAGGAACAGGCCCAGGCCGCCCCGACCACCCGCCATCTCCCACGAGTAAGGAAGTCCGCCATGAGCGCCAGCGTCCGCGTGCCCACCATCCTGCGCACCTACACCAACGACGCCGCCGAGGTCTCCGCCGAGGGCGCCACCCTGGCCGAGGTCCTCGACGACCTGGAGGCCAACTACCCCGGCATCCGCGCCCGCATCCTGGACGACAACGGCAAGGTGCGCCGCTTCGTCAACGTCTACATCGGCGACGAGGACGTGCGCTTCGAGAAGGGCCTGCAGACCGAGGTCGCCGACGGCGCCCAGGTCTCCATCATCCCGGCGGTCGCCGGGGGCTGCTGAGCCCCGTGGCGAGGGGCGGCCGCGGCGCGACAGGGCGCCGGGGCCGCCCCTTCGCCGTCCGCGGGGCCCCACGCGTGCGCCCCGGAAAACCCGGTGCGCCCGAGTCCGCCGCTCCCTAGCCTGGGCGCATGGACATCGAGATCCGGCTGTTCCGGGAGTCCGACAGGGAAGCGGTCATCGCTCTGGCACTGCGCGCGTGGGAACCGGTGCACGCGTCGCTGCGCCGGGTCCTGGGGGAGGAGGTCTACCCGGCCCTGGTCCCGGACTGGCGGCGCAGCCAGTACGACGAGGTGGCCGGGAGCGTCGACGCCGGGGACCAGCGCGTGTGGGTCGCCGAGGCCGACGGCGCGGTCGCGGGCTTCGCCACCGCCAGGATGCTCCCCGACGACGACATGGGGGAGATCCACCTGCTCGCCGTCGACCCCGACCACCAGGGGCGGGGCGTGGGGGCGGCGCTGACCGGGGCCGCCACCGACTGGATCCGGGAGCAGGGCGCGGCGGTGGCCATGGTCGAGACGGGCGGCGACGACGGTCACGCCCCGGCCCGCGCCACCTACCAGCGCGCCGGTTACACCGCGCTGCCGATCGTGCGGTACTTCCGCAAGCTGTAGCGGTGCGGGGACCGACCGGGGCGCGGCCGCGCCCCGGGCTCGCCGAACCGCCTCGTCGCTGCTCGTAGGCTGGAGGGGATTCCGGTCGAACGAGGGTGGAGATGTCGGCGACACGGCTGTTGGTCCTGGGTGTGGTGCGCATGGAGGGGCAGGCCCACGGGTACCGGGTGGGCCGTCAGCTCCTGGACTGGGGCACCGAGCACTGGGCCAACATCAAGTGGGGCTCCATCTACCACGCCCTGCGCAAGCTCTCCCAGGAGGGCAGGCTGCGCGAGTTCGTGGCCGAGGGGGACGAGGTGGTCGACCGCGTCTCCTACGCGATCACCGAGGACGGCGAGGCCGAGCTGCACCGCCTCATCCGCCGTGGGCTGACGCACAGGGAGGACCCCGCGATGCTCTTCGCGGCGGTCACCCTCATGACCGCCCTGCCGCGCGCGGAGGTCGTCGCTCTGCTGGAACAGCGCCTGGAGCTGCTGGAGAGGACCGGGGACGAGCTGCGACCCTCCGAGGACTGGGGCAAGCCCGTGCACGTGCGCGAACTCTTCGGCCTGTGGCGGGGCACGATCGGGGCCGAGGCCCGCTGGACGCGTGAACTCGTCGCCTCCCTGCGCGCCGGGGAGTACACCATGGCCGACGACGGCCCCGATGCCTTCGGGCTGCCCCCGGTGCCGGGGGCGGTCGCCCGCGACCGCTGACCCGGCGGCCCTCCCGCCCCCGTCGGCTCCGCCGCCTCCGCTTCCCCAGTCCGCGCGGGCCCCGCCGACCGGGTCGTATCCCCGGGGGCGCGGACCGAGCACTTATTAAACTTTGAATATCCCGTCCCGTGGTGCACACTCTCTCTCGTACTCAAGTTTTAATAAGGAGAGGGATGATCCACACACGTGGGCTGACCCGGGACTTCCGGGTCGGCAAGGAGGTCGTCCAGGCCGTCCGCGGCGTCGACATCGACGTCGCGGAGGGCGAACTGGTCGCCCTGCTCGGACCGAACGGCGCGGGGAAGTCGACCACGCTGCGCATGCTCACCACCCTGCTCGAACCCACCTCGGGCACCGCCGTGGTCGCGGGGCACGACGTCCGCGCCGCGCCCGCCGAGGTGCGCCGCAGGATCGGCTTCGTCGGCCAGGGACACGGCGCCGGGGAGGACCAGCGGGCCCGGGAGGAGCTGTACACGCAGGGGCTGCTGTACGGGCTCGACCGGCGCACCGCGCGCCGCCGCGCCGACGGGCTCCTCGACCAGCTGGAGCTGGCCGGCGCCGCCGACCGCGAGGTCACCAAGCTCTCCGGCGGGCAGCGCAGGCGCCTCGACATCGCCATGGGGCTCATCCACGAGCCGGGGCTGCTGTTCCTGGACGAGCCCTCCACCGGACTCGACCCGCACAGCCGAGCCAACCTGTGGGAGCACATCACCCGGCTGCGCGACCGGACGGGCACCACGGTCGTGCTCACCACCCACTACCTCGACGAGGCCGACGACATGGCCGAGAGGGTCCTGGTCATCGACCACGGCAGGGTCATCGCCGACGGCACCGCCGACGAGCTCAAGGGCAAGGTCTCCGGTGACCTGGTCACCCTCACCGTGCCGGACGCAGAGCAGGCGCGCACCGCCGCCGGGATCGCCGAACGCGCGCCCTCCGCCGGAACCGCGGAGGTGATCGCGGACGCGGGGCGCGACGCCGAGGTGCGCCTGCGCGTGGAACGCGGGGACACCGTGCTGCCCGAGCTGCTGCGCGGACTGGACGCGGCCGGGGTCCCGCTGCTCTCCGTCCGGGTGCAGCGGCCCACCCTGGACGACGTGTTCCTGACCCTGACCGGACGCAGCCTGAGGGAGGAGGGGGCATGAGCTTCCACGAGGTGACCGGGACCCCGGCGGGGACGGCCGGGGCGCCCGCGGCGCGGGGGCCGGGCCTGGTGCGCGACACCGCGACCGTCTTCGCCCGCCAGATGCGGCCGTTCCTGCACCGGCCGCCGATGCTGTTCTTCGGCATGCTGCAACCGGTGCTGTACCTGGTGCTGTTCGCGCCCCTGCTGACGGGGCTGGCCGGCGCCGAGGGGCGGGACCCGTGGCAGTGGTTCGTCCCCGGCCTGCTGGTGATGCTCGGCCTGTTCACGGCCGGGTTCGCCGGGTTCGGGCTGCTGCCGGAGATGTCCTCCGGAGCGCACGAGCGGCTGCTGGCCACCCCGGTGAGCCGGGTGTCGCTGCTGCTGGGGCGGGTCCTGCGCGACGTGGTGATGATGCTGGCGCAGATGGCGCTCATCCTCGTGCTGGTGGTGCCGCTCGGGTTCGAGGCGTCGTTGGCGGGCGCCGTCGTGGGGCTGCTCCTGCTCGCCGTCCTGGGCGCCGGGCTGGCCACGCTGTCCTACCTGGCGGCCCTGGCGGTCAAGCAGACCTACGTGTTCGCGCCCATCGTGCAGACGCTGATCATGCCGCTGATGCTGCTGTCCGGCGTGCTGCTGCCGATGGAGCTGGCGCCGCCGTGGCTGTACGCGCTCTCGCGGGCCAACCCGGTGGCCTACGTGGTGGACGCCGAGCGCGCCCTGTTCGCCGGGCAGTGGGACGCCTCGGTCGCCCTCGGCTGGGCCGTGGCGGTGGTGCTGGCGGTCGCCGCTCTGGCCGGGGGGTCGCGGGCGATGCGCCGCCTCAGCTCCTGACCCGGGCGCCGCTGTCGCGGGTCGGGCCGGGGTCCGTCCGGAGCCGGGGGCGAAGCCCGGCCGGGGGCCGTGGAGCAGGGCCGGAGCGGGAGCGGAGCCGCGCGCCGGGAGAGGTGGGAACCGGTGCGCGGCTCCGTCCGCTCAGCGCGGAAAACCCGCATGTCATACGGTGTTTATGCAGGTAGATGCGGAAATGCCGGGATGGGAAATCGTGACCACATCGTTTGCACTCGCCGGGGTCGAGTGCTAAAAAGGGAACTGGTTAGCACTCGCCTTCACTGAGTGCTAACCGGATCGAGGCTGCGAGATCGCGGCTCCCGGCAGCAGGGTTGCCGGGAGGTTCCGCGGTCGTCCGTCGCGGGCGCATGCCTCGTCCCATCGCGTATCAGCCCGGTCACGGGAGGACAAGAACTCAATGGCAGCCAAACTGATCGCGTTCGACGAGGAGGCCCGTCGCGGCCTTGAGCGCGGCATGAACCAGCTCGCTGACGCCGTCAAGGTCACGCTCGGCCCCAAGGGTCGCAACGTCGTCCTGGAGAAGAAGTGGGGCGCCCCCACGATCACCAACGACGGTGTCTCCATCGCCAAGGAGATCGAGCTCGAGGACCCGTGGGAGAAGATCGGGGCCGAGCTGGTCAAGGAGGTCGCCAAGAAGACCGACGACGTCGCGGGTGACGGCACCACCACCGCCACCGTGCTCGCCCAGGCGCTCGTTCGCGAGGGCCTGCGCAACGTCGCCGCCGGCGCCAACCCGATCAGCCTCAAGCGCGGCATCGAGTCCGCCGTCGCGCGCATCAACGAGGAGCTCGGCAACCTCTCCAAGGACATCGAGACCAAGGAGCAGATCGCCTCCACCGCCTCGATCTCCGCCGGCGACCCCCAGATCGGCGAGACCATCGCCGAGGCCATGGACAAGGTCGGCAAGGAAGGCGTCATCACGGTCGAGGAGGGCCAGACCTTCGGGCTGGAGCTCGAGCTCGCCGAGGGCATGCGCTTCGACAAGGGCTACATCTCGCCCTACTTCGCCACTGACCTGGAGCGCATGGAGACGGTCCTCGAGGACCCCTACATCCTCATCGTCAACTCCAAGATCTCGAACAACAACGAGTTCCTGCCGGTTGTCGAGAAGGTCCTCCAGGCCGGCCGCCCGCTGGTCGTCATCGCCGAGGACCTGGAGGGCGGCGCCCTCCAGACGCTGGTCGTCAACAAGATCCGCGGCACCTTCAAGTCCGTCGCCGTCAAGGCCCCGGGCTTCGGTGACCGCCGCAAGGCCCAGCTCGGCGACATCGCCGTGCTGACCGGCGGCCAGGTCATCACCGAGGAGGTCGGCCTCAAGCTGGAGAGCACCGAGCTCGACATGCTCGGCCGCGCCCGCAAGGTCGTCGTCACCAAGGACGAGACCACCATCGTGGACGGCGCCGGTGACGCCACCGCGATCGCCGGTCGCGTGAACGAGATCCGCAACGAGATCGAGCGCACCGACTCCGACTACGACCGCGAGAAGCTCCAGGAGCGTCTCGCCCGCCTGGCCGGCGGCGTGGCCGTCATCAAGGCCGGTGCCGCCACCGAGGTGGAGCTCAAGGAGCGCAAGCACCGCATCGAGGACGCCGTCCGCAACGCCAAGGCCGCGGTCGAGGAGGGCATCCTGCCCGGCGGTGGTGTCGCTCTGCTCCAGGCCAGCGTCCCGGCCTTCGAGAAGCTGGAGCTGGAGGGCGACGAGGCCATCGGCGCCGACATCGTGCGCCGCGCCATCGCCGAGCCGCTCAAGCAGATCGCGATCAACGCCGGCCTCGAGGGCGGCGTCGTGGCGGAGAAGGTCAAGAACCTGGAGCCCGGGTTCGGCCTGAACGCCGCCACCGGCGAGTACACCGACCTGTTCAAGGACGGCGTCATCGACCCGACCAAGGTCACCCGCTCGGCTCTGCAGAACGCGGCTTCCATCGCCGGTCTGTTCCTGACCACCGAGGCCGTCATCGCCGAGAAGCCGGAGAAGGCCGCCGCTCCCGCCGGCGACCCGACCGGTGGCATGGGCGGCATGGACTTCTAGTAGGTCCGTGAGACCTCGGGCCCCCGGGCCCGCAGGTGTCTGAGGTCCGGATACGCGACCTCGCCCGCGACGACCGGGCGGCCCCTTCGGGGGCCGCCCGGTTTCGCCTTTTCCGGGGTGGGGCACGGCGCTCTTCCTCGTGCCGAGCCGGGTTGTTCCGCGAAGCGTCGGACGGACGCGGGCGCGGGCACAGCGGCGACCCCGGGGAGTGCGCCCGCCGGGTTCCGGCTCGGCCAGCGGTACCCCCGAGCACGCGGGCGGCAACGGTCCGAGGGGTCTCAGTCCGCGCCGTGCCAGGCCCGCCACAGGTCGGCGTAGGAGCCGCCGCGGGCCAGCAGCTCGTCATGACTGCCCAGCTCGCTGATCCGGCCGTCCTCCACCACCGCGATCCGGTCGGCGTCGTGCGCGGTGTGCAGCCGGTGCGCGATGGCCACCACCGTGCGCCCCGACAGCACCCCCGCCAGCGAGCGTTCCAGGTGGCGGGCCGAACGCGGGTCCATCAGGGACGTGGCCTCGTCCAGCACCAGCACGTCGGGGTCGGCCAGCACCACGCGGGCCAGGGCCAGTTGCTGCACGTGCGCCGGGTCCAGCGGGGCGTGGCCCGACCCCACCCGCGTGCCCAGCCCCTCCGGCAGCGCGCGCACCCAGGGCTCGGCGTCCACGGCGGCCAGCGCCTCCCACAGGCGCTCCTCGTCCACCTCGGCAGCGCCCTCGGGCCGATCCAGCGCCAACGCCAGGTTCTCGGCGATCGTCCCCCGGAACATGTGGCTCTCCTGGCTCAGCAGGATCGCCCGCGCGCGCCGTTCCTCGGGAGGCAGGCCCGACACCGGCGCCCCGCTCACGCGGACAGCGCCCGAGGTGGGCGGGTGCACGCCCGCGATCAGCTTGCCCAGGGTCGACTTGCCCGCGCCGCTCGGGCCCACCACGGCCAGGCGTTCGCCGGGCGCCAGCACCAGGTCGACGCCGTGCAGGACCTCCGCGTCGGTGTAGGCGAAGCGCACGTCCTCCACTCGCACCTCGCCGGGCCGGGCGGTCCCGGCCGCGTCCGCCGCGGAGAGCGCCCTCCCCTCCGGTTCCCCGGCCAGCTCCACGCCCAGCAGCCTGCGCATGCTCGTGAAGCCCATCATCAGGCTGTCCACCTGGTCCAGCAGCTGGTCCAGGGGCCGCGCCATCTGCCTGCTGAGGAAGACCGCGGTGGCGATCCCGCCCAGGCTCAGCGCTCCGTCGGCGTACAGCAGGCCCGCCACCAGGAAGGTCAGCGCGATCGGGAACATGTACCCGAACTCCAGCGGCGGGTACCAGACGCAGCGCAGCCACAGCGTGTACCGCTCCGCCGCGTAGGCCCGCCCCACCCTTTGTTCGTTGAGCGCGATCCGCCGGGCCTGCCGTCCCAGCGACTCGATGGTGTGCGCGCCCTCCACGGTGTCGGTCACGCTCCGGGTCAGTTCCGAGTAGGTGCCCAGCTCGCGCACGTACCCGTCCGGGGCCCTGCGCGCGTACCAGCGCGTGGACAGCCACAGCACGGGCGCCGACGGCAGCCACGCCAGCAGCAGGAGAGGGTGCAGGACGGTGAGCGCCGTGGTGACGACCACCAGGGTCACCGTGCTCACCGCCATCACCGGCACCGAAACGCGTACGGTGTGGCTCAGGTGGCCGATGTCGCGGCCGGTGCGCGCCACGAGGTCGCCCGTGCCCGCCCGCTCCACCACTCCCATCGGGAGCCGGAGCACCGCGCGCACGAACTCCTCGCGCAGCTCGGCCAGCACGCTCTCGCCGAACCGGATCGAGGCCGCCACGGAGGCCAGGGTGAACCCGGCGTGCAGCACCAGAGCCGCGACGATGAGCCCGGCGAGCACGTCGACGTGCGAGGCCGCCTGCTCCGAGGTCGCGGACGGCGCCCCCTCGGCGCGCACGGTGTCGATGATCAGACCCAGGATCCAGGGCGAGGCCAACGCCATGAGCGCGGCCGTCCCGTACAGCAGGACGACGACGGCGAGCAGCCGTCCGTGCTCGCGCCCGGCACGGCGCAGCCGCCGCCACACGGCAGCGACCGGCGCGATCGGCAGTCCCGCCGCGTGGTGCTCCGCGGGAGCGGCGGACGCGGCGGGATCGGAGGGCGCTCCGGGTGCGCTGGCCGCCTCGGGCGCTCGGGGCGTCTTGAACACTCCGGACGCCTGCGGCGGGCCGAGGGTCTCGGCGTTGTCGGCGGCCCGGGTCATGGCTTCCCCTCCGTGGGAACGGCGCGCAGGACGGTGGCGGCGTAGCTCGGGCACTCGGCGAGGAGGGCGCGGTGGGTCCCCTCGGCCGTGAGGCGGCCCTCCTCGACGAACTGCACGTGGTCGGTGTGGTCGAGCAGCAGGGGGCTGGTGGTGACCAGGCCGGTCGTGCGCCCCGCCCGCTCGGCGGGCAGCCCGGCGGCGATCGCGGCCTCGGAGTGGGCGTCCACGGCTGAGGCGGGCTCCACCAGGATCAGGATCTCCGGCTCCAGGGCCAGGGCACGTGCCAGGCGCAGGCGCTGCTGCTGGCCGCCGGAGTACTCGCGGCCGCGCTCGGTCAGCAGCGCGTCCAGCCCGGCGGCGGACTGGCGCACCACGTCGTCGGCGTGCGCGGCGCGCACGACCTCGGCCAGGCGTTCGTCGGAGATCCCCTGGTCCGGGGACAGTTCGCCGCGCAGGGTTCCGGAGAACAGGTGCGCGTCGTTGGCGGCCACCAGGACGCGGCGGCGCACCCGGGACCGGGGCAGGTCGCGCAGGCGCACGGTCCGGCCCGTGGCCGTCTCGACCAGCGCGGCGTGCGTGCCCTCCTCGTCCCGGTAGCGCCCCAGGCGTTCGGTGATGACGGT
This sequence comes from Nocardiopsis sp. CNS-639, assembly GCF_000381685.1. Lineage (NCBI taxonomy): Bacteria > Bacillati > Actinomycetota > Actinomycetes > Streptosporangiales > Nocardiopsidaceae > Nocardiopsis > Nocardiopsis sp. CNS-639. The sequence continues at coordinate 401,431 of NZ_KB906856.1, forward strand.
GGCGTCGGCGGGGTCGGCGCAGACCACGCCGGTGGTGCGGTGCGCGGCGAGGGTCACTCCGCTGCCCGGGTCGTGCAGGTCGCAGGGGCCGGTCGGTTCCGGCTCGGGGCGCTCGGGGTCGGGGTGGTCGTGCTCCAAGCGCAGCACGCGCACCACGCGACCGGCGGCCACACGGGCCGAGACGTACATGGACAGGGAACGCATCAGGTGGCGCACGGCCATGGAGAGCGTTCCGGCGTAGCCGTAGAACGCGACGAGCTGGCCGACGGTGATCTCCCCGGTCAGGGCCAGGCGCGCGCCGTACCAGACGATGCCCACGAGGAGGAGGCCCGGGAGGAGTTCGCGCACGGCGTTGAGGGCGGCGTCCACCCAGCCCACGCGCATGGCGGCGGAGCGGACCCCCTGGGAGGCGGTGCGGTAGCGGTGGTCCACGGTGCGCTCGCCGCCCACGCCCCGGAGCACGCGCAGGCCCGCGACCAGGTCGGTGGCCAGGGTGGTGAGTTCGGCCTGCCGGTCGCGCTGGTGCTCCTGGCGGCGGGAGAACAGGTTCAGCAGGGGGACCATCCCCGCCATGATCAGCGGGACCGACACCAGGACGATGACGCCGAAGGTGACGTGCGAGGTGAGCATGAGGGCGCTGACCGCGGCCACCGTCACGAAGACGGCCAGGAGCTGGCCCACCGTCTCGTAGAAGTCGCCGACGCGGTCGATGTCCTCGGTGCCCACGGCCACCACCTCGCCGGAGGGCAGACGCCGGGTGAGCGTGGGGCCCATGCGCACGGAGTGGTTGGTGACCACCTGGATCGTGCGGTAGGCGGACGCGTACCAGCTGAAGCAGTCGGCCCGGTGGGAGAGGGGGACGAGTGCGACGGAGACCACGACGAGGGCGCTGAGGACGCCGAACCAGCCGAGGAGGGCGTCCGGGTCGCCGCGGGTGACCCCGGAGTCGAGGGCGGCGCCGAGCGCGGCGGAGATGAGCACGCCGGTGAGCATGAAGGCGCCCGTGGTGGTCCCGGCCCACAGCAGTGAGCGGCGCTCCTTCCGGGCGAGCCACCACAGGAACCGGTCGGCCGAACGGCGTTCGGGAACGCCGGTGGGCTGGGGAAGTGTCCGCACAGTATCCGGACTGTAACCAGCGGGGAGGGGCGCGGGCCACCCATTTTTCCGGGGCCGGGAGGCAGGCCCGGAGGCGCGGGCGACGGCGTGGGGAAGGCCTCGCGCCGACCGCCGCCGGGCCCTCCCGCCAGCACGTGCTCCACCGGCGCTCGGTCGCTGACGCCGGAACGCTCCGCCCCGGCCCTCGACGGGTGACGCCGCGGAGCGCTCCGTCCCCGGAGGCGACAGTCGGGCGTACCCCCTGGAGAAGACCGTCGAACGTTCCGCTCCGGTCGCCGGGGGCGGGCGCGGGTCAGACGACGGTGCCCTCGGCGTGGAGGAGTTCGATGAGGCGGCGCACCGCCGGGGCGCAGCGCCCGCGGTCGGCGAAGCCGATCCACGCCAGTTCGGCGATCTCGTTGTCCGCCGAGATCTCGCCGTCGTACTCGGCGGTGTGGCAGGACAGGCGCACACGGGTGCCCGGGCCCTGGGCGTGGGCGGCCTCGTCGATCACCGCTATCCGGCGGACCGTGTCCGGTCGCAGCACCACGCTGACCTCCTCCAGCGCCTCGCGGGCCACCGCGGCCTCGTCGCTCTCCCCGGGCTCGCGCTTGCCGCCGGGCAGGTAGAACAGGTCCACTCCGTCGGTGCGGACGCACAGCAGGCGTCCCTCGCTGACGTGGACCCAGGCCAGGGCGTCGATGACAGCGGGGGAGGAGGGCGGGGTAGGTGACATGCGACCACCCTATGTCAGGGCGTGGATGTCACCTTTGGGAAACACAGTCGTTACCCCCCTGGGGGCAAGGGGCTCCGCCGGGTAATGTGACTTTTTGGGAGCGCTCCCATGCGCGCAGTAACGGGGAAGCAGGGAAACCGGGGAACACCACACCGAAGGAAGGCTCATGTCCCGCACACGCATAGCCGTCGGAGCAGCAGTGAGCTCCGTCTCGGCCCTGGCCCTGGGGACGGCGCTGCTCGCCACGGCGCCCGCCTCGGCCGCCGACTCCGAGTTCTACGTCAACCCCAACACGTCGGCGGCCGTCTGGGTCGAGGAGAACCCGAACGACCCCCGGGCCGACGTCATCCGCGACCGCATCGCCTCGGTCGCCCAGGCCACCTGGTTCACCCAGTACAACCCCGCCGAGGTCCGCGACGACGTGGACGCGGTGGTCAGCGCCGCCGACGCCCAGGGCCAGACCCCCATCCTGGTGGTCTACAACATCCCCGGCCGCGACTGCGGCAACCACAGCGGCGGCGGGGCGCCCAGCCACGACGCCTACCGCACCTGGGTCGACGAGGTCGCCGCGGGGCTGGAGGGCCGGTCCGCCACCATCGTCCTGGAACCCGACGCCCTGCCGCTGGTGAGCGGCTGCAGCGACCCGTCCGAGCTCCTGGACTCCATGGCCTACGCGGGCAAGGCGCTCATGGAGGGCTCCTCCGAGGCCAGGGTCTACTTCGACATCGGCAACTCGGCCTGGCTGGACCCGCAGGAGGCCGCCGACCTGCTCAACGGCGCGGACGTCGCGAACAGCGCGCACGGCGTCGCCACCAACACCTCCAACTACAACTGGACCCACGACGAGGTCGCCTTCGCGGAGGCCGTCATCGCCGCGACGGGCGTGTCCGGCCTCGGCGCCGTGATCGACACCAGCCGCAACGGCAACGGCCCCGCACCCCAGAACGAGTGGTGCGACCCGCCGGGACGGATGATCGGCCGCCCCAGCACCACCGACACCGGGAACCCGCTGATCGACGCCTTCATCTGGACCAAGCTGCCCGGTGAGGCCGACGGCTGCATCGCGCCCGCGGGGCAGTTCGTGCCCCAGGCCGCCTACGACATGGCGGTGAACGCCCCCGAGTACCCCACCGACCCCGGTGAGCCGACCGACCCCGAGGAGCCCACCGACCCGCCCGCGGGCGAGGGCTGCACGGCCGACTACAGGGTCGTCAGCGAGTGGGGCAACGGCTTCCAGGCGGCGGTGACGGTCACCGCCGAGGACTCCCTCAGCGGCTGGACCGTGACGTGGACCTACGCCGACGGGCAGCGGTTCAGCCAGGGCTGGAACGCCGAGTTCTCCAGCAGCGGGTCGCGGGTCACCGCCTCCGACCTCGGCTGGAACGGCACGCTCAGCGTCGGCGGCAGCACCGAGTTCGGGTTCACCGGCACCCACGGCGGTAGCAACGGCGCGCCCGAGGTGACGTGCTCCGCGGCCTGACCGCACTGACGGGGTGGGGCCCAGCGCGTCCCACCCCGTCCTCCTGGCCGCCTCCGGCCAACCGCGCCGAACCCCGTACCCCGGGGCCGGGGAACCACTAGCATCCCCGGTGGGTGAAGGGCGGACACGGATGACGGTTCCACAGGTGGGCGAGCGGACCCTGGTGGAGGACAGCGCCTGCGGCGGTTTCCCCGCGCAGGAGGCCGGTTCCCGGCAGGCCCGCGAACGGGCCTACAACCTGTACAGCGCGGCCGTCGGCGCCTGCCTGAGCAGGACCGGGCTCCGGGAGCGCGCCGCCGAACTCCTCGCGGGGGAGGCGCGGCTGCCCTTCCTCGACGACGGGGAGGTCGCCCGGGTCAACCGGGAGCTCCCGGGGATCGTCGCCGGACTGCGGGCCGAGCCGATCCGGGTCCGCGACGGCGCGACCCCCGGGGATCCGGGCCCCGTCCTGGCCGGGGCCGACCTGGACGCGCTGTTCGACCTCGCGCTCCGCGACCGGCTCACCGGACCGGCCCGCGAGCGGCCCCGGCTCCTGCTCCTGGGCGGTCAGCCCGGCTCGGGCAAGTCCACCCTCCAGCGCCTGGTCCTGCCGTTCCTGCCCGAGGGCACCGTCAGCTACGACGGTGACGACCTGCTGCGCCTGGCGCCGGACTACGAGTGGGCGATGGCCGCCGACGACCGCGCCGCCTCCGCCTCCCTGGGTCGGCAGGTCGGCGGCCTGCACGGGCTGGCCATGGCGCATATGCGCGCGGGCCGCGTGGACGCCGTGTGCAGCCATCCCCTCGGCCGCGCCGACTGGGCCGCGTCCTGGGTGGAGGGGTTCCGCGACGCCGGGTACCGGGTGGAGGTCGCCCTCGTGGCCACCCACAGTTCCAACAGCCGCTTCGCGATCGCCGACCGGTACGCCCGGGCCCGCGCCGACCAGGGTTTCGGCAGGTGGATGCCCGAACTCCACCATGACCGTTTCTATCTGGGCCTCCCCAACACGGTGGAGTTCCTGGAGACCCACCGGCTGGCGGACTCGCTCTACGTCCTCTCCCGCGACGGCGACGTGCTCTACGCCAACCACCGGGAGGAGGACGACTGGCGGACCGAGCCGTTCGGGCGCGTCGCCCTGGAGGCCGAACGCGGGCGCCGGGAGCTGTGGCACGCGTCCGGGCGCGCCCCGCGCAGTGCGGTCTGAGCGGCCCGGCCGGTTCTCAGTCCCGGGCCGCCAGCCTCCGCACGGCCTCCCGGTCCTCCTCGCCGAACCGCTCCTCCAGGTCCTCGGGTGTGGCGTCCAGGTCGATGCGCGACACGGGCACCCCGCGCGCGGACTCGATCGCGCCGAGGCGGCGCAGCGCGCGGTCGCTCGCGTAGCGGACCAGTTCGCCTGGCGGCAGTTCGTAGCGGCGGGTCGCCGGGTCGCCCGAGGGCTCCTCGCCGCGTTCCACCGTGGAGACCACGTGCGGCAGCAGCTCGTCCAGCCGCTCGCGCACCACGTCCCAGTTGGCGTCGTCGGCCGCGACGTGGCGGCGACAGGTGAAGGTGCCCCACGCCATGTGTCGCCGCTCGTCGTCGCCGATCCCGCGCACGATCCGGCGCATCCCCGGGAAGACGTCGCGCACCGTGCACAGGTGGTTCCAGGCGTAGTACCCGGTCAGCGCCAGTGAGCCCTCGATGACGTGGTTGTAGGTGACCGAGGCGCGCACCTGGTTGCGGGGGCTCGGGTCCTCCAGCAGCGCCTCCAGCGAGCTGGGCAGCTCCTCGTAGAACAGCGTCCGGTACCCCGGGTTGGCGTCCACGTACCCGTGCAGGTCCTCGTGGACCCCGAGCGCGTCCAGCCACAGCCGGAACGCCTGGACGTGCCTGGCCTCCTCGAACGCGAACTGGGTCAGGTACATCTCGTCGCCCAGTCGCCCCTCCGCGGCCATGGCCCGCAGGAAGGGCTGGATGTCCTCCGTGACCGCCTCCTCACCCGCGACGAAGAACGCGCACAGCCGCAGGATCCGCGCCCGGGCCTCCTCGCCCAGCCCCTCCCAGTCCTCGGCGTCCCGGCTCAGGTCGATGTCCGCCGGGTTCCAGAACCGGGCGTTGCCCTTGGCGAACAGCTTGAGCGGGAGGGAGCCCCAGTTCAGGCCGCCGCCCCGGAGCGAGTGGAAGCCGGTGCGGCGCCGCGCGGGAGAGGGCGGGGGCGGGGCGGGGGAGACGGGCATGGGGAGGACCTCCTGGCCGCTGGGGGAGCTGCTGTGCCCTCATGATTGGACACGAAAGGGGCTCGTGTAAAGAGCGAACGGGGTGTACGGCGCCAAAAGCCGAATCCGACTCGATGGATGTGCGACCGCGGCCGTTGACGGCGTGCCCCCGCCGAAACGGTACGGTCGGGGAGTACCGACCGCACCGAACGATCGGGGAACGACGTGTTCTGTGGTGATCCCGGCACATCCGGCTACACCGCGTGCGCCGCCCAGACCCAGCTCTTCGCGTTGGCCTCCGCCATCCCCGCCCTGCTCGGCATGGCGCTCCTCGTGGCGGCCTTCACCGCGCCGTCCGTGCGGGGCGACCGGCTCCTGCGCACCCGCACCCTGAGCTACTCCCTGGTGGCCTGGGGGATCGCCGCGGGCACCTACGTCATGGGCGGTCTGCCGTCCTTCTGAGCGGCGCGAACCCCGGGCGGACGCGCCCCGCCGGGCCGCGTGCGGGGCCGCCCGCCCCGGTCAGATCTCCTCGCCCGACAGCAGGTCGCCGGCGTCGGTGATCCGGTAGGCGTACCCCTGCTCGGCCAGGAAGCGCTGCCGGTGCGCGGCGTAGTCCTGGTCGAGGGTGTCGCGCGCCACCACCGCGTAGAAGCGGGCGGCGCGGCCGTCGGCCTTGGGGCGCAGCACCCGGCCGAGCCGCTGCGCCTCCTCCTGCCGCGAGCCGAAGGACCCCGACACCTGCACCGCGACACCGGCCTCGGGCAGGTCGATGGAGAAGTTCGCGACCTTCGACACCACCAGCGTCCGCAGATCTCCGGAGCGGAAGGCGTCGAAGAGGCGCTCGCGCTCCTTGTTGCGGGTCTCGCCCTTGATCACCGGCGCGCCCAGCGACGCGCCGAGCTCGTCCAGCTGGTCGATGTAGGAGCCGATGACCAGCACCTGCTCATCGGGGTGGCGCTCCACGATCTCCCGGACCACCGAGTTCTTGGTCTCGGAGGAGGCGCAGAACCGGTAGCGGTCCTCCGGCTCGGCGGTCGCGTACGCCAGCCGCTCGGCCTCCGACAGGTCCACCCGCACCTCGACGCAGTCCGCGGGGGCGATCCACCCCTGGTTCTCCATGTCCTTCCACGGCGCGTCGTAGCGCTTGGGGCCGATCAGCGAGAACACGTCGCCCTCGCGGCCGTCCTCGCGCACCAGGGTCGCGGTCAGGCCCAGACGGCGCCGGGCCTGGAGGTCGGCGGTCATCCGGAAGATCGGCGCGGGCAGCAGGTGCACCTCGTCGTAGACGACCAGGCCCCAGTCGCGGGCGTCGAACAGCTCCAGGTGCGTGTACACGCCCTTGCGCCTGGCCGCCATGACCTGGTAGGTCGCGATGGTGACGGGGCGGATCTCCTTGCGGGTGCCCGAGTACTCGCCGATCTCGTCCTCGGTCAGCGAGGTGCGCCGCAGCAGCTCGGTCTTCCACTGGTGCACCGACACCGTGTTCGTCACCAGGATGAGCGTGGTCGCCCCGGTCATGGCCATCGCCGCCGCGCCGACCACGGTCTTTCCCGCGCCGCACGGCAGGACCACCACGCCGGACCCGCCCGCGTGGAAGCTCTCCGCGGCCTCCCTCTGATAGCCGCGCAGCTCCCAGCCCTCCTGGTCGAGGTCGATGGGGTGCGCCTCGCCGTCCACGTACCCGGCCAGGTCCTCGGCGGGCCACCCGATCTTGAGCAGCGCCTGCTTGAGGTTGCCGCGCTCGCTCGGGTGCACGGCGACCGAGTCCTCGCCCAGCCGCTCGCCCAGCATGCCCTTGAGCTTCTTGGCGCGGACGACCTCCTCCAGCACGGCGCGGTCGGAGGACTCCAGGACCAGGCCGTGCCGCGGGTCGCCCACGAGCCGCAGCCGCCCGTAGCGGTCCATCGTCTCGGCGATGTCCACGAGCAGCGAGTGCGGCACCGGGAACTTGGAGAACCGGATCAGCGCGTCCACGACCTGCTCGGCGTCGTGCCCGGCGGCACGGGAGTTCCACAGGGCCAGCGGTGTGATCCGGTAGGTGTGCACGTGTTCGGGCGCGCGTTCGAGTTCGGCGAAGGGGGCGATGGCCCGGCGGCACTCGCCGGCCAGCTCGTGGTCGACCTCCAGCAGGAGCGTCTTGTCGGACTGGACGATCAGGCAGGACAACACGGACCTTCAATCTCACGGGGCGGGGGCGGCCACAGGTGCAACGCATCCGGGCCTCCGATCATGCCCGCGGGGCCCGTGCTCCCGCGGGCCGCGTGGACCGGGCCGTTCGGGACCGCGGCCGCTCCCGGGGACGCCGTGGCCGCCGTACGGGGCGTAGCCGCCGGTCGGATCCCCGCACGCGCCGCCTCCGTGGCAGCCGGGGCCGCCGCCCGGGGGGAGGACCCGACAGGGGCCCGGTCAGGAGGTGAACAGGAGCATCACCATGGCCAGGACGACGACCGGGATGAGGAAAAGGACGAACAGGGCGAAGTAGGCGAAGTTGCAGGCCCAGGTGTACCGGATGTACCGCTCCACCCGTTCGGGGTCGGGAAGCCTGCGCAGCGTCGCGATGCCGAACCAGACCCCGGGCACGTTCACCGCCAGCAGGAAGAACCAGAAGCCCAGGTACATCATCAGGATCGACGCCGCCGCGCTGAGGACGGCCACCACCAGCGCGGCCACGGCTCCGCCCACACGGGCGGGAGGGGCCGCCGGGGGGACCGCCCCGGGGGGAAGCGCCGGGTCGGGGGGCGCCGCCAGCGGGGAGGCGTTCGCGGGGGCGGGGCCCGTGGCGTGTCCGCCCGGGCCGCCCGGCCCCGGCGCGCCCGGCACACCGACCGGCCCGGGCGCGACCCGGGCCCCGGGCAGCCGGAACGGCGCCGAGGACGCCGGGCGCCCCCGGCCGCCTCCGGACACGGACCCCGGTGTGTGACCGTGCGTCCTCTCCCAGAAGGCCTTCGGGCCGCCTCCGCCGTTCATCACCGTTCGTCCCCCTCCCCCTGCCTGCCGGACCCGCCTCGTACCGCTCCCGGCTCCGTCACCGCCGGTCATCCCCCCGCGCTCCGTGCAGACGCGGTGCCCGGTGGCCCCGTCCGCCAAACACGGCTCAGTAGTTGGTGACCGGGACGATCCCCTGGATCCAGGAGCCCGCCTGGGTGAACATCACCAGCGTCAGCACCAGCATCACGAAGAGCATCACCCCGGCCGCGCCCAGGCAGTACCAGGAGTAGCGCGTGAGCGTCTCCGCCTGGACCGCGCGCCCCCGGTCGCGGGCGTGGGCGGCGCGCACCGCGAACACGATCCCGGCGACGCCGAACAGCCAGTTCATGCAGCACACGAAGGTCAGGGCGTGCAGGATCAGCGCCATCGTCGAACTGCTGGCCCCGATCGCCGCCTGGCGTGCGTCGGGTCCGTCGCGCTCGTCCTCGCGGTCGTCGCGGCGGTCGCTCCCGGCCTCGCGCCCCCCGCCGCGCTCGGGGGCGCGGGACCTGCGGCGCTCGCGGTCGTCGTCGCGTCCGTGCTCACGGGGGGACGATGCCCCGGGGGGCAGCGATGCGTTGCTCATGGGGGTTCTCTCGCTGTCGGTGGGTCGACCAACTCGGTTCCAGACTAGCCCGCCGCCTCCGGGGCGATCGTGAGGAACCCGGGTGCGCCCCGCGCCGTCGCCGTCCGGTACGGCGCGGTCCGCCCCCGTGGGCCCGCCCGCCGCGGGCACCGGAGGTTCCCGCGTCGAAGGACGCCCGAGCACGAGCGGGACCGCGCCGTAGGCGTCCGTTGAGGGTGGTGGCGGGCGACGGGTGGGACGAAGCGAAGCGGAGGTCCAAAAGCACCGCCTAGCGCGGCTCCACCCGTTCCTGCCGCCCCGCTTCCTCCCCCGGCTCCGGGTCCAGTTCGGCCACGGCGGTCACCCGGTGCACGGCGAACCGGTGCACCGCCGCCCGGGTCGCGTCGTAGGCGGTCAGGAAGCCCCCGTCCACACCCGACGGCTCCACGATCCGGCTCACCTGTCGGCCGTCGGTGTCGGTGTAGCCGATCCACACCCTCCGGCCGTCCCTGGCGGCCCCCGCGAGCACCTCCAGCACAGCCGCCGACCGCGATCCCGGCGGGCCGTTCTCGGGCAGCGGGACCGGTGTGCGCGCCGCCGTGGCGGCCTCGTCCCCGGCCCGCACGGCGCGCACGGCCGCGGCCGCCAGCGCACGCGACACCGCCGATCCGTCCGTCGCGGGGGGAGGTGCGTCCGCCGCGTCGGCCCGGCGCACCTCGGGGCGGCTCAGCCGCATCGACCCGTCCCCGCCCTCGGGCACCGGGTGGTATCCCAGCTGCCGCAGCCGCTCCACCAGCGCGGCGCGGGTCAACCGGCTCGCCACCACGGTCGGCGCCAGCCTCAGCAGCCCCAGGTCGTCGGCCCGCCGATCGCTGACCAGCTCCTCCAGCAGCGCGGGCTCGTCGCAGCGCAGGTAGCTCGACGCCGAACCGGCCCGCAACCGTCCGTGCCGCCGGCCCACGTCCGACACCAGGTACCGCAGGGCCTGGGGGAGCGGGGTGCGCGAGTGGCGTTCGAGCAGGGCGGTGATGTCGGCGACGCCCCGCCCCGCGTCCAGCGCCCGACGCACCGACCCCTCCGTGAACCGGTACACCGTGGCCCCGCCGGTGGACTCCACGTCGGCGACCAGGGCCAGCTCACGGGCCAGTTCGGCCACCAGCGGGCCCGGCGCGACGGCCGTCAGGTCGCCCTGCACCAGCACGTAGTCCAGCGGCTTGGGCAGCTCCCCGCCCAGGACACGAGCGGCCGCGTCCTCGTCGCCCTCCAGCAGCGGCCGGACGTGGTCGGCCAGCGCGCCGCGCCCGGTCAGGCCGAGCGCGGCCGCCTCGGCCGCCGCCGTCCGCACCAGTTCGGCGTAGACCGGCGACTGGCGGCGCGGGCGCCGCCAGGACAGGCGCGCCGACAGCGAGTCCGGCAGCGGGGCCAGACCCGGTTCCGCGGTGCCCAGCTCCGTGAGCAGGTCGCGGCGGGCCTGCGGCGCGGCCGGACGGACCAGGCCCGGACCGAGCGCGTTGCGCATCCGTCCGCCCGAGTCGCGCGACCCGCTCAGCGACGCCACGCGGTCCGACTCCAGCCAGGCGGAGGCCAGCCGCAGCCACCGGTGCGCGGGCGCGCGCTCCCGCCACAGGTCGTACTCGCGGGTGGGCAGCCACTCGCCCTCGACCCGGTCGTCGGCGCCCAGCAGCCCGGCGGCGTACGCGACCTCCACGAACAGGGCGGCGGTGGCCTCGTCGGTGTCCATCGTCTGGGCGGCGCGGCGCAGGTCGCGTACGCCCAGGCCGCCGTTGCGCAGCACCGCGGCCGGGTCCTCGGACCAGTGCTCCAGGAGCTCCTCGACGGCCCGCAGCACCGTGAAGGCCTGACCGGCGGCCGCCCGTGCCACGGCTTCGGCGGAGTGTGCGGTCCCCTCGAAGGGCGGCGGCGCGGTGGTGACCTCGCGGAACAGCCGACCCGAACGCAGGTGCAGCCCCACCTCGCGCGGCAGGGTGAGGGTGTCGTCGCCGCTCGGCAGCAGGAGGGCGCGGGCGATCAGCTCCTCGACCGGGGAGGCGGCGGTGTCCAGGGTGACCTCGCGGCGGGCGTCGGAGACGGTCCCGTGCGGCGGCCCCCACGCCATGCTGTCCAGCAGCCGCCGGGCCTGGTCGCCGACCGGTCCGGGCGGGGCGGACAGCACGGCGGCGACCGCCTCGACGGGGGTGTCCCCGCCGCCGCCCGGCGCGAGGTCGTCGGCGAGCCTCCTGACGGCGGCGTGCGGCAGCGCGGCGAGCAGCACGCGCGCGGGCGGGCCGAGCTGGGCGGGCTGGGGGAGCAGGTCGCGCAGCACCTGGACGGGGCGCAGCCGCCCCCGGTCGGGCCAGACCAGGGCCAGGCGCAGCAGGGTGTCCAGGGCCTCGCCGACCGGCCCGCCCACCGTGCCGTGCGCCGGTGCGCCGGTCCTCGCGTCGGCCGCCCCCGTGGCCGGTCCGCCGACCGCGGCGCCGTCCGGGGTGTCCGCCGTCGCGTCCGCCCGGTCGGCCGCGTGGCCGCCCACCGGTCCGAGCGCTTCGGCCAGTTCGGCGGCGGACACCCCCACCGGCTCGGACAACCGGTCGTCACCGAGCGCGACCACCGACTCCAGCACCTGGAGCGTGAACCGGTCCAGCCGCTCCAGGACCCGCAGAACGGTGTTGCGGGTGGTGGCCCGTGAGGCGAGCGCGCCGATGTCGGCGGGGACGGGCTGGGCCAGGTCCGGGCGGGCCCGCAGCAGGGCGACGAGTGCGTCGTCCGACCGGCCGCGCAGCCAGGAGGTGAACGTGGGGGGACGGCCCGACGCGGGGGCCGTGCGGTTCCCCGTGCCCGGTTCGCGCCCGTCGGGCGGTGCGTTGTCGCTCATCGGTTCAACGCTAAGCGATCAGGACCCCGGTGTTCGCGTCCGTCCCCTGTGGCTTCCGCGACTGCCTCCGGCACACCGTCGTGGACCGTATCCGAAGGAAAATCGGTGACCGAAACTGGGAAGTAGGGCTTAAAAGCCAGGTCATCCTGAGCCAATATGGGGGCATGAACCAGCGCTCGGAACAACTGGTACTGGATTATCTGTCCGAGGTCGGCCTGGAGCTGCACGGACGCATGACCGCGCAGGAACGCACCGCCTACCTCGCCGGAGTGCGCTCGCGCATCGACGCGCGCCGCGCCGCCGCGGGACACGACGTGGACACCGTCCGGGGGATCCTCAGGGGTCTGGGCACGCCCCGGGACCTGGTGGAACGCGACCTCGACGGCCGCGACCTCGACGTCGAGGACGACGAGCTGATCCCCTCCAGGCCGCGCCACGCCGACCGGCCGCCGCCGCCCTGGCGGGGCGGCCCCGACCGCGGGATCAGGTCCCTGCTGGAGGGGCCCGGCCAGACGGAGCTGCGCGTCCGGGGCCGCCGCGCGGACCGCGGCGACCGGCCCGGACAGGGTGACCGGCCCGACCGCGGCGGCCCGGTGGCGGTGCTGCGCCGCCACCCGCCCGAGGCCGCGGCCCTGCTCCTGCTGCTGCTGGCCGTGCCCTGGTGGTGGGACCTGGCCTTCCTGTGGGTCCTGGGGGCGGCCCTGATCCTGCTCAGCCAGGTGTGGCCCGCCCGCGACAAGTGGATCGGCGTGGGCCTGCCCCTGCTCTCCTGCGCGCTCGGCATGGCCCTGTGGAGCGGCGAGGCCGAGTTCGTCGACGAGTACGTCCAGGAGTCCCTGACCGCCACCGGGGTCATCGGCCTCGGCGCGGCCTCCCTGGTGTGCGCGGTCTACCTCTACTCCCGGCTCCCGCGCCCGGCGCCGTACGCGCGGGACGCGGCACCGCGCTGAGGGCGTGCGCGCGGCCGTGCGCCGTGGCGGGGCACGTGCGGTGTTCTCCCAGTTCAACGGCCTGGTCCCGCTGGTCATTGCTTGGCAAACGCTGGGGAATAACCTTTTCCGGTCGGCCCGTTACCGCGCGTCCGAACACACGGATTCGGGTAGTCATGTCGGTACACCGCCTCTTTCGCTTCAGGCGGTCGCGTCAGTACCGGCGCCCCGGCCTCCAGCCCGGTCGCCACAGCAGCCGAGGCGGCCCACGTCTCCGCCGAGTCCCGTCCCACACTCCGCACCCAGCGGTGCGGGGCCGCAGTCGGCGCCGCGAGGCCCGGATGATCCGCATCCGGGCCTCCTCGCCGTGTCCGGGCCCGCGGCTCCTCCGGAAGGCCCCGCCCGGCCGGACGCGAGCGGGGACCGGCGGCCGTTTATGCCCTCGCGCCGGTGAGTCCCCGGGCACTACTTTGGAGGCACCCGTGGAAAAACCAGGGGTGTCCCGGCGACGCGCGGGCCGCGCGGATTCCACCGCGCCCGCCCGCGGCCCGTTCCCGGCGCACCCGCCAGTGAAAGCGTGAGGTCCCCAGGTGCCCACCGGCAAGGTCAAGTGGTACGACGGCGACAAGGGTTTCGGTTTCCTCACCCGCGACGACGGCGGTGAGGTCTTCGTGCACTCCTCCTCGCTCCCTCCGGGCACCACGTCGCTGCGGCCCGGCCAGAAGGTCGAGTTCGGCGTGGCCGAGGGCCGCAAGGGCGCCCAGGCGCTCCAGGTCAGGCTCCTGGAGGACCAGCACTCGGTCGCCCGGGCGCGGCGCAAGAAGCCGGACGAGATGGTGGTGATCACCGAGGACCTCATCAAGCTGCTGGAGGGCCTGTCCAACGGCTACCGCCGGGGGCGCCACCCCGAACGGCGCGAGGCGGCCAGGATCGCCTCCGTGCTGCGCGTGGTCGCCGACGACCTGGAGGCCTGAGCGGTCCGCGCGCCCCGGGCGGAGGACCGGGCGCCCGGCTCGCGGGGCGGCCGGACCCGGTCCGTCCGGGGGGCCGGACCGGCCCCCGGTTCGCCCCGGCCCGGCCCGGTGTCCCCGGTCCCCGGGCGGTCACGGGTCCGAGACCGCTTCCGGAGGATGTATCGGGCGAACCTTGACCCTCGTTATGGTCAAATCGGTGCTCGCGATCAGTGAGAATGGGGGCGTGAGCCCTACTCGACGTTCTCCTGTACCGGACAAGGCATGTATCGAGGCGGTGGAGCTGGCTCGCTCGGTGGCCGCCGAGGTCGGGCGACCCGAGTGGGTGGGTGAGCACCTCGCCCCCCAGGTCGAGGACACCCGCCTGGTCACTCACCTCTTCACCTGCCTGGACCCCGCCTACCCGGGGTGGAACTACGCCGTCACCGTGGTCCGCGCCTCGCGCGCCAAACAGGTCACGGTGAACGAGGTCGTTCTGCTGCCCGGCGAAGGCGCCCTCGCCCCGCCCGAGTGGGTGCCCTGGAAGGAGCGCCTGCGCCCCGGCGACCTCGGCGTGGGCGACCTGCTGCCCGCCGAGGAGGACGACGAACGGCTCGTCCCCGGCTACGCCCAGGTGCCCGACAGCGAGTTGGACGCCGAGGGCGAGGACCGGCAGGCGATCTGGGAGCTGGGCCTGGGCCGACGCCAGGTGCTCTCGGAGTTCGGGCGCGAGCAGGCCGCCGAGCGCTGGTACAACGGCGAGGGCGGCCCGCGCAGCCCGATCGCGGCAGCCGCGCCCGCACGCTGCCTCACCTGCGGGTTCATGACCCCGCTCGCCGGTGAGCTGCGCCAGATGTTCGGTGTGTGCACCAACGAGTACGCCCCCGACGACGGCCGCGTGGTCTCGATGGACCACGGCTGCGGCGCCCACTCCGAGGTGCGCCGCCCCGAGTCGCGCAACGATCCGGTCAAGCCCGTCGTGGACGAGATGGGCTACGACCACATCGTCTTCGACGACACGGCCGAGCTGGAACTGGTCTCCTCGGATTCCTGACGTCGGCGTACGCCGATGCCGTCCGAGGCCGACGTCGAGCCCGGTGCCGTCCGGATCCGCCGCGTCCCGGAGCCGCCCGGTACCCGCCTCCTCCCGACGCTGTGCCGCCGCGCCGCACGGTCCGGCCCCAGCCCTCCGCTCCGGTGGGCTAGGGTCGGTTTACCGCATCCGATCCCGCCCCGGGTGCACCGTGCCGGGCGTGCCCGCAGCGCAGGAGGAAACCGCCATGGCCGAGCCGCTGACCGCTTCGGTGGCCGATCCCTACAACACCGCCGAACTGCGCCGACGCGTTCTCGCCGCGTGGGCCGACGCCCCCGCGCGCTTCCGTGAGGACGCCAACGCGGAGGAGGACTTCGCACTCGGCGGCTACCGCGACCGGGTCGTGGTCGAACTGGCCCAGAACGCCGCCGACGCCGCCCGCCGCGCGGGTGTCCCGGGCCGGCTGCGCCTGGCGCTGACCGGCCACCGGTTGACCGCCGCCAACACCGGCGCGCCCCTGACCGCCGAGGGCGTGGAGTCGCTGGCCACGCTGAGGGCCTCCACCAAGCGCGGCGAGCAGGGCTCGGCCGGACGCTTCGGCGTGGGCTTCTCCGCGGTGGCGGCGCTCAGCGACGACGTCACCGTCGACTCCGGCGGCTCGGCCGTCCGCTTCAGCGCCGAGGCCGCCCGCGCCGCGGTCACGGACCTGCTGGGCGACGACGGCGCCCACAGCGGCCTCGCGCGGGAGGTGGAGAGCCGTTCCGGGCACGTGCCCATGCTGCGGCTGCCCTTCCCCGCAGAGGCCGTCAACCGTGTGACCTCCGAGGCCGCTGAGGCAGGAGAGGGCGCCGAGGGCTACGACACCGTCGTCACCCTCCTGCTGCGCGACGACCGCGCGCGCGACCGGGTGCGCGAACTCCTGGACCGGACCGGCGAGGCGCTCCTGCTCGCCCTGCCCGGCCTGGTCGAGGTGCGCGTGGACGTCGAGGGCGCCGAACGCGTCCTCACCCGCGAGGAGGCCACCGGAACGGCCGACCTGGTCACCGCGCACCTGGACGACGACGGCACCCGGACCACCCTCTGGCGGACCCTCGAACGCTCGGGCGCCTTCGACCCCGCCCTGCTCGCCGACCGGCCCACCGAGGAACGGGACCGCACGTCGTGGTCGCTGACGTGGGCGGTCCCCGTGGACGAGGACGGTGCGGTCGCCGCCCTGCCCGCCGACGTCGAGTCCGTGGTCCACGCGCCCACGCCCACCGATACCGAGCTCGACCTGCCCGCCGTCCTCATCGGCACCTTCCCGCTGGGCAGCGACCGGCGCGCGGTCCAGCCCGGAGCCGCCACCGACCTGCTGCTCATGGAGGCCGCGGAGGCCTACTGCGCCCTGCTGCGGCGCTTCGACCCCCGGGCGTCGCTCGACCTGGTGCCCGGAACCCGTGTGGGCGGCGGCGCCGTCGACGCCGTCTTCCGCGCCCGGGTGGCCGAGCCCCTCCAGGACACGCCGTTCCTGGTGACGGCGGCCGGTGCGCCCGTCGCCCCGCGCGACGCCGTGCTCCTCGACACCGGTGGTCCGGGCGGGACCGACGGCCTCGCCGCCGACCTCGTCCGCGTCCTGTCCGAACTCGTTCCCCCGCTGCTGCCCGGGAGCTGGAGTCCGCGCCACCCGGCTCTGGCCGCCCTGCGCGTCCACCGCCTCGGCCTGGCCGACGTCGCCGACCTGCTCGCCGACACCGACCGGCCCCCGCACTGGTGGGCCGCGCTCTACGCCGCCCTGGACCGGGCGGGCAGGGGCGGCGCCGACCTGGACGAACTCGGCGCCCTGCCCGTCCCGCTGGCCGACGGCAGGCTCGTGCGCGGTCCCCGTTCGCTGCTGGTGCCCTCGCAGGACTGGTCGGCGGGCGGCGCGCGCGGTGACGAGCGGGACGGCTGGGACAGCTGGGACGACCGGGATGACCAGGACACCCGGGACGGCCGAGGGGACGGGGACGACCGGCGCGAGCGCGGGCCCCTGGACGCCCTGGCCGCCCTGGGCGTGCGCGTCGTGCACCCCGAGGCCGTGCACCCCCTCCTCAACCGCCTGGGCGCGGTGGAGGCCGGCGCCGCGACCGTTCTGCGCGACGGGCGCACCGAGGCCGCCGTCCGAGCCTCCCTGGACGCCGACGACCCCGAGCCCGTGGCCGAGGCCGTGCTCGGTCTGGTGTCCGCCTCGGGGATCAGCGTCGCCGACGTGCCCTGGCTCTCCGAGCTGGCCCTGCGCGACGACGAGGACGGCTACTCGGTCGCCGCCGAGCTCCTCGTACCCGGCGCGCCCCTGGCCGACCTCCTCGTGGACGACGCCCCCTTCGGCACCGTGCACCCGGACCTGGTGGAACGGCACGGGACCGGGGTCCTGCGCGCCGTCGGCGCGCTGTGGGAGCTGACCGCGGTCCGCGCCGAGGAGGTCGCGCTGGGCGAGGACCTGGCCTCGGTCTTCGACGGCGCGGCGGGCGAGGAGGGCCCGGACGGCCTGGAGGAGTGGGCCGACGAGGTCCTCGAACGCGTGGGCGACCCGGAGTTGCCGCCGGTCGTCCCCGAGCTGGTGTGCGTCGCCGACCTGGACTACGTGGCCGACGAGCAGTGGCCCCGCGCCCTGGCCATGCTCGCCGAGGGGCCGCTGCGCGAGGCGGTGACCGCCCCCGCCCGCGTGCTGCTGCCCGACGGCCGCGTGACGGACGTGCCCTCCTACACCGCCTGGTGGCTGCGCACGCGGGCCCTGCTGAGCGGGAGCGCGCCCGCGGGGCTGCGGCTCGGAGACGCCGACCCCGCCCTGGTGGGCCTGTACGACGAGGTGAGCGCCGACGTCGATCCGGAGTTCGCCCGCGCGCTGGGCGTGCGCACCACCCTGGAGGACGTGCTGGCGGACCCGGACGGCGCGGACGACCTGCTCGCCCGGCTGGCCGACCCCCAGCGGCACGTGGACCGCGCGTCGCTGCGCAGGGTGTGGGCCGCCCTTGCCGGGGTGGACGCCGACCTGGTCACCCCGCCGTCCCGCGTGCGGGCGGTGCGGGGCGGGTCGATCGTGGTGGCCGACGCCGAGGACGCGGTCGTGGTGGACTCACCGGACCTGCTGCCGCTGCTGGAGGAGCAGGAGCGGGCCCTGGTGCTCGCCCCGGCCGAGACGGCCGAGGCCGTGGCGGACGTGCTCGACCTGGACCTGGCCAGCGAGGCCGTGACGGGAAGGGTCGGGTCCGCGGGGCAGATGCGCCAGGTTCCGGACGAGGCGGACCTCTTCCTCGACCCGGAGGGGGAGCCCGACCGCACCTACCTGCACCACCAGACGCTCACGGTGGACGGGGTGGAGGTGGAGTGGTACGTCGCGGACGGCTCGGCGCACGCCTCGACCACTGACGGGCTGGCCCGGGCACTGTGCTGGCGCGCGGGGCAGTGGTCCAGGAGGCACGTGCTGGCCGACGCGCTGCGGGAACCGGGGGCGGTGGCGCGGCTGCTGGCCGAGGCCGACCTGGACGACTGAGGCCGTCTCCGGCGCCCAGGGGAGCGCCCGGAGTCCGACCGGCCTTCCGGACCCGGCCCGACGACGGGGGACGCGGCCCCGGTACCGGGGCCGCGGAGCCCGTCCGCCGCACCCGCCGGGTGCGGCGGACGGAGGTCAGGCCGAAGCGCCCGCCAGGTCCGGGTCCCCGTCCCGGGCCTGCTCCCAGGCGAGCACCTCCACCTCGTCGCCCACGGCCAGCGTTCCGGTGCGGGTGACGGCGAACTTGGCGCCGAAGGCCACCCCGCCCTGGGCCCGGCGGTAGTCCGCCAGGGTGCGCAGCGGCTCGGGCCCCGCCTTGACGCCCCGGGCCTGGTCGACGGTCGTGGCCACGCAGCGGACGCACACCTTGGCGAAGCCCAGCTCCGCGGTGCCCAGGCGCAGGGCGCGGACGCGGTCCTCGGTGTGCGGCTCGGCCCACCCCGACACCACGACGTTGGGCCGGAAGCGGTTCATCGGCACGGGTTCGGCGCCCCGGGCGAGGATGCGCTCGCCGAGCAGGTCGAGGGAGGCCAGCGACGCCATCAGCACCGCGGTGCTGTCCGCGAACGCGCTGGTGCCCGGGGTCAGTCCGCCCACGTGGCGGTCGTGGTCGTCGGGCACCCGCACCAGGCGGCTGGGCGCGCCGAGCGCCTCCGACAGCCACTCCGCGGCCTCACGGCCCTGGTCCACGCCGACGAACGGCTGCCGGTGCATGGTCACGTCCAAGCGCGGGCCCCCAGGGTCCACCCCGACCTCCAGGGGCGCCGACCCGCCTGTCCCCGCCCACCCCAGGCTCAGGCGCGCGCCGTCCGCGGTGATCCCCGCCCGGATGAGCGCCATGCGGGGGTCGTTGCGCTGGCTGCGGAAGCCCCCGGCGTCGTCGACCACCATGAAGGTGCGATCGTGCCTGATACCGGCGGACGTCATCTCGGCGGTCCGCACGGACGTGCCCGCGCATCCCTTGACCGGGTAGTGGACGAGTTCCTCGATTCGCGCCATGGGAGAACGCTAGCGCATCGGTTCGTCAACGCCGGCTTGTACAAGCCTTCGCCTATAAGGCCAGGTCATGCGCGCCTTCGACGTCCTCGGAGACCCCGTCCGGCGTCGCCCGCTGGGACTGCTCGACGAGGGCGAGCGCTCCTCGGGCGGGCTGACCGGGGTGGTACGGGCCGAGTTCGGCGCCTTCCGGCCCGCCGGGGCCGTCCGCCCGGGCGGCCCCGGTCAGCGGGCCACCCGGAAGAACCCCTCCGCGATGAGGGTGCGCAGCGCGTCGGGCGTGCGCTCGCGCACCAGCGCGGGGTCCTCGCCGATGAGCTCGGCGATGACGTTCAGCAGCGGGCCGACCGGCATGGTGCCGTCGCACACCCCCGCCAGGGCGGCCTCCACCGTCCCCACGCGGGCCACGCGCCGCAGGCCGTCGCGCTGGCGCAGCAGGATCTTCTCCGGGTCCGGAGCGCCGGGGCGCCCCACCCTCTCCTCCACCACGCCCGGCGCGAGCGCCACGTGCGCGGACAGCAGCGCGGCGTCGGTCAGGCGCAGCGCGGTCATCGCCCCGTCCACCACGTCGGGCAGGTAGGGGCCCACGGGCCGCTCGATCTCGTGCCGCAGCTCCTCCACGCGCACGGTCGCGTCCTGGGCGACGTCGTTGCGCAGGCAGATCCATCCGAACCCGATGCCCTTGATGCCCTCGCGCTCGAAGTAGTCGAGCCAGGCGTCGTAGCGGCGGGTGTACTCGGGGGTGCCGTGCTCGCAGGAGTCGCGCAGCCACAGCTCCACGTACTCGGCGGGGTCCTGCACGTCGCGCTGGACCACCCAGCCCGAGCACCCGGTCCCGGTCACCCAGCCGCCGACCCGGTCCTCCCAGTCGTCGCCGTCGCGGTGCACCCAGTTCGCCAGGATCTGGCACCAGCCGCCCTCGGTCAGGTGCGCCGGGGCCTGTCTCACCAGCTCGGCGCACACGGTGTCGCCGGGCAGGTCCGACTCCCGGTAGGTGTACCGGGAGGAGTCGGGGGTGATCACGAACGGCGGGTTGGACACGATCAGGTCGAAGCGCTCGCCCGCGACCGGTTCGTACAGCGAACCCTGCTCCAGGCGGGCGTCGGTGACCCCGGACAGGGCCAGGCTGATCCCGGCCAGGCGCACGGCGCGCGGGTTGAGGTCGGTGGCCACCACCTCGCGCGCCCGCGAGGCCAGGTGCAGGGCCTGCACCCCGCAGCCGGTGCCCACGTCCAGGGCGCGCTCCACCGGTCCGTCCACGATCAGCTGGGACAGGGTGGAGGAGGCGCCGCCCGCGCCCACCACGTGGTCGGGATCGGGGACCGCGCCGCTGCCGGGGCGCACCTTGGGGTCGGAGACCACGAACCCGGGCCTGCCGTCCTCCAGCTCCCAGGGGCCCAGGTGCACCAGGGCGCGCACGACGGGCCCGCTCCGCCCCTCCTCCACGGTGACCAGCCCGGCCTCGGCCAGCTCGTCCACGGGCAGGATCGAACGCGCGGCGCGCGCGGGGATGGACGACCGCAGCCACCACAGGCGCAGCAGCAGTCCGAGCCGTTCGTCGCCGCCGGTGGCGCGCAGGGCGGGCACCAGCTCCTCGCGGGCCAGTGCGCGCGCGGCGGCGTCGCCGAGGCGGTCGCGGACGCCGGACACGGTGTAGTCGGCGTCGATGAGGATGCCGCGGAGTCGCTCGGCCAGACCGCGCGGAAATCTCGTCTCAGACACCCGCCCATTATCGGGCAGAACCGCGGTGCCCCGCCGGGGGGTGCCCGGCGCTGGTCAGGAGTGGTCGGCCCGGCGCTCGGCGGCGTCGGAGCGCCTGCGCAGCAGGTGGGGTATGTACAGGAACCCGAACACGCCCAGCACGATGCCGGTCACGCAGACGCCGATCCACCAGCGCTCGGACGCGGGCAGCCCGTCGCCCATCGCGATGAGGACCACGAGCGCCACCGTCCACGCCAGGGTGCCGATCGCGGCGGGCACGCGGTAGTCGCTCTCGTGGACGTCCGGGTCGGGCTGACGAGGTTTGCGCACGGTCCCAGGCTATCCGCTCACGGCAGGGCGGGGTCTGCGCGCACGGGGGAGGCGGCGCGCGCACCGGCGAGGGGCGGGCGCGCACGCCGGACCGCCCCGCCGCGTGGGGACGGATTCGTCACATCCGAAGAGCCGATCCTCCGGCCCTATGGTCTTTCCTACGAAAACCCAGGGAAACGCGTGGCCGGTGTTGTGTGAACATGCAACTAATCTGACGCAGAATCCTTCTTGTCCAGTAAGTACGACCAGGTCAGGCTGACGACGTGAAAACTCCAAGTCCATCCCCCAGCGGTACCGGCAAGACACCGTCGGGCCGCCTCGACCGCTACTTCCGCATCTCCGAGCGCGGGTCCACCTTCGGCACCGAGGTGCGGGGCGGTCTGGCGACCTTCTTCGCCATGGCCTACGTCATCGTGCTCAACCCCCTGATCCTGCACAACACCGCCGACGTCAACGGCGAGGTCCTGGAGATCCCGCAGCTCGTCGCCGTCACCGCCCTGGTCGCCGCGATCAGCAGCGTCCTCATGGGCGTGGTCAGCCGCTACCCGTTCGCGCTCGCCGCGGGCATGGGGCTCAACGCCGTCGTGGCCTACGGGGTCGCGCCGCTGATGCCCTGGTCCGACGTCTTCCTGCTGCTCATCGTCGAGGGCCTCATCCTCACGGTCCTGGTCATGACCGGGTTCCGCTCCGCCGTCTTCGCCGCCATCCCCGGCGGTCTGAAGATCGCCATCGGCGTCGGCGTGGGCCTGTTCCTCACGATCATCGGCTTCGCCAACTCCGGCTTCGTCCAGGGCGGCGGCGGCACCATCCTCAGCCTGGGCAGCGGCGGCCTGAACACCCTGCCCCTGCTGATCTTCGTCATCGGCCTGCTGGTCACCATCGGGCTCTACGTGCGCAAGGTCCCCGGCGCGATGCTCATCGGCATCGCCGTCTCCACGGTCGCGGCCATCGCGGTGGAGGCCCTGGCGGGCGACCGCGTCCTGGCCTGGCAGCTGGCGGGCGGCGACCCCGACGGGCCGACTCCGACCCTGCCGGGCTCCGTCGGCGACATCGTCGCGCTGCCCGACTTCTCCCTCGTCGGCATGTTCCTCGACGGCGGCTTCAACTTCCTGGCCCGCTGGTCCGACATCGGTGTCGCCACCGTCGTGATGCTGCTGCTCACACTGATGCTGGCCGACTTCTTCGACACCATGGGCACCATGGTCGGCGTCGCCCACCAGGCCGACCTGGTCGACGAGAACGGCAACATGCCGGGGACCCGCGAGGTCCTGGCCATCGACGCCTTCGGCACCGTCTTCGGCGGCGCGGCCTCGGCCTCCATCGCCACGGTCTACGCGGAGTCGGCGGCGGGCGTCGCCGAGGGCGCGCGCACCGGCCTCGCCCCGATCGTCACCGGCCTGATGATGCTCGTCGCGACGTTCTTCTCGCCGCTGGTCACCATCGTGCCGTTCGAGGCCGCCACCCCGGTGCTCATCATCGTCGGCTTCATGATGCTGGTGCCGGTGGTCAAGATCGACTTCACGGACCCGGCCGTGGGCCTGGCGTCGTTCTTCGCGATCGTGATCATGCCCTTCACCTACTCGATCGCCAACGGCATCGGGATGGCGTTCATCGTCTACACGTTCGTCAGCCTGGTCCAGGGCAGGCCGCGCCAGGTGCACCCGCTCGTGTGGGCGGTCTCGGCCGTCTTCCTGATCCACTTCGCCGAGGCGCCGATCAACGCCCTGATCGGCTGAGGCACGGCTTTCGCGCCGTCCGGGAATTCCGGCGGCGGTGAACGGCGTTGACTCCAGTGATGAGTCAACGCCGTTTACTTATTTGCCCGCTTTGTCCACCCGGCCGAGATCGAAGCCGACCGCCGATGGCCGCATCAGTCCCTCCCCTCGCGTCCGAGGGGAGGGACTGATGCGGCGTATCGCCATGTTCCGGTCCCTGGCCAACCGCAACTACCGGCTGTACGCCCTGGGCCAGCTGCTGTCCAACCCCGGCACGTGGATGCAGCGCATCGCGCAGGACTGGCTGGTCCTCCAGCTCAGCGGGGGCAGCGGTATCGCGCTCGGCATGACCACCGCCCTCCAGTTCCTGCCGCTGCTCCTCTTCGGGCTGTGGGGCGGGGCGCTGGTCGACCGGCTGGACAAGCGCAGGCTGCTGGTGTGCACCCAGGCCGCCATGGGCGTGCTCGCGGTCGGCCTCGGAATCCTGGCCACCGCGGGGGCCGCGCAGGTCTGGCACGTGTACCTGTTCGCCTTCGTGCTCGGCATGATCACCGTGCTCGACAACCCCGGGCGGCAGGCCTTCGTCCCGGAGATGGTCGAGCGCGAGCACCTGTCCAACGCCATCGCGCTCAACAGCGCCAGCTTCCAGCTCGGCCGGGTGACCGGTCCGGCCGTCGCCGGCCTGCTCATCGCGGTCATCGGCAGTGGACCGGTCTTCCTCATCAACGGCGCGTCGTTCGGGTTCACCATCCTCGCCCTGATGATGATCCGCACCTCCGAGCTCAACCCCACCGAGCGGGTGGCCCGGGGCAAGGGGCAGATCCGGGAGGGGCTGCGCTACATCGGCGGCAGACGCGACCTGGTCCTGCTGCTGGTGCTGGCCGCCGCCACGCAGTTCTTCGGCGCCAACAGCCAGAACCAGATCGCGCTGATGGTCAACAACGTGTTCGAGGCCGGAGCCGACGCGTTCGGCGTGGCCGCCGCCTTCCTGGCCGTCGGCGCCCTCGCCGGCGCCCTGCTGGCCGCCCGCCGAGACCGGCCCCGGCTGCGGCTGGTGCTGATCGGGTCGCTGGCCTTCGGCGCGCTCCAGGTCGTCGCCGGGCTCATGCCCGGCTACGTGCCGTTCGTCCTGGTGCTGGTGCCCATGGGCGTGGCCTTCATGACGTACGTGACCACGCTCAACGCCACCTTCCAGCTCAGCGTGGACCCGCGGATGCGCGGACGCGTCATGAGCATGTTCCTGCTGGTGTTCATGGGCGTGGCGCCCATCGGCGCGCCCGTGGTGGGCCTGCTCGCCGACACCTTCGGCCCGGAGACGAGCCTGGTCATCGGCGGTGCGGTGACCCTCGTGGTCGTCACGGTCATCTCCGCCCTGCTCTTCCGTGCCAAGGGCGTGCGCCCGCGCGACGTGCTCCCGGGGCGGCGTTCCTCCGCGGACGCGGAGACCGCCGAGGAGGCAATCGCCGAGGAGGAGACCGCGGAGACCGGGAGCGAACGCGAGGAGGCCCCGGAGGCGGAGCGCGAGCGGGTGGACGCCGAGCGCCTTCCGGACGGCTCCACCCGGGTCCGCCTCGTCCCGGACGGGGACGGGACCCGACCGGACACGGTCACCCGTACCTGAGACTCCCGGTCGTGCCCCGCCGTCCTCGGGGCACGACCGGGGGGCCGTTCCGGTCCTGCGGAGCCCGTGTCGCCGCCGAACCGGCCGCTCGCGGGCCCGGCGGGCTCCGGCGTGCTTTCCGGGGAACGGACCCGGAGCCCCCGGCAGACCGCGACTGCCGGGCAGACCGCAGCTCCCGGGGACAATGGGGGCATGAGACTGTTCGCGGCACTGGACCCGCCCCCCGACACGGCGCACGCGCTGCGCCGGGCCGTCGACCGGGGCCGCGGCCGCACCCCCGGCCTGCGCTGGGCCGATCCCGGCGAGTGGCACCTCACCCTGGTCTTCCTCGGCGAGGTGGACGAGGCCCTCCTGCCCGCGCTCGGCGACGCCCTCGGCCGGGAGGCCCGCGGGCACCGGCCCTTCCACATCACAGCCGAGGGCTGGGGAGCCTTTCCGGGCGACCTCCGCCGCGCCTCCGTGCTCTGGGCCGGACTCGGCGGCGACACCGCCTCCCTCCACGCCCTCGCCGACGGACTGCGCGCCGCCGCCGCCGAAGTCGGCGTACCCGTCGAGAACCGCCCCTACGTGCCGCACATCACGGTGGCCCGCAGCCGTCCCGCGCGCGACCTCACCGGAACCGCCGACGCCCTCGGCGCACTGCCCGGCCACGGGTGGCCGGTCCGCGAGGCGCATCTCGTGGAGAGCAGGCCGGAGCGGGAGGACCGCTACCGAACCGTCCGGACCTGGCGGTTAGGCTGGGAGGCGGATCCCACCCGACCTCCTGAGCGGAGCACGTCATGAGCATGCTCACCAACAACCGCAAGCAGCGCTGGCTGCTGCCCGTGGTTCTGGGGGGCATCATGCTCATCGTGCTCCTGGGCGCCCTCGTCGGCTGAGCCGCCGCACGGCGGCCCCCGACCGGCGTGCGCCAGGCCGACGACGGCGGCCCGCCCCCGCCCCGACGGTCACCGGCCGCTCCGCCGTCCCGGGGTCACGCGGAGGCGGAGGCCAGGCTCACCGCGCGCGTGATCAGGTCCGCGTTGTCGTACGCCTCCCCGCCGTCGGGCAGGCGCATGGTGTCCTCCAACCCCATCCGGATGTCGTAGCCCGAGGCCACCGCCGTCTCCAGGACGGGCCAGGCCGTCGCGTCGGCCCCGTGCAGCAGCCGCGGCTGGTTCGCCCCCGCCCGGTCCAGCAGGGAGCAGATCGCCTCGGCGTTGCGCCGGGCGTCCTCCACCGCGACCTGCGTGGGCTCCACCAGCACCGCCGCCACCCTGAGCTTCGTGGCGACGAGGATACGCGCGGCCTCCACCGTCCACACCCCGGCCTCCACCCCGATCCGGCGGTCCTCCAGCAGGTGCGCCAGGTCCACCGAGCCCGCCTCGTGCAGGTTCACGGTGACCGAGTCCGGCAGCGCCGACGAGGCCCAGCGCTGCACCAGGTCGTAGCGCCGCCACGGATCCGACTCCGCCGACAGCGACGTGGTCAGCGACACCGGCACCCGCGGCCCGTCGGCGCGCAGCCGCTCCATGAGCGGGCCCACCACCTGGGGCGCCAGCGACTCGGCCCCGGTGGGGTCGCGCGGATGCAGGTGCAGCTCGGTCGCACCCGCCGCCACCACCGCGTGCGCGTCCGCCACCAGCTGGTCCACGGACACGGGCAGGGCGGGGTGCGCTCCGGGGCGGCGGTCCCCGTTGAGACAGGCGACGATCCTCATGGGTGCCCTCCTAACGGCGCTCCGTAAGCCCAATGTGCCCGTTACCGCACGGGTACAAGCCATCCGTGGCGTTCCCTGGCAGGATGTCGGTCATGAGAACTCCGCTCGTTCTTGCCGCCGCAGCCCTCTTCGCGACCCTCCCGGCCGCCCCGGCCCTGGCCTTCCCCGAGGACCCGAGCGACCCCGGCACCGGTGGTGTCGACTACCCCCGCGGAGGCGAGGGGCCCGAGGGCTCCGAGATCGCCTTCGAGTTCCAGGACCCGAGGATCTCCGAGTCCAGTGGAATCGCCCCCTCCCTGCTGCACGAAGGCGTGTGGTGGACCCACAACGACAGCGGCGAGCACCTGAACGAGGTGTACGCGGTCGACGAGGAGGGGCACACCCTCGCCACGGTCACGCTGAACCTGGACCGCCGTGACTGGGAGGCGATCACCGTCGCCGAGGCCCCCGACGGGACGCCGTCGGTCCTGGTGGCCGACATCGGCGACAACTTCGACGGAGGCTGGCCCGACGTCAGCGTCCACCGCTTCCCCGAACCCGGGGCGCTCGCCGACACGGCGGTCGACCCGCAGGTGTTCACCTTCACCTACGAGGACGGGGGACGCGACGCCGAGTCGCTGATGGTCGACCCCCGCGACGGCCGGATGTACGTGGTGACCAAGGAGTTCTCCGGCGGCCTGTACGCCGCGCCCGAGGAGCTCGAACCGGGGGCCGAGCACGTCCTGGAGCGGATCGACTCGGCGCCCCTGTTCGCCACCGACGCCGCCTTCAGCCCGGACGGCAGCCGCTACGTGGTCCGCACCTACTGGGGGGCCACGGTCTACGACGCCACCGGGGGCGTGCCCGGCTCCTCCCTGGGCGCCTTCGACCTGCCCGAGTCCGACCAGGGCGAGGCCATCGCCTTCACCCCCGACGGCACCGCCCTCATGGCCGGGACCGAGGGGCCCGGGGCGCCGGTCTGGCGGATCCCGCTGGAGGACCGCTACCTCGCCGAGGAGCCCCCGGTACGGGAGGTCGCCGCGCGGGAGACGCCCGCGGGGGAGGACGGGACCGTCGAACCCGAGACGCGGGGGGCGCTGCCCTTCATCGTGGGCGGCGGCGCGGTCGCCGCCCTGGTCATCGTCGCGATCGTTCTGCTGGCCCGACGGGGCTGACCCCCTATCCCTCGGGCTGCGGGTCCAGGAAGTGCTCGCGCGCCAGGAAGGCGTGCCGGGAGAAGTCGGTGAACACGCCGTCCACCCCGGCCTCGAAGAAGGCCTCGTACTCGGCGGCGAAGGAGCCGTAGTCGCCCGGTTCGCCTTCCGAGCGCAGCTCGGCGGGAAGGAAGTGGTTCTCGCTGCGGAACGTGTACGGGTGCACCAGGAGCCCGGCCGCGTGCGCGTTCTCCACCAGGTCGGTCGGCTCCCCGAGCACCCCGTCCTCCACGGGCACGACCAGGCTCTTGGCCGGGCCGATCGCGTGCGCGAACGTCGCCACCTCGGCCAGGCCGTCCGGTGTGGTGTGGTGCAGCCAGTGCTCCTCGGCGCCCATGAGGTAGACCAGCGGCAGCTCCGTCACGGCCAGCTTGCGCAGGCTGTCGGCCTCGAAGGACTGGAGGAACACCGGCACCAGCGGCTCCGGGCCCGTCAGCCCCGCCTCGCGCAGGACCTCGATCAGCACCGGCTCCAGCTCCAGGCCCTGCGCCTCGTGGTAGGCGGGGTGCTTGGTCTCGGGGTAGATCCCGATCGGGCGACCCAGCTCCTTGGTCAGCGCCAGCGCCAGCTCGATGACCTCCTCCAGGGTCGGGATCCCGTAGGTCCCGTCCATCACGGCGTTGTCCGCGCGCACGTCCCGGAGGCGCTCCACCGCGCGCAGCGTCCGGATCTCCTCCAGCGTGAAGTCCTGGGCGAAGAACCCGGTCACCTCGCGCCCGTCGACGGTGCGCGTGGTGCGCCGGTCGGCGAACTCGGGGCGCTCGGCCACGTCCGTGGTCCCGCCGATCTCCTGCTCGTGGCGGCAGACCAGCCTCCCGTCCCTGGTCGAGACCAGGTCCATCTCGATGAAGTCGCCGCCGTGCCGGGCCCCCAGCTCGTAGGAGGCCAGCGTGTGCTCGGGGCGGTGCCCCGACGCACCGCGGTGCGAGATGATCTTGATGGGGGGTTCCTTCTTGTTCCTGCGCACAGCCGAACCGTCCTGAGAAGCGAGATGCCGGGAAAAGGGGGAGGCCGACCCGACGCGGGTCGGCCTCCATTGTGCAATGCGGGACGAACGGGTCAGGACAGCTCGGTGAGCACGTGGTCCACGCACTCGGTGAGCGCGCGCACGTCGTCCGGGTCGATCGCCGGGAACATGGCCACGCGCAGCTGGTTGCGGCCCAGCTTGCGGTAGGGCTCGGTGTCGACCACGCCGTTGGCGCGCAGGACCCGGGCCACCGCGGCGGCGTCCACGTCGTCGCTGAAGTCGATGGTGCCGACCACCTGGGAGCGCTTGGACGGGTCGGTGACGAACGGCGTCGCGACCGGCGACTTCTCCGCCCAGTCGTAGAGGACCGAGGAGGACTCGGCGGTGCGCGCCACGGTCCACTCCAGCCCGCCCTGCCCGTTCATCCACTCCAGCTGCTCGGCGAGCAGCAGCAGCGTGGCCACGGCCGGGGTGTTGTAGGTCTGGTCCTTGCGGGAGTTGTCGATCGCCGTGGGCAGCGAGAAGAACTCCGGCACGTAGCGGCCGCTCGCCGCGATCTCCTCCACGCGGGCCAGGGCCCGGGGCGACATGACGGCCAGCCACAGCCCGCCGTCGGCGGCGAAGCTCTTCTGCGGCGCGAAGTAGTAGACGTCGGTCTCGGCGATGTCGACCGGCAGGCCGCCCGCGCCGCTGGTGGCGTCCACGAGGACGAGCGCGTCCTCGTCGGCGCCCGCCACGCGCCTGATGGGCGCGGCCACACCGGTGGACGTCTCGTTGTGGGTCAGCGCGTACACGTCCACGCCGGCCTCGGCCACGGGCTCGCCGTGGCTGCCCGGGTCGGTGCTGATGACGGTGGGCTCCTGGAGCCAGGGCGCGCCCTTGGCGACCTTCGCGAACTTGCTGGAGAACTCTCCGAAGGCCAGGTGCTGGGACTTCTCGCGCAGCAGGCCGTGCGCGGCGATGTCCCAGAAGGCGGTGGTGCCGCCGTTGCCGAGGACCACCTCGTAGCCGTCGGGGAGGGAGAACAGCTCGCTCACCCCGGAGCGCACCCGGGAGACCAGGGACTTGACCGGCTTCTGCCGGTGGGAGGTGCCCATGTAGCGGGAGCCGGAGGCGGCCAGGGCCTCGATCTGGGCGGGGCGGACTTTGGACGGGCCACTGCCGAAACGGCCGTCGGAGGGCAGCAGGTTCGCGGGGATCTGAATCTCGTCGGTCACGACCACCAGCGTAGTGGCGGTGGAGGCGGCGGGGCCGGTCAGGGCAGCTGTTGGGACGCCCGAAACGAAGCGGGGAAGCGGGCGCTATGTCACGTTCCCAAAGGTTCTGGCCGGTATAGGCCAGTCGCATTTCCATTCATACAGGTGCATTTTTCGCTAGGAGTGCGGTCTTATGGGAGGGGTTTCGGGGGGAACGCCAGAACACGACGCGCGATACGGAGGGGCGTCCACACGTGGCCGACAGCAGCACCGACCCCGAGACCGCACACGGGCGTGAGGGCAGCGCCTTCCTGCGGGTCTTCGACGCCCTGCGCGTGCGCCCCACACGGGCCGACACCCGCCTCATGGGCAGGATGGAGCGGCGGGCCGCCCGCAGGCTCCCCGTCGGCAACCGCGGCGGCGCCCAGCGCGGCGACGTGGCCGAGCCCCCGCCTGTGCTCGACCTGGAACTGGAGGAGGGCGCCGACCGCGAGGCCCTGCTGCGGGTGCTCACCGAGCGCTGCGGCGACCAGCCGGTCTGGCGGCTGCCCCTGGGCCCCTCCGGCGCCCCCGCGCCCGGGGCGCGGTCCCGGGCGCACGAGGCCCACGCCACCACCGAGGAGCTCTACGACCTGATGTCGGGCCTGCTGGCCGAGGCCGACGCCGTACGGCCCGCCAAGGAGCGCGGGCGCAGACCCCCGCCCTGGCCCCGCTTCGCGCGGCTGCGCTCCCTGCTGTGGCTGCGCGTGTGCAGGCTCGGCGCCATCCGCTCCGCGGTCTCGGGGGAGGAGGTCGTCCAGGACGAGGCCGACCTCGACGCCAACGCCAAGGCGCAGATCTACGTCGTCGCCGAGCTGAGCCGGGCCAAGCTCGAACACGGCCGGGGCTCGGACCGCGACGCCGACCGGGCGGCGGACGACACCGGGGCCGTGCGCCGCTACCCCCACCGCCTGCGCTCGGGCCTGCGCGGCCTCTACGACCGCGCCTTCCAGCGGACCGCCGTGTTCGTCGCCCGCCTCACCGGCCGGGTGACCTTCGGCAAGGCCGACACACACGTGCTCACCCCCTGGGGCTTCCTCCTCAACCTCGCCACCCTGGCCGCGCCCGTCATCCTGGGCGGTGTCGTCGCCGGTGTCTTCGGTCTCGTGCTCCAGGGGCTGAACAACCTGGTCACGTTGGGCGTGGGCCTGCTGCTGGCGGTCGTCTACGCCTGCCTCGGCCTCTTCCTCGTCCTGCCCTGGCGCTCCTACCGCTGGCTCAACCACCACCGGTACGTGGTGGACACCCAGGCCGCCAGCGACGACAAGGAGTCGGTTCCCCGCAACCACCGCGCCCGCGGCGTCCACGTCCTCAACCTGCTCAACCGCCGACGCCTCACCGGACGCCTCGTCCGCGACCCCGGGGCCGACGGAGAACGCGGTGAGCCCGGCGGGGCCGGGGACGGCCGCCCTCCCGAGCGCCCCGACACCACGCCCGCGCACGACGGCTGGTGGGCGTCCCTGGCCCCGCGCCGCCGACGGCACGCGGTCGTCGCGGTCGTGCCCCCGCAGGAGCGGCCCGAGCGCGGGAAGGACGACGACGCCGCCGAACGCCCGCGCGGAGAGCGTCCGCCCGGCGTCCACCGGCTCGCCGTCAACGCCTTCCTCGACGACCTCGCGCACACCCACGGCGGCTCCCCGGGACGCCGCCCGTTCTCCCCGCGCCGCGGGCGCCGCCAGCGCCCCGTGCTCCTCGTGGACCAGGACCGCCTCGACCGGGTCGGCCACTACCTGGTCCGCCTCATCGAGGACGAGCGGCTGCGCCGCGCCTTCCCCGACCCCCTGCTCGTCGTGCAGGTGCGCGACCGCGGCACCCGGCCGCTGGTGGACGACCGGGTGGACGTCGCCCGCTACCCCACGCTGCCCGAGGCCGAGAACGGCAGCCGCCCCGAGGAGGCGGTGTCGCGGTGGCTGCGCGAGCGCCACGCCGCCGGGGTGCTGGGCCGCTCCCGACTGCTCACCCAGCGGATCCCGGCCGACTCCTCCACCTGGGTGGGCAACCCCGACCCGCCCGAACGCGCCCGGGTGCTCACCGCCGGTGCGATCACCGGGGTCGCGGCCACGGCGACCGCCGCGGTCACCGCCGTCGCCGTCCTGGCCCTGTGGGTGGTCGGCCCGGTCGTGGCCGAGCGCTTCAACCCGTGCGCGTCGGGCGGGGTCTGGACACCCCGGGGCATCGAACGGCACGGCAAGGACTGCGTCGGGGTGACCTTCGGCGACTTCGTCTTCCACGAGCGCCTGCGCGAGGTCACCGAGCGCATCCACGAGCAGAACGAGCTGATCGACGAGGACGACGAGAACCACGTCACCATCGCCTACGTCGCCGAACTCAGCACCACCGGCGGCAGCGACCTGTCCCTGGCCGGGGTCCAGGGCGAGCTGTTGGGCCTGGCCCACCAGCAGGCCGAGCACAACGCCTCGGGCGACGCCTCCCTCCCCCGGATCAAGATCCTGATCGCCAACACCGGCGAGGGCTGGCGGTACGCGCGCGAGACCGCCGAGACGATCGTCGAACGCGCCCAGGACGAGGGCCTGGGCATGGACCGGCCCGTGGCCGCCGTCGGCTTCGGCCACAGCGTCCAGCCCAACACCGAGGCCGTCCGCGTCCTCAGCGGGGCCCGGATCCCCATGGTCGGCACCACCGCCACCTTCGACGACGTGGCCATGGAGACCTCGGGCAAGTACAGCCAGTACTTCTTCCCCGTGGCGCCCTCCAACACCCGCCTGGCCGACCAGGCCGCCCTGTGGGCCTACCGCGGCGTGCCGTGGACGGGCGAGGGGCTGGCCGAGGGGCAGGAGCCCGAGTCGCTGGGCCCCGCCCGCACCGCCGTGGCCATCGCCGACAACCAGGAGGGGGAGAGCTACGGCCCCCACTTGGCAGTGAGGTTCATGAATGCCTTCCGCGCCCTGGGCGGCCAGCCCTGGACGGACGGCGGGGAGGCCCACCCCGTCACCCTCGCCGACGGCGGCGCCGACCCCTTCCCCGGCGTGCTGCCCTACCAGGACGGCGGCCCCACCCAGGCCGACCAGCTGTCGCGGGTGTGCGCCGAGGACCCGCCCGACGTCATCTACTTCGCGGGCCGCTCCACCGACTTCATGGACTTCCACAACCAGATCCAGGAGGAGGGGATGTGCGTGGAGGCCGGGGTCGACATCCTCGGCGGGGACGACATCGCCAAGTTCGTCACCGACCACGCCGAGACGCTCGGCCACGCCTCCGGGTACCCCGTCTTCTACACCCCGCTCGCCGCCAGCGGCGCCTGGAGCCAGTACACGCGCGGCAGCGAGCGCGCCTTCTACGCCGAGGCCGACGCCCTCATCAGGGAGCTCTACAACGGCCAGGAGGAGGACGAGGAGACCGGGGAGGAGCGGGAGCGGGGGACCGACGCCGAGGCCGTGGCGGCCGACGGCGGCATGCCCTCGATCACCCACGCCGCCGTCGCCCACGACGCGCTCAAGGTGGTCTCACGCGCGCTGCGGGGCATCTCCCACCCCCTCCCCGAGAGCGACGGGCCCCGGGAGGCCTCGGCCGCGCCCACCGAGCGGCCCTCGCCGTTCCTGGGCACCGACACCGGGTACGAGCAGGAGCAGCAGGCGCTCGTGGAGAACATCCAGGGCACGCACAACCTGTCCGCCGTCTCCGGCTACCTCGGCTTCGGGGAGCCCTCCGAGGGCAACTGGTACCGCGACCGCATGGTCCAGCTCGTCGTGGTCGGCCCGCTGGGCTCGGACGGCGAACGCCAGCACGTGATCGCCGCCTGCGGCCAGGTCAGCACGGGCACGGTCGACCCCGGACCGGCGTGCGCCTGACGCGCGGGTCCGGGTGGCGCGCGCGGCAC
Organism: Nocardiopsis sp. CNS-639; assembly: GCF_000381685.1. NCBI lineage: Bacteria > Bacillati > Actinomycetota > Actinomycetes > Streptosporangiales > Nocardiopsidaceae > Nocardiopsis > Nocardiopsis sp. CNS-639. Next base: position 435,041 of record NZ_KB906856.1, read on the forward strand.
CCGGCACGAGAGGATGCCCCGTGTGGACCACCAAGACCCCGCCGAACTGCGCAAACCGTACCTGGGCGCGCCCCTGAGGCGCTCTGTCCTCGCCGACCACCCCATGACGCAGTTCCACCTGTGGTTCGACGAGGCCTACGACTCCGGACTGGCCGAACCCAACGCCATGGTCCTGGCGTCCGTGGAGCCCTCGGGCATGCCCCGCGCCCGCACCGTGCTGATGAAGGGCTACGACAGCACCGGACTGCGCTTCTTCACCAACTACACCTCCCGCAAGGGACGGGCCCTGGAGGCCGACCCGCGCGCCAGCGCGGTCTTCCCCTGGCACGCCATCCGGCGCCAGGTCCTGCTGGCCGGACGGGTGGAGCGGCTCAGCGACGAGGAGAACGACCGCTACTTCGCCTCGCGCCCGCGCGGCTCCCAGCTGGGAGCCTGGGCCAGCGAGCGCCAGTCGCGGCCGGTGGCGGACCGGGCCGAACTCGACCGGCTCTACCGGGAGTTCGACACGGTCTGGGCCGCCGAGGAGGAGATCCCCCGGCCCGCCTACTGGGGCGGCTTCCGGCTCGTGCCGAGCGAGGTGGAGTTCTGGCAGGGCGGTGCCGACCGCATGCACGACCGGTTCCGCTACCTGCGCGAACCCGACGGCTCCTGGAGCGTGGAGCGCCTGGCGCCCTGACCGGGCCGTCCGGTGACGCGCCCGTCGCGCGCCGCTCCCGAGAGTGATCTTGGCCGCTTCGTACGGGAGTTCGGGGCCCGTTCCCGCAGGTGGGCGACGGCCCGGCGCCCCTCCGGCGCACGCGGTGGGCTGGAAGGCCCCCGTCCGCGTGACCAAGTGCCCTTGCCGCGGGGGGAGAACGTATCCGCATCGTGAGACCGGGCAGAAAACCGGGTGCCCCGCGCCACGATATGCTTGCGTGTATCGGTGGTCGCTCCCGCGGTCCTGCGGACGCCCCGGTCCCCACTCGGCCCCTGGGAATCACGTCGCCCCGGCCTGTGTTGTGAGAGACCCGCCGTGCCCGTCGTGACCGCGCGCCGGGCACAGAGCCTTGGGAGGGGAGACTTGACCGCACACGGGCTGATCGACACCACGGAGATGTACCTCCGTACGGTCTTCGAGCTCGAAGAGGAGGGCATCGTCCCGCTTCGGGCCCGTATCGCCGAACGCCTGCACCAGAGCGGCCCCACGGTGAGCCAGACCGTGGCCCGCATGGAGCGCGACGGCCTGCTGCGGGTGGAGAACGACAGGCACCTGGTCATGACCGCCGAGGGGCGCCGTCTGGCCACCCACGTCATGCGCAAGCACCGGCTCGCCGAGCGCCTGCTCGTGGACGTCATCGGACTCCCCTGGGAGGACGTGCACATCGAGGCCTGCCGCTGGGAGCACGTCATCTCCGAGGCCGTGGAGGAGCGTCTGGTCACGCTGCTCAACGCCCCCTCGGTGTGCCCGCACGGCAACCCGATCCCGGGCCTGGACGAGCTGGGCCTGGAGGACTACTCCCCCGAGCCCTTCACCGACGACTCGATCGTCCCGATGATCGACGTCGCCGGGAACAGCGAGACCACGGTCACCGTGCGGCGTATCAGCGAGCAGATCCAGTCGGACGCCGACATCATGCTCACCTTGCGCCGATCCGGGGTACAACCGGGACAGGAAGTGGTCTTGCGAGCCTCTGACGACGGGGTCCGCGTGACCGACGGTGAGACCGGGGAAACCGAGCTCTCGGCGCTCGTCGCCGGGCACATCTTCGTCGCCAAGCCGTGAACCGTACGGACGCGTTGATTGGTTGCTCATCAGGATTGTCACATTGCGCTGCGGGAACGTTGACGGTGTTGCTACGCTCGCTCCAAGGTGCGGTCGTTCGGGGTACCCGGAGCGGGCATGTATGCAGCTCATGACGGCGAGGTGGCGGCTAGATGACACGGTGGGGTGAGCCCTTCCCCAAGGGTGACGCGCTCGCCGCGGCCGCCGTGGCGGACCAGGCGCAGATCGCCATCGTCGTCATCGACCGCGCCAGCCTCCTGCGCTACTGGAACCCCTTCGCGCGCGAGCTGTTCGGGTTCGTGGGCGGTCGCGACTACGTCGGCCTCTCCCTGCTCGACATCGGTATCCACGAGTCCGACCGGGAGCACGCCTCCCAGCTGGCCCGGCGCGTTCTGCGCGGCGAGCCGTGGGAGGGCACCTTCGCGGTGCTCCGGGGCGACTCGACCTGGATCCACGTGCGCGCCCAGGCCGTGCCCATGCACAACGAGGCCGGCGAGATCGACGGCATCACCCTGATCGCCAGGGAGGCCCTGCGCAGCGGACGGGTGGAGGAGCAGTACGGCCTGCTGGAGCGCATCGGCAGCCGCCTGACCAGCTCCCTGGAGTTCGACTCCACGGTCAGGGGGGTCGCGGGCATCCTCGTGCCGCAGTTCGCCGACCACTGCTTCATCGACCTCTACGACCGCGACCGCCTGGTCAGACAGGTGTCGGTGCACGCCGAGGGGTGGACGCCCCCGCCGCGCACCTGGTTCGAGGTCGGCGACGAGGTCCGCTACCCCGAACGCCACTTCGTCACCCAGGCCCTGCGCCGCCTGGAGACGGTGGTCAGCAGCGAGTACCTGTTCGAGAACTCGCCCAGCACGCGCTCCGACCAGGTCTCGCGCCAGGTCGGCGTCACCTCCGCCATCGCCGCCCCGCTGCGGGCCCGCGGCGAGGTGCTGGGCGTGCTCACCCTGGCGCTGTCCGGGCTCTCCCCGCGGCAGAAGAGCACCTACGGGGGCTTCGACCGCGACCTCGTCGGAGCCATCGCCTCCCGAGTGGCCCTGGCCATCGACAACGCCCGCCTGTTCGAGCAGGAGCGCAGCACCGCGCTGGCCTTCCAGCGCAGCCTGCTGCCCAGCAGCCTGCCCCGGCTGGACGGGCTGACCGCGGCCCACCGCTACCTGCCCGCGGGACCGCTGCGCTCCGACGGGTACGGGGTCCAGACCCAGATCGGCGGGGACTTCTACGACGCCATCCCGCTCTCCGCCGGACGCGTGGGCCTGGTCATCGGCGACGTCGAGGGCCGCGGCCCGCACGCCGCCGCCGTCATGGGACAGCTGCGCGCCGCGCTGCGCGCCTTCGCCCAGGCCGACCGCGAGCCCGCCGACATCCTGCGCGAACTCGACGAGTGGGTCCGCCAGCTGGGCCAGGAGGACGAGGAGGGCGGCACCTGGATCCCCAGCGTCAGCTGCCTGTACATGGTCTACGACGCCTGGTCGCGCGAGCTGTCCTACGCCAACGCCGGGCACGCGCCCCCGCTGCTGGTCACCTCCGAGTCGGTGGAGAAGATCGACCTGGAGGTCACCGACCGCATGCTGGGCGTGCGGGCCAAGGGCGGATCAGGCGAGGACGTGGTCTACCACCAGGCCAACCTGCGCCTGCCCATCGGCGCCACCCTGGTCCTGTACACCGACGGGCTCGTGGACCGGCGCCCGGCCGGGGGCAGGGCGGACCCCGAGAGCGCCTTCGAGCTGCTGGCGGAGCGGGTGGCCGAGGTCGCCGACAAGGACGTGGACCAGATCGCCGAGGCGGCCGTGCACAGCGTCCCGGGCGAGCACGACGACGACACCGCGCTGCTGGTCGTGCGCACCCACTCCGAGGAGCTGGCGCTGCGCGAGGGCTGGTTCCCCTCGGAGGCCTCCACCGTGGGCGAGGCCCGCCACATGGCGGCCCGCACCTTCAGCGAGTGGGGGGTGGACCGCGACCAGGCCGAGCTGGCCTGCCTGCTGGTCTCGGAGATCGTCACCAACGTCGTCATCCACGCCACCCCGCACCCGGTGCACCGCGAGTTCACCGGCGGAGGGGTGCTGGACTCCGAGACCCCGCTCGACGCGGTGGCCGACGAGTTCGACGAGGACTGGACCGACCTGCTGGAGGCGGTGGCCGAGGAGGCCGACGAACCCGCCGAGGAGGCCGGGGAGAAGGAGTTCCTGCTGCGGCTGCGGCGGGGCGCGAACACGGTGTGGGTGGAGGTCTTCGACAACGACCTGCGCCTGCCCCGCATCCGCAGCGCCGCCGCCGACGACGAGGGCGGCCGCGGCCTGTACCTGGTCGAGCAGCTGGCCAGCCGGTGGGGGGCGCGGCCGACCCCGGACGGCAAGGCGGTCTGGTTCGAGATGCCCATGCACTCCGAGGAGACCGGGGAGCAGCACAGGGCCGACGACGGGGAGAAGGCCGGGCGGGACTAGCCTCCCGCCGCCTCCGGGCCCGGCGCCGTCGTGGAACCGCCGCGACTCGCCGGGCCCGTCCCTTCGGCGGCCGCCGGCGGTCCGCTGACGCCTGTCGCGGAGGGGGAGCGGGCCGCGGCACCGGCCCGCCCGTCAGGGAGGGCCCTGTCTAGCGCCAGGACCAGGCCCACAGCAGCAGGCACAGGAAGACGAAGAAGACCACGATCCCGCTGGTGGTCCACGGGATGTGGACCCGGGGTCGGAGCTTGCGCACCCCGATCACGAGCAGCACGACCAGCAGGCCCATGACGATGAGGCCGTCCCAAGCACCGCTCATTCCAGCTCCGACCCTTCTGGGGAGGGGGTTGTGCGGTCACAGACCCAGGCCGCGCCCGACGATCTCCTTCATGATCTCGGTGGTGCCACCGTAGATCGTCTGGACGCGGGTGTCTTGCCAGGCCCGTGCCACGGGGTATTCCATCATGTACCCGTACCCGCCGTGAAGCTGGAGGCACCGGTCCACGACCTTGTTGCACAGTTCCGTGGTCCACCACTTGGCCATGGCGGCGTCCTCCACGGTCAGCTCACCGCGGTTGAGCAGGCCGATGCCGCGGTCCACGTAGGTGCGGGCGATGTCCACCTCGGTGGCCAACTCGGCCAGAACAAAACGGGTGTTCTGGAAGCGCCCAATCGGACGGCCGAAGGCGGTCCGCTCCCGGCAGTAGGCGATGGTGTGCTGGAGCACGGCGTCGGCGGAGGCCACCGCGCAGGTGGCGATGGACAGCCGCTCCTGGGGCAGGTTCTCCATCAGGTGGACGAATCCGCCGCCCTCCCGGCCGATGAGGTTGGCGGCCGGGACGCGCACGTCGTCGAAGAACAGCTCGGCGGTGTCCTGCGCCTTCATGCCGATCTTGTCGAGGTTGCGGCCCCGGGTGAACCCGGCGGCGCCGCGCTCCACCGCGATCAGGGAGAAGCCCTGCGCGCCCGCGTCGGGGTCGGTCCGGGCGACCACGATCACCAGGTCGGCGTTGACGCCGTTGGTGATGAAGGTCTTGGACCCGTTGACGACGTACTCGTCGCCGTCGCGCACCGCCGAGGTGGTGATGCCCTGGAGGTCGCTGCCCGCCCCGGGTTCGGTCATGGCGATGGCGGTGATCAGTTCGCCGCTGGCGAACCCCGGCAGCCAGCGCCGCTTCTGCTCCTCGTCGGTCAGGTCGACCATGTACGGGGCCATGACGTCGTTCTGGAGGGTGACGCCCAGGCCGCTGGCGCGGGCCCGGCAGATCTCCTCGTTGACGATGGTGTTGTAGCGGAAGTCCCGCAGCCCGGTGCCGCCGTACTCCTCGGGCACGCCGTGGCCGAGCAGGCCGACCTCGCCCGCCCTGGTCCACACCTCGCGGGGCACGATCCCGTCCCTCTCCCACTCCGGATGGCGGGGCGTGACCTCGCGCTTGAGGAACTCGGCCACCGATGCGCGGAAGAGGTCGTGGTCGGTGTCGAAGAGTTCCCGCTTCATGCTCTGCTCCGGGGTGTCGGGGATTCCTGCGTGACGCCACAGTAACCGAACAAGATTCGGTTTTGAAGGGGACAGTCCAAGCCCCGGCAAAGTTCCCGTGCCCGTGGTAGCCCGTCCGGCGGTTCCCGCGGGCACGGGCGCGACGGCTTCCTAGGGTGGCGGCAGCGGAGCCGGTAGTCGAGGGACGGGACCGCGTGCGGCCCGGCCGGGGGAGGGGAGGGCCATGGTCCAGTACGAGGCCAGGCATCGGGCGCGCAGGGAGCACCGGAGCGGCAGGATCGCGGTGATCATGAGCGCGCTGATGCTCACCGTGCTGCTGGCGGCCCTGGACCAGACGATCGTGTCCACCGCGCTGCCCACGATCGTGTCCGACCTCGGCGGGCTCAACCACCTGTCGTGGGTGATCACCGCCTACCTGCTCGCGGTCACGGCCGTCACACCGCTATGGGGCAAACTCGGCGACCAGTTCGGCCGCAAGCAGTTCTTCCTGGTGTGCATCGCCGTCTTCGTGGTGGGCTCGGCCCTGTGCGGGACCGCCCAGAGCATGCTCCAGCTCATCCTCTTCCGCGCGCTCCAGGGGGTGGGCGGCGGAGGGCTCATGGTGCTGGCCTCCGCCATCATCGGCGACGTCGTCTCGCCCCGCGAGCGCGGCAAGTACCAGGGGCTGTTCGGCGCGGTGTTCGGGATCTCCAGCGTGGCCGGTCCGCTGCTCGGCGGACTGTTCGTGGACCACCTGTCCTGGCGGTGGGTGTTCTACGTCAACCTGCCGCTGGGGGTGCTGGCCTTCGTCACGGTGCTCGTGGTGCTGCCGCGCCGCCAGCCGACCGGCCGCCAGAGCATCGACTACTCCGGGATCGTGCTGCTGGCCGCCACCGCGATCTGCCTGACGCTGGTCGCCTCCTGGGGCGGCAGCCTCTACCCGTGGACGTCGCCGCAGGTCCTCGGCCTCGGCGCCGTAGCCGTGGTGCTCGGCGTGGGCTGGTGGCTGTCCGCGCGGCGGGCGCCGGACCCGGTCATGCCGCTCAGCCTGTTCCGCGACCCGACCATCGTGGTGGCCATGGCGATCGGCTTCTGCGTGGGCTTCGCGATGATGGGGTCGATGGCCTTCCTGCCGCTGTTCCTCCAGGTCGTGCACGGCCTGTCGCCCACGGCCTCGGGACTGCACCTGCTGCCGATGGTGCTGGGCCTGTTCCTGACCTCGATCACCAGCGGGCGCCTGGTCACCCGCACCGGCCACTACAAGGTCTACCCGGTGCTGGGGATGGCGGTGACCTCCCTCGGCCTGTTCCTGCTCTCGCGGCTGGGACCGGAGAGCTCGATGACGCGGATGGGGTTCTACTTCTTCGTCCTCGGCCTCGGCCTGGGACTGGTGATGCAGGTGGTGGTCGTGGTGGTGCAGAACGCCGCCAGCTACGCGAACCTGGGGGTGGCCACCTCGGCGGCGACGTTCTTCCGGTCCATCGGGGGGTCGTTCGGCACGGCGGTGTTCGGCGCTGTCTTCTCCGGGCAGTTGGCGGCCAACCTGGCCGAGCGGGCCGCGCAGATCCAGCTGCCGCCCGGGGTGGACCCCGCGGCGCTGGAGAGCGACCCGCGCAGTCTGGACCAGCTGGCCCCGCAGGCGCAGGCGTCCTTCCTCCAGGCCTACGCGGACGCCGTGGACACCGTCTTCCTGTGCGCGGTTCCGGTCGCCCTGGCCGGGTTCGTGCTGGCGCTGTTCCTGCGGCAGATCCCGCTGCGCACCACCATCGACTCCCCGGACCTGGACGAGTCCATCCCGCCCGTGGCCGCAGCGAGCCGCAGCGCCGTCGCGCACGTGGAGAAGGAGGTGTTCCGGGCCTGCGGCCGGGAGGGCGCCGACCAGATGTACGAGCGCCTGCGCGATGCGGCGGGCCTGGAGGTCTCGCCGCGCGCGTGCTGGGTGCTCAGCCACCTGGGCGTGACCGGGCCGCTGACGCCCGGGGAGCTGGTGGAGATGTCCGGGCTGCCCGCCGACTCCTGGGCGCCGGTCCACCGGGAGCTGGCCGAGGCGGGCTACCTGGCGGGCGGGGGCGAGCCCTGGGAGCTCAGCCGGCGCGGCGCGTCCGCCGCCCGCAGGATGTTCGAGGCCCAGCGCACCGCGCTGCGCTCGCTGCTGGCCGACTACGGGCCCGAGGAGCACCCCGAGGTGGTGGCCGCCCTGGAGCGGATCACCACCGACGTCCTGGGGGACGAGGGGGACGCCGGGCACCTGGAGCGGGGGGCGCACCGGGCCTGAGGGCACCCCAGGGGAGGGGGACTCAAGCCCCCCTTCTCAGCTTTTTTCTCCAGACTGGCACCGAGCACGGTCCGCCGCCACGGGAAGCCCCTTCCTGTGGACAACCCGCGCGACGCCGTGTTCGCGGGGGCGGGGGCTTGCCGGATCCGAGAAACCGAATACAGTTCGGTTCGTAACCGTCACCCAGGCCCTTGGAGGACCCCGTGGCCGAGGCATACATCGTCGGCGTAGTACGCACCCCCGTCGGCACGAAGAAGGGCGCCCTGGCCGCCGTGCACCCGGCGGACCTGGGGGCGCACGTGCTCAGGGAACTCGTCTCCCGGACCGGGGTGGACCCCGCCGCGGTCGAGGACGTCATCATGGGCTGCGTCAGCCAGGTCGGGCCGCAGGCCCTCGACCTCGCCCGCACCTCCTGGCTCTCCGCGGGCCTTCCGGAGTCCGTCCCCGGCGTCACCATCGACCGCCAGTGCGGCTCCTCCCAGCAGGCCGTCCACTTCGCCGCCCAGGGCGTCATGTCCGGCACCCAGGACCTCGTCGTGGCCTCGGGCGTGGAGAACATGGGCATGGTCCCCATGGGGGCCAACGTCCAGTACGCCCTCGACAACGGGCTCGGGCTGTACGGCGACGGCTGGGTCGAGCGCTACGGCCACCAGGAGATCTCCCAGTTCCGCGGCGCCCAGCTCATGTGCGAGAAGTGGGGCTTCAAGCGCGAGCAGCTGGAGGAGTTCGCCCTGGAGAGCCACCAGCGTGCGGCCCGGGCGCTGGAGGCGGGTTACTTCGACGAGCAGATCGCCCCCCTGGCCGGGGTGGAGCGCGACGAGGGCGTGCGCCCCGACACCACCCTGGAGAAGATGGCGGGTCTGAAGCCGCTGCGCGAGGGCTGGGCGCTCACCGCCGCCGTGGCCAGCCAGATCTCCGTCGGCGCGGGTGCGGTCCTGATCGCCTCCGAGCGGGCGGTCCAGCGGCACGGCCTGACCCCGCTGGCCCGGATCGTGCAGCTCTCGCTGGTGGGCGACGACCCCGTGTACATGCTCACCGCGCCCATCCCGGCGACCCGGATCGCCCTGGAGAAGGCGGGCCTGGGCATCGACGACATCGACGTCACCGAGATCAACGAGGCCTTCGCCCCGGTGCCGATGTCCTGGATCCAGGAGCTGGGCGCCGACCCGGCCAAGGTCAACCCCAACGGCGGCGCCATCGCCCTCGGCCACCCGCTGGGCGCCACCGGCACCGTGCTCATGGCCAAGCTGGTCGCAGAGCTGCACCGCACCGGCGGCCGCTACGGCCTCCAGACCATGTGCGAGGGCGGCGGCCAGGCCAACGTCACCATCATCGAGCGGGTCTGATCTTCCCCAACCCCGATGCCTATGTGCTTGCATGCATGAATGCAAGCACATAGGCTTCCCTTATGAGTCAGGTGACGTGGAGAGCCGAGGAAGAACTGGTCCGACGGGTCAGATGTACCGCTGAGCGCCGTGGCGTCAGCATGAACGAGTATCTGACGCGTGTACTGAGCGCCGCGACCGACCCCGAACTCGAGGGTGACGAAGCGGAGGCGATCCGCGCCAAGCTCGCCCAGGCGGGGCTCCTCGATTCCTCTGGGACGCCTCGGACACGTCCCAGCAGGGAAGCGTTCGAGAGGGCACGCAGGGCGACCGCTGGAGGGACTCCTTTGGAGGACCTTGTCGCGGAAGGCCGTGAATGAGCGTTTTCGCGGACATCTCTGCTGTGGTCAAGCTGTACACCGTCGAGCACGGCAGCGATGTGATGCTCGGCGTGACGGGACCGATCGTGGTGTCACAGTTGACCCGGGTCGAGGTGCCGGCCGCTCTCTGGCGGAAACAGAGAATGGGGGAGTTGGGCGTCGAGGACACGAGAATCCTCGTGTCGGCGTTCGAAGCGGACTACTTCGGCGTCCTGGAAGGGCCTTCCCGTTTCGTTCCGGTGACGGTGGCGGCGCAGGTCCTCGAAGAGGCTGTCCGGCTCACGGCCGTCCACGGCCTGCGCGCGTATGACGCTGTGCAGTTGGCCTCGGGCAAGGCCATCCGTTCGCTGGACCCCGGGTGCTCAACTTTCGCCGCCTTCGACAAGAACCTCCGAGGCGCGGCGGCGATGGAAGGCTTCTCCCTGCTTCCGGAGATGTGACCGGTGCTTTACGAGGGCAGAGCCGGGGCGGCACCGGGTGGACCGTGTGCCGCAACCGTTTCCGGAGGAGGCGGTCGGTCAACCGACCGCCTTCGGGGCGAAGGGGACGTTCCGGTGGCAACTGGTCAGGTCATGGCCCTTCCCACGGGCGGCGGCGCCTAGCGTCCGCCGGAGGCCAGCGCCGGGCCGCCGACGCCGTTGGACAGGCCCAGCCAGGCCGCCATCTCGGTCAGCTGCTCGACCAGTTCGGGCAGCGTCTCGGCGGGCGCGCCGTCCTCCAGCGTGATCCGCTGCGCCAGCAGGGTCCCCGAGGCGCGGTCCGCCTTGAGGTCCACCCGCGCCACCAGGTCCTCGCCCAGCAGGAACGGCAGCACGTAGTAGCCGTGCACCCGTTTGGCGGCGGGCACGTAGATCTCCAGCCGGTACCGGAACCCGAACAGCTCCTCCGCCCGGTCGCGCGTCCACACCAGCGAGTCGAACGGGCTCAGCAGCGCCCGCGCCCGCACGCTGCGCGGCACCCGGGCGTCCCGGTGCAGATAGGCCGTGCGGTCCCAGCCCCGCACCCGCACCGGCACCAGCTCACCCGCCTCCACCAGGTCGGAGACGGCCGCCCGGGACTCGGTGGACTTGAGGCGGAAGTAGTCGCGCAGGCACGCCTCGGTGGCCACTCCGTGGGCGCGGGCGGCGATCGACACCAGCTCCCGGTGCGCCTCCTCCGGGGTGGTCTCCGGCGCCGCGTGCACCTCCGGCGGCAGCACCCGCTCGGGCAGGTCGTAGAGCCGCTCGAACTGCGCGTTGCGCCCGTCGGAGGTCAGGTCGCCCACCCAGAACAGGTACTCCAGGCACCTCTTGACCTCGGACCAGTTCCAGCCCCAGTGGTCCTTGGCGCGCGGCACGTCGTGCGCCAGCGCCGCCTCCACCTGCCGGGCGCTGGCCGGGCCGATCCGCACCACCTCCTCCAGCACCGCCTTGACCAGCTCGGGCTTCTCCTCCCGGATGCGGTCCATCCACCCCACGCGCTCCTGGGCGCGGTTGCGCTCCATCCGGTGGCGCATGAGCTGGCGGGTGGAGGGCGGCACCAGGCTGGCCTCGTGCGCCCAGCACTCCACCAGCCGCGCGGCCCCCGACCCGGTCGCGGAGGTGGTCGCCCGATCCAGCAGGGCGGTGTCGTAGGCGCCCATGCGCGCGAAGACCGGCAGGTACTGGCTGCGGGCCAGCACGTTCACGCTGTCGATCTGGAGGATGCCCACCCTGCGCACCACCCGCGCCAGGTGGGCGAGGGTCGGCTTCCCGGCGGGCCGGGGGTCGCTGAACCCCTGGGCGGCGAGCGCGATCCTGCGCGCCTGGGAGAGGGAGAGTTCCGCGTCGCGGCGGGGGTGCGGTTCTGCCATTGCGCCACCGTAACGCCGACCGCCGACAGTCCGCTCCTCCGGGCCGCGGGGCCCGTGCGCCGGGCCGGTGGGGAGTGCCGAAAAACCTTTGACCCAATGCGAACCTCCGGGGGTGGGAAGCCGTCCAACAGAGCGCGACGACAACCACCGGGCACGTGCCGGGAGTCGCGCACGCCCCGGTGCGGAGGACGGCCGCACCGGGGCCACGACCGTTCCCGTGCCCCGCGCCCCCGAGGAGCGGGGCACGAACGGTCGCCTCCTCGCATTCTCCCCGCCCGGAGCCCCGTGCTCCCGTTGTCCACAGGGCTGTTCTCTCCTTCCCCGTCGCGTGCCCGCTTGTGTCCGCGCGGGGTCCACCTCGGCGGGCAGGGGGCTGGACAAGCTCGCCGCGGGTCCGTCCGTGTCCGCGCGGGTTCCGCGCCCTCCACCGTGCCGCCCCGACCGGGCGTTCCCGTCACACGCGCACCCGCGCGGCGGGACGTCCCCCGGTGCGACAGCATGTCCGTCATGGACAGTTTCGAGGAGTACCGCGACTCGGCCCGCCGGAGCGGCGTGCCGGAGCACGCCATCGACACGGGCCTGCGCCTGGCCCGCCCCCAGATCGGGCTGGGAGCCGTGGACGAGGGCGGCGGGGTCCTCGCCGGGCGGTACGGCGGCCGCCCCGTCCTCCCACCGGACGTCGACTGGAACGGCTTCCCGGACCTCATCGCCTCCGTGGACTGCGCGGCCCTGCCCCGGGACGTGCTCGACTTCCCGCTGCCGCAGGACGGTCATCTGCTGTTCTTCGCCAACCGGCGCGACCCGGAGGGGTCCGCGGGCGACGGCGCCGTGGTCCACGTCCCCTCGGGGGCGGCCGCGGTCGAACGCGTCCCCGACGAGGGCACCCCCCACACCGATCCGTACCCCCTCTACGCCCGGTCGGCCTGGAGCATGCCGACGGGTGCCGACGGCGCCGTCGTCGCGGACGGGGAGACCGAGCGGGTCTACCGGGAGCACCGGCTGGACCAGTACGACGGCTTGGAGCACGTGCGCCGGTCCGACCTGATCCTGGGCGGGTACGCCTACTCGCCGCAGGACCCGCCCTTCGTCCAGACCCCGGCGGACCACGAACGGGACGGAGGGGAGTACGTGCTGCTGGCCCAGGCCTCCTACGAGATCTTCGGCGCCCCCGGCTGGACCGGCTACGCGGTGTGGGTCATGTACCGCCACGACCTGGAGGCGATGGACTTCACGAAGGCGATGGGCGGGGTTCTGGGCTCCCACCCCTGACGGCCGCGCGGGCGCCGCGGCGGCGCGGCCCGCTCCGCGCGGTCCCGGCGAGGCCGCGGGCGCGGTGGCGGACACGCGGGACCGGCTCCCCGGCGAGGCCGGTCCCGTCGCCGCCATGGCCTAGCCTTCTGCTGTGCGTATCGCGACATGGAATGTGAACAGTGCCCGGGCCAGGGCCGAGCGGATCGGCGCCTGGCTGGACCGGAGCGACGTCGACGTCCTCGCCATCCAGGAGACCAAGGCCCGGGACGACCAGTTCCCCGCCTCGGTCCTCACCGACCGCGGCTACGAGGTGGCCCACCACGGCCTGTCCCAGTGGAACGGGGTCGCGATCGCCTCCCGCGTCGGCCTGGAGGACGTGCGGATCGGCTTCCCCGGCCAGCCCGGCTACGGCGACCCCGAGGAGGCCGAGGCCCGCGCCATCGGCGCCACCTGCGGGGGCGTGCAGGTGTGGAGCCTGTACGTGCCCAACGGGCGCGAGGTCGACCACCCCCACTACGCCTACAAGCTCCGCTGGCTGGAGGCGCTGCGCGAGGCGGGCGCCGCCAGCCTGGCCGCCGACCCCGACGCCCAGATCGCCTACGTCGGCGACTTCAACATCGCCCCGCGCGACGAGGACGTGTGGGACATGGCCGCCTTCGAGGGCAGCACCCACGTCACCGAGCCCGAGCGCGTGGCCTTCGACAAGCTGGTCGGCGCCGGGTTCGACGAGGTCGTGCGCGCCTACACCCCCGGTCCCGGCGTGTACACCTACTGGGACTACAAGGGCCTGGCCTTCCCCAAGCGCAGGGGTATGCGCATCGACTTCGTGCTCGCCTCCCCGGCGCTGCGCGACCGCGTCAGCGGCGCGAGCATCGACCGCGAGGAGCGCAAGGGCAAGGGCGCCTCCGACCACGCCCCGGTCATCGTGGGCCTGGACGGCGACACCGGCGAGGCCGTGGCCAGGGAGGCGGACAAGTGAGCGCCGCGGCGCCGCGCGTGGCGGTCTTCGGCAGCGTCAACATGGACCTGGTCGCCTACGTCGAACAGGTGCCCGCCAGCGGGGAGACGGTCACGGGCACGGCCTTTCGCCAGGTGCCCGGCGGCAAGGGCGCCAACCAGGCCGTGGCCGCGGCCAGGGCCGGGGCCGACGTGGCCTTCCTCGGCGCGGTGGGCGAGGACTCCTTCGGGGAGGACCTGCGCGCCAACCTCGTCGGCAGCGGCATCGACGTGTCCGGGCTGCGCACGGTGCCCGGGGCGTCGGGGGTGGCGCACATCGTCGTGGACGGCGGGGGCGGCAACTCGATCATCGTCGTGCCCGGGGCCAACGGCGAGGTCACCGGCGTGACCGCGGGCGACCCCGGGATCATCGGGGGCAGCGCCGCCCTGCTGCTCCAGCTCGAACTGCCCATGGAGGCGGTGGTCTCGGCCGCGCGCACCGGCCGTGAGCTGGGCGTCCCGGTCTACCTGACCCCGGCTCCCGCACGCGAACTGCCCGCCGAACTCCTGGAGTCGGTGGACGTCCTGGTGCCCAACCAGCACGAGGCGGCCGCGATCACCGGCCGCGCCGAGCCGCGCGAGGCGCTGGCCGCGCTGCTGGAACTGGTTCCGGAGGTGCTGCTGACCCTGGGCGAGGACGGCTCGCTCCACGGCCGCAGAGGAGAGGAGCCGCTGCACGTTCCCGCGCGCCGGGTGGAGGCGGTGGACACCACGGCGGCCGGGGACGTCTTCTGCGGGTCGTTCGCGGTCGCCCGCGCGGAGGGCCGCACGCCCGAGGAGGCCATGCGGTTCGCCGCCGCGGCGGCCGCGCTCTCGGTCCAGCGGCACGGCGCCAGTTCGTCGATGGCCTCCCGGGACGAGGTCGAGGCGCTGCTGGGCGGCTGAGTCCGCCGCCGCCCCTCCCCGGCTCCCGCGGGGCCCCGGCCGTTCGGGCACGCGCTCCTCAGGGCGCGTGCCCGATCTGGCGGAGGAAGGGGGCGGGGTCCTGGTTCTGGAGGCGCACCTCCAGCACGATGTCCACCGTGTCGCCGACCATGCGGCCTCCCCAGGGCACCGGCCCGCCGTCGCCCACGCCGAAGTCCGAGAGGCGGATCCGGGTCGTGGCGGAGAAGAAGTGGCCGTGGGTGTCCTCGGGGGAGGCGTAGTCGGGGGCCTCGCCCACCCACTGGGCGTCCAGCACGGTGGGCACGGACGTGCCGTGGATGGTCAGGTCGCCGTGCAGGCGGAAGGCGTGGGGGTTGCGTCCGCCCGGTTCCAGCCCGGTGGAGACGAAGCGCAGCTCGGGGTGGTGGTCCACGTCCAGGAAGTCGGGGGAGCGCAGGTGGGCGTCGCGCGCGCCCACGCCGGTGTTGACGCTGGCGGCGTCGAGGACGACCTCCACCGCGGACCGTTCGGGCTCCTCGGCGACGGCGACGCGGCCCCAGGCCTGGCCGAACGTGCCCTGGACCCGTCCGAAGCGCAGGTAGTGGGCGACGAAGATCAGGCTGGAGTGCAGGGGATCGAGGTACCAGGTGCCGGGTCCGGGACCGACCTGCGCGGAGGCGGTTGTCATTACCGATTTCTCCCTTTTGTCTTATCTGGGGCTTTTGTCCACATACTTTAGGTCTGACGCCCCGACGGAGAACGGAGTTCCGGCCCGGCCGGAGGCGAGATCTTCGACTCGGTGGCCGCGCACGCGTTGGAACCGCCTCTGACGAGGCGATTCGTGCCGTGTGAGATCTCCCGGAGGGGTCTGGGCGGCCGGAACCGGTCAGCCGCGCGTTTCCGGGTGGACACGGCACGCGAAGGACCGCGCGCCCACGGGCGCCGGCGCGCACACGAAGGAGGCCGGGGCGCCGCCGCCCCGGCCTCCTCCCGCACACGCGCGTCCGGTGGACCCGCGTGGGCTCCGCTACATGTGCTCGGGAGCCTCCACGCCCAGCAGGTCCAGACCCTGGACCAGGACCCGGAACGCCACCGCGACCAGTGCCAGGCGCGACTCGCGCTCGGCCTCGTTCGGGGCGGTCAGCACCGGGCAGTGCTCGTAGAAGGCCGTCAGGGACTGCGCCAGCTCGAACAGGTACGTGGACAGCCGGTGCGGCTGGAGCAGGTCGCCGACCTGCGCCACCACCGCGCCGAACTCCAGCAGCTTGAGCGCCAGGTCGCGCTCGGCGCCCTCGGAGACGCTGATGTCCCCCCTGGCCTGCGACAGCTCCAGGCCGCCCTTGCGGAAGATGGACCGGATCCGGGCCTGGGCGTACTGCAGGTACGGGCCGGTGTTGCCGGTCAGGGCCAGCATCCGGTCGAAGTCGAAGGTGTACTCGGTGTCGTGCGCGACCGACAGGTCGGCGTACTTGACCGCGCCGATGCCCACCTGTCGGGCGATCTCGGCCTGGCCCTCGGCGTCCAGGTCGGGGCGGTTCTGCGCGACCACCGCGGCGGCGCGCTCGATCGCCTCGTCCAGCAGTGCCATGAGGCGCACCGGGGCGCCGCTGCGGGTGCGCAGGATCTTGCCGTCGCTGCCCAGCACGTTGCCGATCTGCACGTGGACGGTCTCCACGCCCTCGGGCAGCCATCCGGCCTCGCGGGCGGTGGCCCACACCATCTTGAAGTGCATGGCCTGCGGTGCGCCGACCACGTACAGGATGCGGTCGGCCTTGAGGTCGTCCACGCGGTGGCGGACGGTGGCCAGGTCGGTGGTGGCGTAGCCGTAGCCGCCGTCGCTCTTGCGCACGATCAGCGGGACGGGCTTGTCCTCGCGGCCGGTGAAGCCCTCCAGGAACACGCACAGGGCGCCGTCGCTGATCTCGGCGATGCCCTTGGCCTCCAGCTCCTCGCACACGTCGGCGAGCGCGGCGTTGTAGCTGCTCTCCCCGGCCAGGTCCTCGTCGGTGAGGGTCACGCCGAGCTTGGCGTACACCTTGTTGAAGTAGACCTTGGAGAGGCCGACGAGCTTGCGCCACAGGCGCAGCGTCTCCTCGTCGCCGCTCTGGAGGGAGACCACGCGGCGGCGGGCGCGCGCGGCGAAGTCGTCGGGGCCGGGGCCCGACGAGTCGAACTTGGTCCGGGCCGCCTGGTAGAAGGCGTTGGGGTCGGTGGTGACCAGGTCCGCCTCGGGGGAGTCCTCGCCCACCTCCAGCAGGTGCTCGATGAGCATGCCGAAGGGGGTGCCCCAGTCGCCGATGTGGTTCTGGCGGATGACGTTGTGGCCCAGGAACTCCAGGGTGCGCGCGAGCGCGTCGCCGACCACGGTGGTGCGCAGGTGCCCGACGTGCATCTCCTTGGCCACGTTGGGCGCGGAGTAGTCCAGCGGGATGTTCTGGCGCTCCTGCTCGGGGACGCCCAGCCGCGGGTCGTCCAGGAGCCGGCGGGTCTGCTCGGCGATCCAGTCCTCGCGCAGCGTCAGGTTGATGAAGCCCGGCCCGCTGACCTCGACGTCGCGGCAGACGTCGGCCACGTCCAGGTGCTCCATGATCGCCGCGGACACCTCACGCGGCTTTCGGCCCAGTCGCTTGGCGAGCGCGAGCGCGGCGTTCGCCTGGTAGTCGGCGAACTGGGACGGGCGGATGACGGGGTCGGTGTCGGCGAACTCGGGGCCGAAGGCGGCGCCGAGGGCGGACTGGACCCGTCGCGAGAGTACTTCCTGCGGGTCGGCCATGCCCCAAGCGTACCGACCGGAGCCGCCCCTCCCGGCCCGTACGGGCCGGGGCGGGCGGTTGTCCACAGGCCCCCGGAAGGGCTGGGCGCGGTGCGTCGGCCGGAAATAACCTGGATACAAGGGGGTCCCCGGGCGCCGCCCGCTTCGCGCTGCCCGCGTACCGGCGCCCCCGTCCCGGGCCGCCGTCAGCGCTCCTCGGGCTTCCCCACGCCCCGTCAGCGCTCCTCGGTCTGCTCCGCGCCCCGCTGCCCCGGCGCCTCGGACTGGGCCAGGCGGTGCAGCCAGTTCGGCGGGCGGCTGTGCACCCGGCGTCGGATCTGCTCCCCGATGCGGCCGCCCGCCAGGTCGTTGGCCAGCTGGCAGGCGCGGGCCACGCCCTTGGCCCGGCTGTCGCCGTGCGCGATCACCACGGTTCCGTTCAGGCCCAGCAGCGCGGCGCCGCCGTAGGTCTCGCTGTCCAGCCGCTCTCGCAGGCTCCGCAGCGCTCTGCGCTGCAACAGCGCGCCCGCCTTGGCCGCGGTCGAGGAGGTCAGCGCCGCGTGCACGGCCTCCATCGCGAACGCGGCCGTGCCCTCCACCGACTTCAGCGCCACGTTGCCGGTGTGGCCGTCGGTCACCACCACGTCCACCTTGCGCGCGAGCAGGTCGTGGCCCTCGATGTTGCCCCGGAAGTCCATCGCCGGGGGCCCCTCCGCGGTGGCCGCCAGCAGCTCCGTCGCCCGGCGCACGAGCTTGTTGCCCTTGCCCGGCTCCGAGCCGATGGTGAGCACGCCCACCCTGGGCCTGCGCACCCCGAACGCGGTCTGGGCGTACGCGCAGCCCAGGTGCGCGAACTGCACCAGCATCTCGGGCTTGGCGTCGGCGTTGGCCCCGGCGTCCACCATGATCGTGGGCGTCTCGCCGGTGGGAAGGGTCACAGCCAGCGCCGGGCGCAGCACCCCGGGCTGGGTGCGCAGCCGCACGGTGGAGGTGGCCACGATCCCGCCGGTGGAACCGGCCGAGACCAGGGCGTCGGCGTCGCCCCGGCGGATCAGACGGCAGGAGACGGCCGCGCTGGAGCGGGGCCGCCGCCAGCTGGCCAGGGCGCCCTCGTGCATGGCCAGGTTGTCCTCGGCGTGCACGATGGGGATGTCGCGCAGCGCGCCCTCCTCGGCGAGCAGCGCGGCGATCTCGCTGCGCCGCCCCACCAGCAGGACGCGCAGGCCGAGTTCGCGGACGGCCAGCACGGCTCCCCGCACGATCTCGGCGGGCGCGTTGTCGCCGCCCATCGCGTCCACGGCGATGATCGGCGGGGAGGAGCGCCGCGCGACGGAGGCCTCCGCGTCGGGTGTACCAGTCAACTGTTCCCTCACGGGTGTGGTGGGCGGACGCGGTGACACGGTATCGGGTCGCGCCGTGGCGGCGCTGTCGGGCACTTTCGTCTACTCATGCGAGGATACTTCCCGTATGTCCAGGTCAGGACTGGACTTCCCGCATGATGGATAAAAGTCCCCAAACGGGGTATATCCGCTCGCTGCCCCAGGGTGTGATCACCCTCCGGCGGCACGCGACAACCACATCGAACACCTTCCCGGTGGTCCGCCGGTGCGCACGCGCACCGGAACCGCCGGCTCAGGGCTGCCCGCACCAACCCGCCGGGCACCCTGCTCACCCGCAGAGAGGAGAGGCGTGAGCGTTACGCCAGACGTGGCAACTTCCCCGTCCGCCGGACGTCGGTTTCGTGCCTACACCACGAAACACCTCGACGAGCTCACCACGCGAGCCGGGCTCGCCGCCGACGAGCGGCTCGCGGTGCAGGCGGTGGCCACCGTGCTGCCGTTCCGGGTCAACAGCTACGTCGTCGACGAGCTGATCGACTGGGACGCGGCTCCCGACGATCCGATCTACCGCCTGGTCTTCCCGCAGGCGGACATGCTGCCCCAGGACGACGTGTCCCGGATCGCCGACCTGCTGCGCTCTGGCGCCCAGCGCAAGGAGCTGAACGAGGCCGCCAACCAGATCCGCGCACGCCTGAACCCGCACCCCGCGGGCCAGATGGACCTCAACGTGCCCAAGCTGGCCAACGAGGAGCCCATCCCCGGCGTCCAGCACAAGTACAAGGAGACCGTGCTCTTCTTCCCCAAGCAGGGGCAGACCTGTCACGCGTACTGCACGTACTGCTTCCGCTGGGCCCAGTTCGTCGGCGACGCCGACCTGAAGTTCGCCTCCAGCGAGATCGACCAGCTCGTCGACTACGTCCGCTCGCACCCCGAGGTCACCAGCGTCCTGTTCACCGGCGGCGACCCGATGATCATGGGCGAGGGGGTCATCTCCAAGTACATCGAGCCGCTGCTGGAGATCGAGCACCTGGAGGCCATCCGCATCGGCACGAAGGCGCTGGCCTACTGGCCGCAGCGCTTCGTCACCGACCCGGACGCCGACGACACCCTGCGCCTGTTCGAGAAGGTCGTGGCCTCGGGCAAGAACCTCGCGTTCATGGCCCACTTCTCCCACCCCAACGAGATGCGGCCCGAGCTGGTCCAGGAGGCGGTGCGCCGCATCCGCGCGACCGGCGCCGTCATCCGCACGCAGGCGCCGCTGATCCGCACGATCAACGACGACTCCGCCGTGTGGGAGAGCATGTGGCGCACCCACCTGCGGCACGGCATGGTCCCGTACTACATGTTCGTCGAGCGTGACACGGGTCCGCAGGACTACTTCGCGGTGCCGCTGGCGGAGGCCTACGAGATCTTCCGCGGCGCCTACAAGAGCGTCTCGGGACTGGCCCGCACGGTGCGCGGCCCGTCGATGTCGGCGACCCCGGGCAAGGTCTGCGTGGACGGCGTCACCGAGGTGGCGGGCCAGAAGGTCTTCGTCCTGCACTTCATCCAGGCGCGCGACCCCGAGCTGGTCGGCAAGCCCTTCTTCGCCGAGTACGACGAGAAGGCCGCGTGGCTGTTCGACCTCAAGCCCGCCCTGGGCGCCACCCACCTGCCGTGGGATCAGCCCCCGGTCGGCGCTCCCGGCGGCCTGGTCGACCCCACCCGCCTGTAGCCGCGAACCGGCGCCGCGCGGCGCGTCCCCGGCCCCGAGGCCGGGGGAGGGGCGGACGGCGGTCCCGTCCCAGGGGAATTGGAGCGTCCCTGGGGCGGGTCCGGTCCGCCGCGCGCGGCCCCGGAAACGAAGACGGAGCCCGGCACCGCGGTGGTGCCGGGCTCCGCTCGCGTCCGCGTCGTGGACGGAGTGCGGGCCGCCGGACGGGTTCGGGTGGTCGCGGCGGCCCTCGACGCGGACCCTTTCCGGGATGGTCTGAGGGGTGGGGGAGTCGGGTCAGCTCAGGAGGGCGTCGAAGTCGCCGGTCTTGGCGCCGCGCACGAAGGCCTCGATCTCGGCGGGGGTGTAGACGAGCGCCGGTCCCTGGGGGTCGCGCGAGTTGCGCACGGCGATGTCCCCGTCCGGTAGCGCCGCGACCTCGACGCAGTTCCCGTCCGGGTTGCTCCAGCTGCTCTTGGTCCAGACGACCTTCGGCAGACGGCTGGCGGGAACGCCGTTGTAGATCGGATGCATCTCAACCTCCTGGAACGTGGGGGACGCGTGAGCGGGGTGTGTCCACACGCGGCGGTCCAGTCCACCGCGCCCGTTGTGTCGAACCCCCGGCCCCCACCGGGAAGACGACCCCCGGGCATGGGTGGCCCTGCCCCCCTTTGGGCTGTTTCATCCCCGGTGCGAGCCAAAGCGTAGCTTATGCACGTGCATTCGTACTTACGGCGGTAAGTACTTATGCAAGCGCGTCGGGCGGTTCGGGGACAGAACCGCACGTCACGCCTAACGCGTCGGGGGAAGCGGGGGGTTCGGCCCGCGCGGATCGTTGTCCGGTCGTGGCCGAAGGCGACCATCGGGGGACCGGTTTCGAGTGCGCAAAGCGAACGCCCGGGCGCGGAGGGCGACCAGGCGTGGGACGGCGGTGGGAGCGGCCGGTGGGGCGAGGGGCTTCCGGGGCGGGGGTCCGGTGGTGCGATCCGGGGGCGGGGGAGGGGCGTCCCGAGGCGGGTACCCCGGTCAGGGGCTCGGGAACCGGTGGGCGGGGGCGGGGGTCAGGAGTAGCGCTCCAGGAAGCCGCGGAGGATCTCCTCCGTGGCGGAGGGCGGCGGCGCCTGGGTGGCGAGGTGGTCCATCGTCTGCGCGTAGCGGTGGGTGTCGTCGTACTTGTCGAAGTACAGGGCGCTGCTCAGCTGCTCCAGGTAGACCACGTCGGGCAGCTGGGGGGTGGGGAAGCGCAGGATGCTGAAGGGGCCGCCCGCGGCGGGGTGGCCGCCCATGGCGAAGGTGGCGATCTGGAGGGTGATGTTGGGGCGGCGGGCCATCTCGATCAGGTGCTCGATCTGCTCGCGCATCACCCGGGTGTCGCCGTAGGGGCGGTGCAGCACGGCCTCGTCGATGACCGCCCACAGTCTGGGCGCGTCCGGTTCGACGAATCTGCGCTGGCGGCGCATGCGCATCTGCACACGACTGTCCACGTCGTCGTCGGACGTGGCGGTCCGGGACAGGCGGATGACCGAGCGAGCGTAGTCCTCGCTCTGGAGCAGGCCCGGGACGAACTGCACCTCGAAGGTGCGGATGACCGACGCGGCCTCCTCCAGGCCGACGTAGACGCCGAACCAGTTCGGCAGCACGTCGCCGTACTTGTGCCACCAGCCCTGGGCGTTGGCGCTGGAGACCAGCCCGAGGAGGGCCTCGCGCTGGTCCGCCCGGTCCACGCCGTAGAGCTTGAGCAGGTCGTCCACGTCGCGGCGCTTGAAGCTGACCTGGCCCAGCTCCATGCGGCTGATCTTGGCGTGGGAGGCGCGGATGGCGTACCCGGCGTCGTGCCGCGAAATCCCCTTCTCCTGCCGCAGCCGCCTCAGCTGCGTTCCCAGGAGAATGCGCAGCACGGTGGGGCCACCGCTGGAATTGGCCAGGAAATCCTGGGTGACCTGTAGATTCTGTGCCTCTTCGGCGACCACATCGCCTCCTGTGCAACGACTGTTAACGGCTTTGGTGCGGGCGACCGCTCAGTATACCCACGGGGTTCCGTTACGGACAGGGGAGGACATGGATTGGGCTGGGGCCTATGAGCCCCTTACGGGTCTGAAGTAAACACGGATGCCTGTCTGTGAATTCTGCGCAAGGGATCTACCAATAAGGGTGCTTCGTCCTATACGCTAGCCCGGACGTTGAGCTGCACGTGCATCTGTGTCTTACAGATGTAAGCCACGATGGCCCCGCGGACGGGTCAACCGACAGCGCACTCGTGAGGACCGTGATGAACGCAGAGCTGGTGTCCTCGGAGACCGACTCCGAGCCCTCCTGGAGCCGCCCCTCTCTCGCGGAGGCCTCCCAGGCACTCCTGGGCGGCTGGTGGGACGACCCACTGGGCCGACTCTCGGTCGGGGAGCGCGCGCGGACGAGGGACGCGGCGGCGGGCGCGTTCGCGGCCTCGCCGGAGTCGGTGCGCCGGGCGCGCGAGTTCGCCTCCGGGGCCCTGGAGGGATGGGGGTTCCGTGAGGAGCTGGAGGACGTTCGGCTGATCGTCTCCGAACTCGTGGGCAACGCCTGTCGCCACGCCCTCCCCGAGCGCGGTGTCCCGCACGGCCGCGTCGTGGTCCAGCTGCGCCGCCTCGACGGCGGTCGGGGCGGAGTGGTGTGCATGGTCGCCGATTCCAGCGTGAAAGCCCCGGTCAGAGTGGACGCCCACCATTTCGCGGAGTCGGGTCGGGGACTCGGCCTCGTCTCCGCTTTCAGCCGGGAATGGGGCTGGGAACCGGTGCGCGACCGCGGAAAAATCGTGTGGGCGATATGCGGTGGTGAGGGCTGACGCGCGCCTGTGAGGCGACGCCGGAAAAGGACTCCGGGGCTGTGGACGGCACCGGACGGGCCGTCCGGGAAGAGTAGGCTGTCAACGCATGTCGGCATTTGGCCGACCGCGTCCTGAGCAGAGTTCCCTACACCCGATCCCGGAGCGAGGCGTGACCGTGCTGGACACGGAACAGGACCAGTTCGTCTGTGACGGGATCACCGTCGTCGAGCTGGGCGGCGAGATCGACATCGCCACCGCCGAGGAGGCGTTCACCCGGATCACGGCCGCCGCCGCCGACGGCTGCGTGGTGGCGGACCTGTCCGCGGTGGAGTTCATCGACGCCTCGGGCGTCAACGCCCTCGTGCGGGCCCTGCGCTTCGCCGCGGGGGCCCGGCACCACCTTCTCCTGGCCTGCCCCCCGCGCCAGCTGACCCGCATCCTCGATGTCCTGGCGCTGGGCGCGGTCCTGCCGACCCATCCCGACGTCTCCGCCGCCCGCTCCGCCCACGACGGGTCGGGGCACGGCGCACCGCGCTGACGGGAGCGTTCCCACGAGGCGGAGCGGACCCGGTCGCGCCCCGATCCGGTCCCCCGCCGCACCCGGACCGGCCCCGGACGTCACGCGTCCCCGTGCGTGGGCCGCCCCCGGACCCGGCCCGCCCCGTGCGCGGTCCGCTCCGCACACGGGCCGACCCCGGACACGGGCCGACCCCGGACACGCCGGTCCCCGGTTACGAAGGAGGGCGCGCCCGGCGCCGCGCGCCGGACACGCCCCCTTCCTGCGGTCCCGCTACTACTCGACCGTCACGCTCTTGGCCAGGTTGCGCGGCTGGTCCACGTCGTTGCCCTTGGCCAGGGCCAGCTCGCAGGCGAACACCTGCATGGGGATCGTGGACACCAGCGGCTGGAGCAGGGTCGGCACGGCCGGGATGGGGATGAGCACGTCCGCGTACGGGCGGACCACCTCGTCGCCCTCCTCGGCGATGACGATGGTGCGGGCGCCGCGGGCGCGCACCTCCTGGATGTTGGACACGATCTTGTCGTGCAGCACGCTGCGGCCCTCGGGGGAGGGCACCACCACGACGACCGGCACGCCGTCCTCGATCAGCGCGATCGACCCGTGCTTGAGCTCACCGGCGGCGAACGCCTCGGCGTGCATGTACGCCAGCTCCTTGAGCTTGAGCGCGCCCTCCATCGCCACGGGGTAGCCCACGTGGCGGCCCAGGAACAGCACCGTGTCCGCGTCGGCCAGCGACCGGGCCAGCTCGCGGACCGGCTCGGCCGTCTCCAGGACCCGCTCGATCTGCTCGGGCATGGTGGCCAGCTGGGCGATCACGGTGTTGATCTCGTCGCCGAACTTCAGCCCGCGCACCTGCGCCAGGTACAGGCCGATCAGGTAGCAGGCGGCCAGCTGGGTGAGGAAGGTCTTGGTGGCGGCGACGCCGACCTCGGGGCCCGCGTGCGTGTACAGCACGCCGTCGGACTCGCGCGGGATGGTGGACCCGTTGACGTTGCAGATGGCCAGCACCCGGGCGCGCTGCTCGCGGGCGTAGCGGACCGCCATCAGGGTGTCCATGCTCTCGCCGGACTGGGAGATGGCGATGACCAGGGTCTGCTGGTCCAGGATCGGGTCCCGGTAGCGGAACTCGCTGGCCACCTCGACCTCGCACGGGATGCGGCACCAGTGCTCGATGGCGTACTTGGCGATCAGGCCCGCGTGGTAGGAGGTGCCGCAGGCGATGATGACGATCTTCTCGACCGAGCGCAGGTCCTCGGGGGACAGGCGCATCTCGTCCAGGGTGAGCTGGCCGTCGACCGTCACGCGGCCCAGGAGGGTGTCGGCCACCGCGCGCGGCTGCTCGACGATCTCCTTGAGCATGAAGTAGTCGTAGCCGCCCTTCTCGGCGGCGGAGGCGTCCCAGTCCACGTGGTACTCGCGCACGTCGACGGGGTTGCCGTCGTAGTCGGTCACCGTGATCGAGTCCGCGCGCAGCTCCACGACCTGGTCCTGGCCCAGCTCGACCGCCTCGCGGGTGTGGGCGATGAACGCCGCCACGTCGCTGGCCAGGAAGTTCTCGCCCTCGCCGCGGCCGACGACCAGCGGGGAGTTGCGGCGGGCCGCCACGACCAGGTCGGGGTCGTCCACGGAGACGGCCACGAGGGTGAACGCGCCCTCCAGGCGCTTGCACACCGCGCGCATGGCCGAGGGCAGCTCGCCGGTCCGGGCCAGCTCGGCGTTGAGCAGGTGCGCGGCGACCTCGGTGTCGGTCTCGGAGAGGAACTTGCAGCCCTGCTCCTCCAGCTCCAGGCGCAGCGCGGCGAAGTTCTCGATGATGCCGTTGTGGACGATGGCGACGCGGTTGTCGTTGTCCACGTGGGGGTGGGCGTTGACGTCGTTCGGCGCGCCGTGCGTGGCCCAGCGCGTGTGTCCGATCCCGGCGCCGTCGCCGCTGACGGGCCGCTCCTCCAGCGCCCGGCGCAGGTTCGCGAGCTTGCCCGCGCGCTTCTCGGTGCGCAGAGCGCCGTCGCCCAGCACAGCCACACCCGCGGAGTCATATCCGCGGTACTCCAACCTTGCGAGGCCGTCCACGACGACTTCAAGCGCCGGTTGCGGCCCGACGTAGCCAACGATTCCGCACATGGCCGCCAGCGTAAGCGAAGAAGCCGGTCGAATCGACCAACCAGGCATCCATACCACTGGTCGTTTTCCCAGGTAGCGGTATAGACCATTTGGTGCATGGGGAGTAGACCGCGCAGGTCGGGGGCATGGGGAGGCAACGAGTGGAACCGATTCCACCCCCAGGGAAGGAGAAGCAAAATTTTGGGGGTGCGTGTCGTGAACATGTGGTTTCCGGCACGTTTACGGACCCATGGCGGGACTTGTGGGGACCGGCCGCCCGGCGCGGTCGACCCCCTGCTCTAGGGTGGTCATTCGTGTCTCACACGACGAAGAACGGCTTCTCCACGCCGTACGTGGAGATGGACCGGGAGGCCTGGGCCGCGCTCCGGGCCTCCACACCCCTGTCCCTGACCGAGGCGGACCTCGCCGAACTCCGCGGCACCACCGACCCCACCTCCCTGGAGGACGTGCGGGACGTCTACCTGCCGCTGTCGCGACTGCTCAACCTCTACGTGGGCGCGACCCAGCAGCGGCACGCCGCCGTGCGCGCCTTCCTCGGCGAGTCCGACCGCCCGTCGCCGTTCATCATCGGGGTCGCGGGCAGTGTCGCGGTCGGCAAGTCCACCACCGCGCGCCTCCTGCGCTCCCTGCTCGCCCAGTGGCCCAACCACCCGGACGTGGAACTGGTCAGCACCGACAACTTCCTGCACGCCAACGCGGTGCTGGAGTCGCGCGGCCTGATGCGCCGCAAGGGCTTCCCCGAGAGCTACGACCGCCGCGCCCTGGTGCGCTTCGTCTCGGAGATGAAGGCGGGTGCCGACCGGATCGACATCCCCGTCTACTCCCACCTGAACTACGACATCGTGCCGGACGAGCGCCAGACCGTGCACCGCCCCGACATCCTCATCGTCGAGGGCATCAACGTCCTCCAGGCCCCCTCCGCGGGGCGCCTGGCCGTGGCCGACTTCTTCGACTTCTCCATCTACGTGGACGCCAAGGTCGAGAACATCCGCGGCTGGTACCTCGACCGCTTCCGCGAGCTGCGCCGCATCGCCTTCTCCGACCCGCGCTCCTACTTCCACCACATGGCCACCGCCATCAGTGAGGAGGAGTCGTTGGAGTTCGCCGCCAACACCTGGCGCACCATCAACGAGGTCAACCTGGTGGAGAACATCCGCCCCACCCGGGGGCGGGCCACCCTGGTCCTGTACAAGGGCGACGACCACCGCGTGCGGCGGGTGCGGCTGCGCAAGACCTGACCGGCCCGGCGGCGCCGCGCCGGGCCGCCGCGCGCCCGCCGCGGCTACCCCGCCGTCAGGGCCGAGCCGATCAGTACGCCCGCCACGACGGCCAGGGTCAGGGCGACGGCGAACGCCATTCCGAGCAGGTAGGCGTGCTGCTCGAACCACGTCACGAGACCGGGCCGGAACCGGTCGAGCTCCTTGGGGGTGACAGGCCCCCGCGGGCCGCCGCACGGCAGTCCGAGCGCGCTCACCAGCCGGTCCATGTCCTCGGTCGTGTAGTTGGCGCCGTACACCCGGACGAGCACGCCGCCGTGCGGGTCGAGGACGAACAGGGTGTCGCAGGGGCCCCCGCGCGGCTGGACGACGGTCGCGCGGATCGTCCACACGGCGCGCGACCGCGACCGGCGCCGCTGGAGGAACGCCCCCTTGAGGACGATCTCGTGCGCGGTCAGCACGATCCTGGCGCGGTGGAGGTGCAGGGCCACCACCGCGACCAGCACGGTCCACGCGACGCCCGTGGCCAGGGCCGCTCCCGGGCCGACGCGGAACGCGATGCCGGCGGTCACGAGCACACCGGTCACCACCCCGACACCCAGCCTGGCCCATCCCGCCCGGAGGCCGGGCCGTAGTACGAGGTCGCCCTGAACGCGGTGCATGTGAGTACCGTCCTCTCCCGGTTCCTCGGACGCCCCCGGGCCCGCGTTGGTTCTCGTCCCCTCCGGGCGGTCGCGCACCGGCGGCGGCACGGCCG
The DNA here is from genome assembly GCF_000381685.1 of Nocardiopsis sp. CNS-639. Classification (NCBI taxonomy): domain Bacteria; kingdom Bacillati; phylum Actinomycetota; class Actinomycetes; order Streptosporangiales; family Nocardiopsidaceae; genus Nocardiopsis; species Nocardiopsis sp. CNS-639. The sequence goes on from NZ_KB906856.1 coordinate 462,852, forward strand.
GGGCCGGGCCCCGGCCGGTTTGGTGAGGGCCCCGGAGCGGGTTAGGCTGGTGGCTCTTTTCGGCGGCGCCCCCTCGACGGGTGCTGTGCGCTCTCACGGATCGGAACGAACCGGGCCCTCGCGGCGACCGGGGCGGGACCCGCGCACGCGCGCTGCCGCGTTCCTGTCCCGCCGATCCCCTCCGAGGTCGCCGCATGTCCACGACCGATTCCCCCGCCGTGCCCGTGAGCCCCGAACTCCGGGCCGAGCGCGACCGCCTCGCCGCCGCGCGCGCCGCCCTGGACCGGATGCGCGCGGAGGTCGAGGGCAGCGAACTCGTCCTGGGCGACGTCGTCAACGACAAGGTCACCAACGCCGCCCTGCGCCGAGGACGAGAGCGCCGCCTCGCGGCCCTGGCCGACGTCCCCGGGGCCCCGCTGTTCTTCGGCCGCCTCGACTTCGAGCCGGGCACCGTCTTCCTGGACGACGACGTGTCCGACGGCGCCGAGCCCGACCGGATCCACATCGGCCGCCGCCACGTCCACGACGCCGAGGGGCGCCCGATGGTCCTGGACTGGCGCGCCCCCATCTGCGTCGCCTACTACCGGGCCTCGCCCGGCGACCGGATGGACGTGCGCCTGCGCCGCCGCTACGGCTTCACCACGATCGACCACGGCCGCGACGCCGACCCCGAGGTGGTGCTCACCGCCTTCGAGGACGAGCCGCTCACCACCGCCCCGACCGGGAGCGGTCAGCGCGCCAGCGCCCTGCTGGACGCGGAGATCGAACGCCCCCGCACCGGACCCATGCGCGACATCGTCGCCACCATCCAGCCCGAGCAGGACGGCCTGGTCCGGGCCCCGCTCGCCACCACCCTGTGCGTGCAGGGCGCTCCCGGCACCGGCAAGACCGCCGTGGGCCTGCACCGCATCGCGTTCCTCCTCTACACCGAGCGCGAACGCCTCTCCCGCTCCGGCGTGGCGATCGTCGGCCCCAACCGCTCCTTCCTCTCCTACATCCGCGACGTCCTGCCCGCCCTCGGCGAGGTGGACGTCCAGCAGACCACCGTCACCGAGATGCTCACCGCCGGGCTGCCCGAGCGGTCCCGCCCCGCCGCCGGGTGGGTGCGCCGCACCGAGGAGCCCCGCGCCGCCCGGATCAAGGGCCAGGCCCGCATGGCCGAGGTGGTCCGCCGCGACCTGTGGTCGCACCTGCGCACGCCCGAGGAGGCGGTCGTGGTCCGCCGCGGATCGCGCCGCTGGCGCCTGTACCCCGAGGACCTGCGCCCCCTCCTGGACGAGCTGGCCGAACGCGGCGTCGCCTACGGCTCCGGGCGCGAACTCCTCTCCCACCGCATCGCCCACGCCGTGCTCTCCCTCATGGAGGCCCGGGGCGAGGTCTGCGACGACCGCACCCACGCGCAGGTGCGCCGCGACCCCGCCGTGAAGTCGGCCGTCACCGCCATGTGGCCCAAGGCCGACCCGCTCAAGCTGGTGCTCGGCCTGCTCACCGACCCCGAACGCCTGGCCCGCGCCGCCGAGGGGCTGCTCAGCGCGCAGGAGCAGGCCGCCGTCCTGCTGCCGGGAAAACCCCGCGGCCCCAAGGCGGCGCTGTGGTCGGAGGAGGACCTGGCCCTGGTGGACGAGGCCGCCGCGCTCATCGAGCGCCCCGCCGGGCTCGGCCACATCGTGGTGGACGAGGCCCAGGACCTGAGCCCCATGCAGTGCCGGGCGATCGGCCGCCGCTGCGTGTCCGGCTCGCTCACGGTGCTCGGCGACATCGCCCAGGGCACCAGCCCCTCGGCGGCCGTCAACTGGTCCACGCTCCTGGAACACCTGGGCAAGCCCACCGGCCACCTGAGCGTCCTGGACCGCGGCTACCGCGTCCCCGCCCAGATCATCGACTTCGCCGCCCGCCTGCTGCCCGCGATCGCGCCCGGGCTGGGCGCGCCCGTGGCCGTGCGCCGCGCGCCCGGGGCGCTGCGGATCACCCCCGCCGAGGGCGGCCTGGCCGCGTCGGTCGCCGACGCCTGCCGCACCGCGCTCAGGGGGGAGGGCTCGGTCGGCCTCATCGCCGCCGACGCCGACCTGCCCGCCCTGCGCGAGGCCGTCGAGGCCGAGGGGATGGCCGCGCCGCTGTTGGGGGAGGCGGGCGCCGGGCCGGACGCGGGCCGCCTGGTCGCGGTCCCCGCGAGCCTGGCCAAGGGCCTGGAGTTCGACGCCGTGGTGGTCGCCGAGCCCGCCGCCATCGCCGAGGCCGAGGAGCGCGGCGTCAACCGGCTCTACGTGGTGCTCACCCGCGCGGTGAGCACCCTGCACGTGGTGCACGCGCGCCCCCTGCCGGAGGCCCTGCGCGACACCGGGGCGTGACGACGGGCGGGAGCGCGCCGGGAGTCCGGCCCCTCCGGACCGGGGGGCCGGTGCGCGTGCCCGGGGGTGTGCGTGCCCGGGGCGTGTGCGGACCCCGGGCAGCCGCCGGTTTCGCGGCGCCCGGCGCGGGCGCCGCTCCCGCCCTGGTCCCTCAGTGCTCGACGCGGGCGCGCCGGGGCGTCCAGGACCGCTTCCACAGGCTGGGCAGCAGACCCGCGGCGAGCAGCCACAGGGCCACCGCCACCAGGTGGATCCGTTGCAGGGCGCTGAACACGACCCCCGGGTCGCCGTCGCCCCCGCCCGCGTAGACCCGTACCGCCGCGACCAGGACGGCGACGGCGGTGACCAGCTGGAGCGCGGCCACGACGGCCACCAGCGGCCACTTGCCGTCGCCCATCCTGCGCCGGTCCACGGCCAGCACGATCGCGCCCGCCAGCGCGGCCAGGAGGGCCACCGCCGCGACGACGGCCTGGGCCGCCGTGGCCCCCTCCAGCCCCTCCGCCAGCGACTCCGTCGCGCACGGGACGTCCGTGGACACCGTGCAGGGCCCGGGGAAGAACGTGGCGGCCAGCGACGCCGTGCCGAACACGAGCATGCACCACCACGACACCGCCAGCAGGTGGCCCGTCCTCTCCCTCGCGCCCAGCCCGAGACCGATCCCGGCGGCGATCATCACCAGGATCGCCGCGATGCGGTGCGCGCTCTCCAGGAACCTGGCGAAGTCCGAGCTCTGGACGGCCAGGGCTCCTTGGGCCGCGCTGCTGTCGGGCAGCATGACCTCCACGACCCACAGGCTGTACACGAGCGCGGCCACCACGGCCGCGACCCTCCCGTCCCTGTAGTCCCAGTGCATCTGCGCGGAGTGCGACATCGTGCCCCCTGCCTTCCACGAGTTCCCACGCCCCCGCTGAGCAGTCCTCCGAAGGGCGCGTGGTCGAACCCACCCCTGTGTCGCCATCCCCTACCCGGGGTGCCCTGTCTCACCCAACTCGCGTCGACACCGTTATCCACGGGTGTGTGTTCACACGGCATCATCAGGGGACACCGGCGGAATACGCGGGGCAGGGACGGCCGACGAGAAGGGCGCACGCATGGACGGCGCATCCACGACGCGATGGGTGATCGTGGGGGTCGACGGCACGGAATCCAGCCGCCACGCGCTGGAGTGGTCGGCGCACCAGGCGATGCTGCGCGGCCTCGGGGTCCGGATCGTCGCGGCCGCCGGGCCGCTGGCCTCGGTAGGCGTGTTCGCGGGACACGGGCACGCCGAGCCCGACGTCGCCCCGGACGTGTTCCCCGACGAGGCCGACGCCCAGGGGGCCGAGTCCCTGCTGGAGTACGCCGGGGACTGGGTGGCGCGGCTCTTCCCCGAGCTGCGGGTGGAGAAGCGCCTGTCCTACGACCGGCCGGTGGAGGCCCTGCTCGCCGAGGCCTCCGCGGAGGGCGCCGTCGCCGTGGTGGTCGGCTCGCGCGGGCTGAGCGGAATCGTGGCCGCGTTCGTCGGCTCCGTGGGCATCGAACTGGCCGCCCGCGCGCCCGTTCCGGTGATCGTGCTGCCCCGGGAGCACGCCTCCGCGCACGGTGTGCGGGGCCGGGTGATCGTGGGCATCGACGGGTCCGAGCCCAGCAGGCGCGCGGTGGACTTCGCCTTCGCGCAGGCCGACTTCGCCGACACCGAACTGGTCGCGGTGAGCGCCTGGCAGCCGCTGGTGGCCTTCGCCGCCGCGACCGGGCCCATCCCGCCCGAGCTGTTCGACGACGCGACCGCCGCCGAGGCCGCCCGGCAGGCCCTGGAGGAGGAGCTGGCCGGGCCCCGCGCGCGCCACGCCGGTGTCCCGGTGCGCACCCGGGTCGTGCGCGCCCACCCCGTGATCGCCCTGCTGGAGGAGGCCACCCCCGCCGACCTCATCGTGGTCGGCTCGCGCGGACGCGGTGGCTTTCGCGGGCTGCTGCTCGGATCGGTCAGCCACTCCGTCCTGCACGGCGCCAGGGGGCCCGTCGCCATCCTGCGCTGATCCGGACCGGCTCGTCCCGGGCTGATCCGGGCCGTCGCCGTTCTGCCGCTGATCCGGACCGGCCCCGCTTCCACCGCTCCCACCTGCGAAGACACACCTCCGTGCCAGGGGTGCGGCAGCACAGGTCTAGTGCCCGTCCGGAGCCCGCGACCGGACCTCAGACATGCGGTGTGACGAACAGCACGGTGTGTCGGTCGTGGCACCCGGTTCCCCTTCTGACAGGGGAACCCGCTCCCAACAGCACCGGAACGGCCTCCGGCCGGTCCCGGTTCGTGCGCGTACGTACCCGGTGGTAGACCACGCGGACCCCCTGCTGTGCAGGGGAATCCGTTCTTCCGGCACAACTTCTATAGACCATTGGCCTAAACCAATTGGTCACTGCGGGGGATCGTCGTTCATGATGCGAGAGATCTCGACCTTGAGAAGGAGCCGCTGTGACTGCCGTGGATACCGACGTGGACGCGCCGACCAAACACGAGGAGCTCGTCTCCTGGGTGCGGGAGGTCGCCGAGCTCACGCAGCCGGACGAGATCGTGTGGTGCGACGGTTCCGAGGAGGAGTGGACCCGCCTGACCGACCAGCTGGTCGAGCAGGGCACCTTCGTCCGCCTCAACCCGGACAAGCGCCCCAACAGCTTCTACTGCAAGTCCGACCCGAGCGACGTCGCCCGGGTCGAGGACCGCACCTTCATCTGCTCCGAGCGCGAGAGCGACGCGGGCCCCACCAACAACTGGATCGCCCCCGACGAGATGCGCGCCACCTTCGGCGAGGTCTTCCGGGGCGCCATGCGCGGGCGCACCATGTACGTCGTTCCCTTCTGCATGGGACCGCTGGGCGGCGACATCTCCCAGCTCGGTGTCGAGATCACCGACTCCCCGTACGTCGTGGTGTCCATGCGCATCATGGCCCGCATGGGCAGCGCCGCCCTGCGCCTGATCGAGGAGCGCGGCGAGTTCGTCAAGGCGGTCCACTCCGTGGGCGCCCCGCTGGAGCCCGGCCAGCAGGACGTCGTCTGGCCCTGCAACTCCACCAAGTACATCTCGCACTTCCCCGAGACCCGGGAGATCTGGTCCTACGGCTCGGGTTACGGCGGCAACGCCCTGCTCGGCAAGAAGTGCTACGCGCTGCGCATCGCCTCGGTGATGGCCCGCGACGAGGGCTGGCTCGCCGAGCACATGCTCATCCTCAAGGTCACCCCGCCCAAGGGCCGGTCGCACTACGTCGCCGCCGCCTTCCCGAGCGCCTGCGGCAAGACCAACCTGGCCATGCTCCAGCCGACCATCCCCGGCTGGAAGGTCGAGACGGTGGGCGACGACATCGCCTGGATGCGCTTCGACGAGCAGGGCCGACTGCGCGCCATCAACCCCGAGGCCGGGTTCTTCGGCGTAGCGCCCGGCACCGGCGAGAAGACCAACGCCAACGCCGTGGAGACCCTCTGGGGCAACAGCATCTTCACCAACGTCGCCCTGACCGAGGACGGCGACGTGTGGTGGGAGGGCCTCACCGAGGAGCCGCCCGCGGGCCTCACCGACTGGAAGGGCCGTCCCTGGACGCCGGAGTCGGGCGAGCCCGCCGCCCACCCGAACTCGCGCTTCACCACCCCGGCCGGGCAGGCGCCGACCATCGCCGACGAGTGGGAGGACCCGGCGGGCGTGCCGATCTCTGCCATCCTGTTCGGCGGTCGCCGCGCCACCGCCGTGCCGCTGGTCACCGAGTCCTTCAGCTGGCAGCACGGCGTCTACCTGGGCGCCAACGTCTCCTCGGAGAAGACCGCCGCCGCCGAGGGCTCGGTGGGCGAGCTGCGCCGCGACCCCTTCGCCATGCTGCCGTTCTGCGGCTACAACATGGGCGACTACTTCGCCCACTGGGTGAAGCTGGGCCAGGCGGCCGACCAGGCCGAGCTGCCCCGGATCTTCTACGTCAACTGGTTCAAGAAGGACGCCGAGGGCCGCATCGTCTGGCCCGGGTTCGGTGAGAACAGCCGCGTCATCAAGTGGATCGTCGAGCGGCTGGAGGGCGAGGCCGAGGCGGTCGAGACCCCGATCGGCCGCCTGCCCGTGGCCGGCGGCATCGACACCGAGGGACTGGACGTCTCCGACGAGGACATGGCCTTCGTGCTCGACGTCGACCGCGAGGTGTGGAAGCAGGAGGCCGCGCTGGTACCGGAGTTCTTCAAGACCTTCGGCGACCACCTGCCCGGCGAGCTGTGGGACGAGTACCACGCCCTGCTGGACCGCCTGGAGAGCCGGTAACGACCACGACGGGGGCCTGACGGCCCCCTGACCCGGGGTCCCCTTCCGCGCACGGGGCCCGTGGGGGAGGGGCGCGGGCACGACGGTGCCCGCGCCCCTCCCTTGTGCGGTGGGTCGTGCGGTCACCATGTGCCGCGCGGCATCGGCGGTGCCGGGGGACGCGATCGTTGCCCTAGGGCAATTGTTGTCATCGGGGCCGGTTCCGGCCACCGAGGCCAGGGGGTCCCGGGGACGCCGTCCGGCGCACGCAACGCTCCGTTTCCGCGGGCGTTCGCCCTCATCTGCGCGAACGCGGTCACTCTCCGTCGCACCCGTGGTCAAACTTCCCGAAGGTCCCTCTCACCCAGGGTCACGTTCTTCACCCTGGGCTCATGGTGCTCTCGCGTCGGGGTTCCGTAACGTACCGGGTGCCTGAGCCACCCGGAGACGGACCCTCAGACCAGGGTCGTCATGTCCGGGTGTTCCCCGTGCACATCCCCACCCCTGGGAGCGATCCCCCTCGTGAGAAAGCACATCCCCTGGTCCCTGACGGCCGCGACGGCCGCCTCCACCCTCCTTTTGGGGCTGCTGTCCGCGCCCCCGGCCCTGGCCGACACCGGTCCCCACTCACCCGCCGACCGCACCGTCCCGGTCCCCGACACCTGGGAGCCGGGCGAGGCCAACACCGAACCCGTGGGCGGAGAACCCCCCGACGAACCCTGGGCTCCGCCCGGGGCCGAGAGCGTCCCCGAGGCCCAGAACCGTTCGGAAGAACCCGAAACCCGGGTCGGCACCTGTGCGGACGGCGTCAACCGCGGTATCCAGTCCTGGTACCCGCTGGAACGCCACCAGATCAGCGACCGCATGGAACTGGCGGTCAACACCCAGGACGGCAACCTCGTCCTGCGCCACCGGGACCTGACCGTGGCCGGAACGGGGCTGGACCTGTCGGTGTCCAGCTTCTACAACTCCGCGCCCTCCTACGACGGCTGGACCCTCTCCCACGGCCAGGACGTGGGACTGAGCATCTTCAGCAACAGCATCATCTTCCAGGGCCCCTCCGGCTACTGCGAACGCTTCGACATCGCCGAGGACGGCTCCTTCACACCGCCCCCGGGGCTCAACGCCGAAC